>JALWYO010000020.1 GCA_026992735.1 Deltaproteobacteria bacterium
TCAATATATCAGAAAGCGAAAGGCTTTTCATTATTTATTTAATTATTTTAGCATGTTACTCTACTGGCTGAACGTGAAAAACAAGTCAGAAAGTTGAGTAATAAACAAAATACCGCTCATGCATCGTTATCAGGCAAAAACAAATCCGTCTATCTCTCTACCGTGTGTCTGCACACCTTGCAGGCATCTGCAAACATGACAGACGGACACGGGTTACAACAGCAGAATAAATTTCAAAATAACTCAAGGAGAAACAATGCTTTTTCAGGAAATGATTCTCGCGCTTGACAGCTACTGGAAAGAACAGGGCTGTCTATTATTACAGCCCTATGACATGGAAGTCGGTGCAGGGACCTTCCATCCTGCCACGTTTCTCGGCTCCCTCGGACCTGATCCCTGGAAGGTAGCGTATGTTCAACCTTCCAGGAGGCCAACTGACGGACGTTATGGTGAGAATCCAAACAGGCTCCAGCATTATTACCAGTACCAGGTCATTCTCAAGCCTTCGCCGGACGATATCCAGGATTTGTACCTTAAAAGCCTGGAAACTTTTGGGCTGAATCTTAAAGAACATGACATCAGATTCGTAGAAGATGACTGGGAAAGCCCCACCCTTGGGGCATGGGGCCTTGGATGGGAAGTCTGGCTGGACGGCATGGAGATAACTCAGTTCACATATTTCCAGCAGGTTGGCGGTGTGGATGTCCACCCGGTTTCTGTTGAGATTACCTATGGGCTTGAACGTATTGCCATGTACCTCCAGGAAGTGGAAAGCGTGTATGACCTGAAGTGGAATTCAGAGGTAACATACGGAGATGTGCACTTCCAGGATGAAGTGGAATTCTCTCATTACAACTTTGATTCTGCCGGAGTAGAAATACTTAAACAGATGTTCGATTTCCATGAATCAGAAGCTGGAAAGCTGATAGAAGAAAAACTGGTCCGACCTGCCTATGACCAGTGCCTCAAGTGTTCCCACACATTCAATCTACTGGAGGCGCGGGGCGCAATAAGCGTATCTGAACGCACTGCCTATATTGGCCGGGTACGTAATATCGCAAGGTCTGTGGCCCATCTCTATGTTGAACAGCAGAATCAGGCGGGCCAAGAAGGCCCTGGAAACCAGAAAGAGACGACATGAACAACACATCCCCAAAATTAACACAATTTCTGCTTGAAATCGGGACTGAAGAAATACCTGCAGGCTATATTCCCACTGCCCTTGAACACCTCAACTCGGCCATCAGCAAGGCATTGAAAGACAGTCTCCTTGAGCATGGCCCAATCAGTACAGCCGGAACTCCCAGAAGGCTCACTGTGCACGTGGATGCCCTTGCGGCAAAACAGCCTGACAGGGAAAGAAAGGTGATGGGACCGCCGAAAAACATCGCATTTGATCCTGACGGCAATCCCACAAAGGCCGCAGAGGGCTTTGCCAGCAGGAACGATGTCAGCATCGAACAGATAGCCATTGAGGCAACGGAAAAGGGCGAATACCTCTGCATCAGAAAACAGGAGCGCGGCAGGCCGGCCATAGAGATACTTGGCGGGCTGTTGCCCGGTATCCTGGCATCCATCCCCTTCCCCAAGACAATGCGCTGGGGCCAGGGCACTTTCCGTTTTGCCCGCCCGGTAAGATGGATAGTTGCAATTATTGGGGGAAAGGTGATTCCGTTTGAAGTCTCAGGCATATTTTCCGACAGGATAACCTATGGCCACCGCTTTATGTCCCAGGGACAAATCAGGCTGGACTCGGCCTCTTTTGATCAATATCTGGATATACTCCAGGACGCATACTGCATAGCAGACATATCAAGCCGCAGAGCAATGCTGCTGGAGGCTGCTTCAGATGCTGCTGCCAGACAATCAGGCATTCTTCTGAAGGACCAGGACCTTGAGGAACTGAATACTTTTCTCACAGAATATCCATCAGCTACATGTGGAAACTTCGATGGAAAATTCCTGGCCCTGCCTGATCCGGTCCTGATAACCTGCATGAAGGAGCATCAGAAATACTTTGCAGTCACAGATAAATCCGGCGCTCTGAAGGCCAACTTTGTAGCCATAAATAACACTCTGTCTCCAAAACCTGACCTGGTAAGAAAAGGACACGAAAGGGTCCTGACTGCCAGGCTGTCTGATGCCGAATTCTTTTTCCATGAGGACAGGAAGAGAAAACTCGATGATTTTGTCCAGGAGCTTGAGGGCATCATCTTCCACAAAGGCCTGGGCACTCTCATGGATAAGACCAATCGTGTTATCAGGATAGCAACTTATCTTTCCTCGGAGATATCTCCTTCTGACATGGAAACAGTGAAAAGAGCAGCCTACCTGTGCAAGGCAGACCTGTGTACAGAGATGGTGGGAGAGTTTCCCTCGCTCCAGGGCATTATGGGCAGGGAATACGCCCTCCTGTCTGGGGAACCGGAGGCTGTGGCAACGGCCATAGAGGAACACTATCTGCCCGTACGTTCAGGAGGGCGGCTGCCAGAGACCATGCCAGGGACAATCCTGTCTATTGCAGACAAGGCAGACACCATCACCGGCACCTTTGCCATAGGCCTGAGGCCGACTGGCACCCAGGACCCATACGCACTCAGGCGCCAGGCACTTGGCATAATCCACGTTCTCATTGCCAGAGAACTGCATATTTCACTCACAGCCCTTGTAACCGAGGCCATTGAATCCCTTGACACCATCCTTCCCGAGACCAGTCCTTCACTGCGGGATGATGTAATGAACTTTATCGGGAAACGTCTTGCTCACGACCTTATGAACCGCGGGCTTGACTATGATGTGGTAGATGCATCCATAAATGCCGGGGTTGACTCCCCCAGTGACTGCTACCAACGTGCAATGGCCATAAATGCGGTAAGGACTCAGCCTGAATTTGAACCCATAAGCATAGCCTTCAAACGTGTTATGAACATCCTCAAGGGCTTTCCAGGAGGAGAGATAAAGACGGAATTGTTTCAAGATAAAGAGGAAAGGGAACTGTACGAGATATTCCTTCAGGTCAAACAGAAGATTGCTCCCCTTGTAAAACTGTCGTCACCAGGTAGCTGTCCTGATGCCGGGCAGTATCAGAAGGCCCTGCTCCTGCTTCTAAGCCTGAAGCCCTTTATAGACAGTTTCTTTGACCATGTAATGGTCATGGTGGAAGACGAAGAACTAAGGAGAAACAGGCTAGCGCTTCTCTGGATGATAGCCAGGTTATTCCTCAGGATAGGCGACCTGTCCCGCATAGTAACTGAAGGTTAATTGATTTGGAGGAAACTTGCATTGCCAGATGAACTAAGCAACAGGATACCGGAACCAGAACTTATGGATGGCCATGAACAGGCCCGTGCCTATGCCGAGGCTGATTTTCAACAACCCCACGATATGTTCGTCCAGGCATTTCGTGAGCGCTTAGGCACACCTGAATCAGGCACATACCTTGACTTGGGATGTGGAACAGCAGACATATCGTGCAGGTTTGCAAAGACCTTTCCCGAGACTAAAATCCACGGCATTGACGGTTCTGCCGCCATGCTGGGGTTTGCAAGAGGGATTGTTGACAGCCGGGGGTTGAGCAGCAGGATCAGTCTTTTTAACATGAGAATACCCACCAAGCATCTTCCCAAGAAAGGTTACCATGGAGTGATTGTAAACAGCCTCCTGCACCATCTTCCAGATCCATCTGCATTGTGGAAGACCATAAAGCAGGCAGCCGGTCCTGGGGCACCTGTGTTCATAATGGATCTCCTAAGGCCAAGGACCAAGGCAGATGCCAGGAGTATCGTTGAAACCTACTCCGGTAATGAACCGGAAATCCTTAAAAGGGATTTTTATAATTCACTGCTTGCTGCCTACAGGCCAGAAGAGATAAAGTCTCAACTCGAGCGGGAAGGAATGGATTTCTTGAGGGTGGAAGTTATCAGCGATCGCCACTTCCTTGTATGGGGTTACTACGAATAGCGTCAAAAAATTACGGGTAGCCAGCTATGCGATTTGCCTTTACTAACAAAATTGTATAGGCGTACCTACCCATTTCTGCTTTTAAGCAGACAATATCTAAAAAACACAACCAGAAAGGCCCTGTCTTGGACAGGGCCTTTTGATTAACTATTCTTCCAGTTCGCCGAACTGGTCCTTTTCAGACTTTCCAAAGCCCGGCACACCATACATGGTGGTACTTCCAGAGGAGAAGAATTCAAGCCTGCCTTCCCGTACCAGCTCGTTGGCAGCATTTTTTATCTGCCTTGGCTTTGCCTCTGGTGCTGCCTTGTACAAATCCTTGATGTACATCTTGGATTTGTGCTTGGCCTTCTTGGTGGCAAATTCAACGATCTTGTTTTTCAGTTCTTCTTTATCCATGGCCATAATCAGCCCCCTTTATTTGAATTTCTCGGTATGGACACTCCACTTGAAGAGCGTGGTGGTATGATATGTATCATAGGCCAGGCGGTAATCATCAATGGACTTGTCCGTAAATGGAATATCGCATTTCTCAAAGAAACGCTCCCAGCCAATACGCTCTGCCCAGTCACCAAGGCGCTCGTACTTGTTAGCACCTTCTGCATAGGTCTCGAGGATCTTCCTGATGGTCTTCACTGTGGAAGGCCAGCGAGGCGGCTCATTGGGGATATAAGGTACAACGAACTTGGAAAACTTGGGTGCAGTAATCCTGTTGGAGATCTTTCCCCCTACCAGCAGGCCGATTCCGTCGCCCTCTTCGTCAGCAAGAGGCATTGCCGGGCACATGGTGTAGCAGTTACCGCAGAACATGCAGCGCTCGTTTTTTACGCGGACTGTCTTGATCTTCTTGCCGTCCTGCTCAATTGTAACAGGCCTGATTGCCCCGAGAGGACAGGCTGCAACTGCAAGAGGAATTTCACAGACACCCATGATACGGTCATCCTCGATAAAAGGCGGTTTCCTGTGAACACCAAGGATGGCGATGTCAGAACAGTGAACAGCACCGCACATGTTCAGGCAGCATGCCAGGGCGATACGCACCTGTGCAGGCAGCTTCATGCTTCCGAAATACTCGAACAGGTCATCCATGACTGCCTTTACAACACCTGATGCATCCGTAGCAGGTGTATGGCAATGCACCCAGCCCTGGGTATGCACGATGTTGGTAACGCATGCGCCGGTTCCGCCGATGGGCAGCTTATAGGAACCACCAGGGTGCTTCCTGCTCTTGATGTCATCCACCAAGGCACGGAGCTTGTCTTCGCTGTCGGTCATGAATTCCACGTTGTTCCTGGTTGTCCATCTTACACAGCCTTCACAGTACTTGTCAGCTATATCGCAGAACTCACGAATGAGATCTGTCGTGATGAGACGCGGTGTGCCGCAGCGCACGGTAAAACAGGTGTCACCTGTCTCGCTGATGTACTTGATGATACCGGGCTCAATAATCTCGTGACTCTTCCATTTGCCGTAGTTCTTCTTGATGACTGGCGGGAAAAACTGCTCGTAGAATGGTGGTCCGATATCAGTGATCCTGTTGGCCATGGGCTTCTTGGGATCATAGAGCTTTTCAGCCAGTTCGGGATCGTATGGCTGGTTTACCTTATCAGATATATCGAAACCTGGATTGTCTCCATACAGTTCTTTAAGATCCATTATATTAACCTCCTGTAAAATTTAATTAAGCAGCGTGACGTGCGCGGAATGCCTTGATGTCGCGTTCCCAGCCGCCTTCAACCTCGTCCTCGCTCCAGAAGACGTAGGGATTTGACCTTGGTTCCTTGACGTGCTGGGGAATGGGATCAAGCTCTGCAATACGCAGAAATTCCTGGAGACTCTTACGCTGCATCAGCTCGCCGAAACGCTCCCTGTTCTTTCCAAGCTCCATCCACCAATCCCATATCTTGTCAACGAAGTCCTTGAACTCGTCATAAGGGGCTTCCATGCGGATAAATGGTATTGAGAGGGTGGACATCTGAGCGCCGTCAAGGATCGGGGCCTTGGCGCCATTGAGTATTGTAGCGCCAACATCAGTACCCGGGCGCAGGGCCGCAGGCATCACGTTGATGCAGTGCATGCACCTGGTGCATTCCTTGTTATCGATCTTAAGTTCATCGCCGTCCATCCACATGCATCCTGTCGGGCAGAGATCAATAACTTCCTTCTGAATATCGAATGCGCCCCAGTCTCTATCAGCGAATGCGCCGCCGTTTGGTGCAATTTCACCACCAATGTAGGCCTTTACTGCTTCCTGGTCTATGCGGATGTCATCCCTCCATGTACCGATGATAGAACAGCAGGAACGGGCAATAGCTGCGACACAGTCATTCGGGCAACCGGAAACCTTGAACTTGAACTTGTATGGGAAAGCAGGCCTGTGAAGCTCATCCTGGAATGTCTGGGTGAGATCATAGCAGATCTGCTGGGTGTCAAGACAGGACCACTCGCAACGTGCCTTTCCGATACAGCATGCTGGAGTACGCAGGTTGGAGCCTGAACCGCCGAGATCAACGCTCATCTGGTGAGTAAGGTCATAGAAGACCGGCTCGAGCTGATCAGTGGTAGTCCCAAGAAGGATCATGTCACCTGTGGAGCCGTGGAAGTTGGTCATACCGCTGCCCCTGTGATCCCACATCTCGCAGACCTTGCGCAGATAGGCGCTGCTGTAGAACTTGCTTGCAGGCTGGTTAACACGCATGGTATGGAAGTGTGCAATTGATGGAAATTTCTCAGGAACGTCCGAATAGCGGCCGATAACACCACCGCCGTAACCGAAAACGCCCACGATACCACCGTGTTTCCAGTGGGTTTCCTTGTGAACATAGGACAGCTCCAGTTGCCCTAAAAGGTCAAGACAATCCTGCTTGCCCTTAAGGCCCTTCTGTTCTATGTCATCTACAAAACTTGGCCATGGCCCATTTTTGAGCTCATCGCACATTGGAGTGTCATGCTTCTTGACATCAGCCATTTAAATCTCCCTCCTTAGGTAGTTTTTTCAAAGCGTTATCGCAAAATCTTCATCTCAATCCTGACACGATTAGAAAGAGCCCGGATTTGCGCTGAGGAATGAATACTCATTCGGCAATGAACATAATTCTATTGCGTGAAAACTTTTATAATATCTTTGTGCCGTTCTTGTCAAGCCAAAAAATCCAAGCGTTTTCAATACCAAAGCACAACTATCTTCATATTTTTCTAATTAATTCAGATAGATATAAACAACTACTCAAGAAGGGAGGAAATAACGCTCAATGAATTTTCATTCATTTTTTCGCAAGATCGTCTGGCTGGGAAAGAAAAAACAGCTCTGTAACCTCTGAAACGGGCCTTCCGAGAAAAAAGTTCATATCCTCGGATGGCAAACCCAGGAGCCCTGAGGCCTGCTGCCTGAAGCTGGAATCATGATCTCTTAGTTCTTCAAGCTCTATAGCTGCCTCCTTACTGCCGGAACTGCTTGCAAGACAAAGATCTCTGATGAGCCTGACAGGGAATGCGGCTTCATATTTCTCGACAAGCTTCCAGACCATGGAACCTGACGGCATCAGCTCAGTCCTCGAAAGCAGGTCACGGAGAAACAGGGCTGTTATTTCAGCCGTGTCCCAGCATTTAAGCGCCCTGCACTCAAGGGGCCTGTGTTCATATATGGCACATAAATTTTTCCTGGCCTGGAAAAAACGGCATTCATTGAGACCATTTACACCACTTATCTTTATAAGTTCTGATGGAAGGAGCATCAGGCGGTTCTCCGCAGGGTCAAGGACCGGTTCACCCCTGCGCAGGGTCACCAGCATGGAGGGAGTCAACACACCGGACACAACCAGATGCCTGTCATCCTGGTGCAATGTCGGCCCTCCCCTCCTACAGCAGGTGCCACACCTCTTGCATTCCGTCTGAATTACATTATCCTGTGTCGAAATGTCTAAAACCATATCACCAAATAATCAGCCACTCATGGAACTCCTGAACCAGGTGGACAATGCGGTTGCAGCAGTGGCCACCAAGTACCCGCAGGAATTCAGGTGCAGAAAAGGCTGTTCGGACTGCTGCCACGCAGCCTTTGATATATCCCTTGCAGAGGCAGTGCTCATCGCGGAACACTTCCGGCTCCTTGGCAGGAAGACCAGGCGAGAGATACTGAAAAAGGCAAAACGAGCGCAAAAGCGCTGGAATGAAGCCATGTCAGCCAGGGAAGACCTGTCCCTGACAAGAATCAGCTGCCCGCTGCTCAGCCCTGATGACCAGTGTCTACTCTATGATGTCAGGCCGGTCAACTGCAGGACATACGGAGCCCCCACTGAGATAAACGGCAAGGGACATGTCTGCTCTGTTTCAGGATTCAAGCCAGGCAAAACCTATCCTACAGTACGCCTCCACCTGATACAAAGCCGGCTCCTCGAACTTTCCATTGCCATAAACCCGGAAATTGCCCAAAACAGATGGCCGATTGCCACTGTCCTGATCGAAGGAGTAGGTGAATAGCCACGCGCAAATTACGGCATCCTGTTAGGATAAACAGGTTAATTTAATTACCACCAGCAGCCTTCTGCTGGGCAAGTCTCTCCTCGAGAACCTCTATGCCCTTTCGGATGGTGGCTGCCTTTTCCTTGGCCCCCATGTTAAACAACAGCTTTTCTGCCAGCTTGTATGCATCCAGGGCGTCTTCCAGCTTGCCCTGGCGCTCATAGATATCACCAATGCCTGCCAGAAAAAATGCGGACCTCCTGACGTCTCTCAGGCTCTCCACAAGCTCAAGCGCCCTGAAAAAATAGGGCAGGGCCTTTTCAAATTCCTTTTCGTGCCTGTAAAGGTCTATGACCTTTTCAAGCATTATGACCGTGCTTACCGGATCGTTTTTCTTCTCACATATGGCAAGGGCCCTTTGATAAGGAGAAAATGCAGCCTTAACATTGCCACGCAACACGTGAATATCGCCTAGCTTTTCACAGATGTTGGCCACCTCTGCATCATAGCCAAATGCATCAAAGACACCGAGCACATCCTCGAACTTGGCCATGGCATCCAGAGACTGTCCACGGTTTTTCAGTATTTCGGCCTCCTGATAGTCATGCCATGCCTGTGTGATCTCAGGCGGTTCCTTTTGCTGGATATCCTGTTCATTCATAGCTGAATCCTGTTCCTCTCTCTTGATGGATTTATCGTCGTTCATGCGTTCAAGTGCCTCTTTGGCCTGTTCTCCAACTGTAGTAAATTTTACTTCCTTGCCATCGAAAAGTTCGAACTCCTCAATATCATCAAGCAGCCTGCTGACAGCATTCCTTGCCTCAGAAGCCTTGGTCTTGCCAAGTGCCCATACGGCATGCCCCCGGACAGCTGGATTGTCAGCGTCAAGGAGATCGAACAGGGCAAAAAAGGAACTGTTTTTAACTACACGGGGATGGCGCTCACCTATCCTCCCTACCGCCCATAATATGGCCGACCTAGATGGTTCATCACTCATTAAACCAAGGATATGCCTTACAAATGACCCATATAGCCCAGGCTGATTCCTGATAATCTCGCCCACTGTCTCTATGGTACCCCAGTTGGCTGCAGCTGAATCATTGGCTGCGAACAAAAGCCTTCTCAATAGATCTCCAACAGTAGCCGGATCATCCTGCGCAAGGGCACCCGCAACACTACCCAGCATTACCACAGCCTGCCACCTGGCAGCCGGATCGGCATTATATAGCAGGCGTTGCATCTTTCTCAAAACCAGCCGGTCCTGTAGGGCCATTTCAACCAACCTGTCAAGATCACCAGCATCTACGGCCTTGGTAACCTGGCGCTTGCTGAATCTTTTCCCTCTGGCCTCTGCCATTGCAGCAGCATCCGATTTCCTGGCCAGGGAGGGTGGGGATGACACGGCATGGTATTTCTGCCTTAATTCCTGTTCCTTGGTATCCCTTATATCACCTCGCAGCCTGATAAAACTCAAGGCACCCTTTATCCTGTGCCCCTCATAGTCATGACCGTCAGGATAAACGAGATGCTTTTTTATATCATAGCCTTCAATCAGGGCATCATCATAGTCTTCACCAGGCATCAGGTCCCATGCAAGATCAAGATCCGCGTCACAGGCAAACTCCAGAGCCTCCACCATGGCAGCGCCCAGATTGAATCCTGTCACGTCATGAACAAAGACCGCACCGCAAGTACACATGCCATATTCAAAATCTCCCCGGCGCATGGGCTCCATTTCTTTGGGGCGTTCCAGCCTGGCATTACAAAAAGGACAGCGAGGCTCAATAATATCATAACCTGAAGCCATAAATATACTCCCGGCCTGTCAGTCTGTGCTGGAATTAAGCTTGGCCTCAAAATCAGGGTGCACCGGGTAACCAAGCTGCTTTGCCCTCGATGCCGCTTCAGCGGCCTTCTTGATGTCCCCCTTGTAAAAATAGGCAACTGCCAGATTATTAAAGGCCAGCCCGAACTCCGGTGCAAGACTGGTTGCCTTTTCCGCTGACTCTACAGCCTTGTCGTATTCTTTCAGCTCCACCATAACAGTTGCATAATTGGTAAGGGCCGGCACCATATCGGGCTTCTCTTCAAGGGCCTTTTCAAAGTATTCTGCTGCCTCTGACCACTTACCAAGCTGAAGGTAGGCAGAACCGATATTCGCCATGGCCTCTGCAGCGGCAGGATGTGCCTTCAGGGCCTCCTTGTTTTCCCTTATCCCTTCCTCTAACCTTCCGAGCTGAAAAAAGAGCGTGCCCAGGTTTATCCTGATTTCAAACGAGGCTGGATCTATCTGCAGTGCCTTTTGAAACTCGCCTATGGCATCATCTGACCTGCCTGCCTTCCAGTAGGCAAGGGCAAGCCGGTGATGGGCTACCACCGAGTTCTTATTTTCTGCCAGTTCTTTCTCAAGATCCTGTATTATTTTATCAAGCTCACCTGATTTTATGGGGTTTTTAGCCATTATTCCTCCTGACATTCCACCATCTTGGATGGACATTAGCAATCTTTTTTAATATCCTACACTGCTATCAGCATAGAAGAATTACAAAATTAACATAAAAATTCGAAATTCCTACATACCCGGGTGACTTATTTCCAATCTCAGGGGCGCCAGCCATGATAAAAAATATATTGAATGAATCAGCGAACAAGAATAAGGAAAGGGATTTAAACTGCATCCTGTGTGGCAGCCCAGCCAAACTTAAAGGCCGCTGAGCCAATGCTACCGTGACCTGCAGGTCTTGCGGCGTCGAACTCCCTGCCTCACAGTACCGGGATCAGATTGACGAGATGAAGGATAAGTTGATCTGCGAATTTAATCAAGAACAAAACTAAACAGGCAGCCTAAAGGCTGCCTGTTTATAATAATTCCTGTTGCAGAAGATCAGATACGCTGTTCTTCTTCCCTTACCGATACCGCAACCTTGTACAATATCGTCAGAATCAATCCTCCCACAGCCCATATTGCAGTGGCTATCGTTATTTCAGGGAAGGTAGGATGGTACTCTGTTATAACCTCGAGAGGGTTAGGCACGAAACCGCCAATGACCAACCCGACACCCTTGTCTATCCAGGTAGCGAGAAATACGCAGGCACATCCTATCGCAAGCCATAAAGGATTACGCCTGATAGGAGGAACCAGCAGGATAAATATACCAGCCAAGCCTATTACTATGCACGCCCTCATGAAAGGCACCAAGTTTCCGTATTCGCCTATTCCCCAGAACAGGTACTCCAAGGTAGCTTTATGGCCGGGAATATTACTATAAAAGGCCGTGAAAAACTCCATGCCCATGAAGAAAAAGTTCACGATCATGGCATAGCAAATAGTCCTGGCAACATTCTGAAGCGCATCCTCACCTGCATCAAACTTGGTCACCTTTCTTAAAAAGAGAAGAAGCATGACAAGCAGAGAAGGACCTGCTGCAAAGGCGGATGCCAGAAAACGAGGGGCCATGATGGCTGTCAGCCAGAAATGACGGCCTGGAAGACCTGCATACAGAAATGCCGTAACCGTATGGATACTGATGGCCCATGGTATAGAAAGATATATAACCGGCTTTACCCACCGTGGACAGGGCAGACCCTTCTTGTCTGCAAGAAGGGTATTGTACCCACAGATGATGTTGATCAGCAGGTAGCCATTGAGCACGATCATGTCATAGAAGAGCATTGAATGAGGCGTGGGATGAAGCACCACGTTCATCATCCTCATGGGCTGCCCAATATCCACTACAATAAAAAGCAGGCACATGATTACCGCAGCTATGGCAATAAACTCCCCAAAGACCACCACCTTTGCATACTTGGTATAATGATGGAGATACTTTGGAATGACCAGCATGACAGCACCTGCTGCCACACCAACGAAGTATGTAAACTGGGCGATATAAACGCCCCAGGAGATGTCCCTGCTCATTCCGGTGATACCCAAACCTACTTTCAACTGGTAAAGGTAGGCAATGAACCCGGCCCCGATTATACAGAGGAGAAATATCACCCATCCCCAGTAAACAGATGATCCTTTTAATGCCTTTTCAATCATGATGACCTCACACTATATCAGGTAAAAAACTGATGGTTTGGTTCCAAGTTCCAGCTTGCGACGCAGGGATACTCTCTCCCGTAGGATCTTTCGCACGTTGGAATTCTCGTCTGCCAGATTTCCAAAATGCATAACATCCGGGCAGGCCTCCACGCACCCCGGCTTCTTGCCTTCAGCAAGGCGCTCCACACAGAAGTTGCACTTTTCTACTACGCCGCGCATCCTGGTTGGAAATCTCTTGTTGAGTTTTCTGCCCTTGGCCATTTCCTTCTTGAGCATCACTCTGGGATCCAACCAGTTGAAACTCCGGGAACCGTAGGGACAGGCAGCCATGCAGAACCTGCAGCCAATGCACCTGTGATAATCCTGCGCCACTATGCCGTCCGGACGCCTGAATGTAGCCTCAACCGGGCAGACCCTGGCGCATGGCGGCTCGTCGCAGTGGTTGCACATGAGCAGGAAAGGCGAATGCTCCAGTATCTCGTCATACTCATTATAGCTGTCTGGAAACGCATGTTCAAATTCGTCTTCCCATATCCACTTTATCTCGTTCTTGGGATCTCCCCAGTTAGGCACATTGTGAAGATGATGGCACGTATGAACTATCTTCTCTGCCTTTTCCCTGGTAAGGGCCTTTATGTCAATCAACATGGCAAGACGTGTCTTAGGCCCAGTCTCTTCGGCCTTTTCATGGTGTTCACCATGATGATGTCCATGTTCCATCTCTGCATCAACCCGTCCCGGCTTGAGCAGCTCAAAGGCACCGCTACTGCCAAGCCCAACAAGCGTTGAAAGACCAGCTACTTTTAAAAATTTTCTTCTATCCATGCTCATAGCTTGCTCCCATTTGGATCATAATGGCAATCCCAGCAATAGGGCTGCACTGCTGCATAATTGTGGCACTTGTCGCAGAAATCCTTCTTGTTTGAATGGCATTTCATGCAAGTGTTCTGCAGACTGATCCAGATCTTTTTGCCTTCCTTGTTTACATACCACCTGTTGCCATCTCTAAGGGCCTGGTCCCGCCAGTCATTGAGAAACTGCATGTGTGTGGTAATCATAAATTGGGTATCTTCAACACACTTTTTCTCTGGCAGTGCCTTTATGGCAGGAGTATCCAGACTGGGCTTAGGCTTAGGCGCTGGAGACCCGTGGTCATATATGAAGGGAAAGAGAAAAATCCCTGCAAAGATGAGCAATCCGATTATAACTTTACCTGAATCATACATCTTCTGTTACCTCCCCTCTTCCTGGAATCGGTTCACCTCGCAGGTTAAGACTTCGATCATTTTCCCCTTCCATGATCAATGCATTGGCAACCAACTCCGAGACTCCACAGACATCCACTCCTGGCACCCAGTATTCCATGGAAGCGGGAAGAACCGCTCTGTCAATGGCGCATACACAGGAGAGCATGTTTACCCCGAAACGCTCATGGACATACTTGACTGCATTGGCCCTGGGTAATCCGCCCCTCAGCCTGAGTTCCATGTCCTCACCTGCATTCAGACCCGCACCGCTTCCACAGCAGAAGGTCTGTTCCCTGATGGTATTCTCAGGCATGTCATAAAAATTATTACATACGTTCTTGATCACATACCTGGGCTCCTCGAACATGCCCATGCCACGGGAGGGATTGCAGGAGTCATGATATGTCACCTTCAAATGGTCATTCCTGCTGGGGTCCAGCTTAAGCTTGTTGTGCTTTATTAGGTCAGCAGTGAATTCTGTAAGGTGGACCATCTTGGCCGACTTGGCGTTTTCAAACTTGGTACCAGTAATAGGAGATACCGGTTCTTCAAGGAAATCCGGGGGACCGTTGAAGGTGTTCATGTACTGATGGACCACGCGCCACATGTGCCCACACTCACCACCGAGTATCCACTTGACGCCCAGTCTCTTGGCCTCCGCATATATCTTTGCATTCAGCCGCTGGGCCATATCCAGGGAGGTAAAGAAACCGAAGTTTCCTCCCTCACTGTTATAGGTACTCCAGGTATAATCAAGCCCTATGTGCTCAAAAAGCATCAGATAACCCGCCAGGGTAAAAATGCCTGGCTCTGCGAATACGTCACCAGATGGCGTGGTGAACAGTATTTCCGCTCCCTTCTTGTTGAAGGGTGGATCGATCTTGATGCCCACGAACTCCTCGATATCCATGCACATGAACTCTATGTTCTGTTTGAAGGTATGAGGCAACAGGCCGAGATGGTTACCCGTCTCATAACAGTTGGCAACAGGCTCCTGTATCCAGTTTATGTTTAGACCAAACAGGTTGAGGAGTTCCCGGCCGATTATGGTGACTTCAGCTGTATCTATACCGTATGGACAGAAAAGAGAACAGCGGCGGCACTCCGTACACTGAAACATATAGTACCAGATCTCTTTCAGCACATCCTCGGTAATCTTCCTACCACCGGCGAGACGCCCAAGTATCTTGCCAGCCTTTGTAAACTCACCCCTGTAAACCGACCTTATGAGCTCGGCCCTTACCACAGGCATGTTCTTGGGATCGCCAGATCCCAGGAAAAAGTGACACTTGTCAGCGCATGCTCCGCACCGTACGCATATATCCATGAATATTTTGAAGGAACGATGCTTATCGAGCCTTTCCCTCATCCCTTCCAGGAAAGTCTCCTTCCAGTCCTCGGGAAGCCCCCAGTCTTCCTCCACGGGGCTCCAGACGTGCCCATTGGGCATCCCGACAATTTCTACCTTTTCCGGCTTGGCAGGATAACAGTAGATGCCCGGCTTAATAACAGTGGGAATGTCCATCCAGTCCCTTGTTGGGGGACGGAGGTCAATCCGCATCATTTCTTGAGGTGTCAATTCTTTTGCCATGATATCTCTTCCCTTTATTTATTCTCTCTCCAAAGGTAATCCAGCCTCTTTCATATAATCCCTATACATATCCTCATACTCTTCATATGAATGGAACTTAGGTGGCTTCCGCCACGGATTTTCATGATATGCCATCCTGTTGGTGTTGGCCAGATTCCTGGTGGGACTCATGAATACACCTCCCATGTGCATTAGCTTACTGAACGGGAAATAGGCCAGCAGTGTACTCACCAAGGCTATATGCACGAAAAAGATTGCTCCGATTCCTTCAGGCATGACAGGATGAAAACTTGCAATGCCAGTTGCAAGGGCCTTTACAGCCGTAATATCAACTCTATACACAAAACGCATCAGCAGGCCTGAGATGACTATGCCAAGAATAAGAAAGAGCGGAAAATAATCTGCAACAAGAGACATAAATCTCATCTTAGGCAGGCATAGACGGCGAATCAGGAGGCCGGTAACACATAACAGGATAAATATATCCGTTAAATAAATTGGAGGAATGCCAATCTGGAACATCCCGTCCACAGCATCCAAGGTCTCAACAAATCCGGGAACAGGCTGCACAAAAAGCCTGAGATGACGAATAGCAATAATAAGAAAGGAATAATGGAACCCAAGGGCCAGAAGCCAGAGCCACTTGGTGGGATGATGTATCAGCCAGCCTGACCTAAGGTCTGTCCTCATATTCCTGAAAAGAGACCTGAAGCAGCAAACCTCGAAAAACATCCTCATGATCACTCCGCCCGTGGTGCTCGGGTTATCTATCTTCGACCACTTGATCCACGGAAGAGAGAATTCCTGACCACCTGTAGTGGGAATGCGAAATGGTACAGGAGACTTCGCCCAGTTGACCACCTTGAGGATAAAACCTACAAGAAAGATGGCAAAGGCCACGTAAGGCAATGCCACTCCGATCAACGGCCTAAGACCAGGCACTGATGCGCCTATCAAGGCCGCTATTACAATCCCTACTACTGCCCCGAATGCCACAATGATACGCGTTATCATCTCTACTCCTCTTTACTTAATGTTGAGTTTTTCCCTTTTCCAGCTTTTCAAGGTGTTGCTTGCCTCTTCGCAACATATAAGAAGGACACATACCTCCCTGGAGGATATATGGCCGTTGCAACAGGTCATTGCGCTTTATCTCCCAGACCTTTTCCCTGCACTCCATAAATACATCAAAGGCAAGGAGCGCAAGCTGGTCAATTTTAGACTCGAACACCAGATATCTCTTGAAGAGCTGCTGCTCAAGGATATCATCCATCAGTTCCATCCTGATGACGTCCTTAAGAGCAAACATGATATGAAGTGCACCTGCAGGGGTAAAGTCCTGAACTGCCCTTACCCTGATTAGTTGATCCAGAGCATTCTTTGTAACTTCCGGATCTGGCTCTCCAATAAGCTGATCAAATACAGACCATACAGAGCCTTCAATAGATGCACCTATGGGATTTGCAAACCTGTTTCTCTGAGATTTCAGGAATTCCGCGGTTTCAGGAGGATAGGAATGCCGGATGGCCTTTATCCATGTCTTGACTATCCGCTCCCTTTTCTGCTCAAGAAGGTCAACGAGCCTCTTGTCCTCGGCCTTCCATTCCAGCTTGTGTTTTTCCTGAAAGTCCAGAGGATTTAGATTATCTAAAAATTTCTTGAGCTTTGAATCAAAAATGTTCCCCACTGAATCCTCCTATGTCATAAAGAAAGCAGGGTATTAGTTAAGCTGAATTTCACTCCCTCCCGGCAGAAATGATTAATGAATGACCATTCAGCTAAGATAGAGTATCTATAGACAAAAAGAGTTTGTGTGTCAAGTCACTAATTGGAAATCCTAACATGATTTTTGTGAATTTTCATAAGTGCTTGTTCCTTTTTTTTGAATTTATAGTAGGTTAGACAACCCAGCAGCTTCGTGAATTAATTTACCTGCTGCTGCAGTGTGCTGAAAAAGCTTCCGGACAGCTTTCTTCGTTTAAAAAGGAGCCTGGATTGAAAAATGAGAATACTGCTTGTAAATCCCTATTGCCTGGACCAGAGGATACAGGATTATGATATCCGGGTGCCTCCTATAGGATTGTACTATATAGCAGCATGCCTGATTGAGGCAGGGCATGAATGTTCCATACTCAATCTCTGGAACAAACAGGGACAACCGCAGCTTGTAAGGTCTGAGATACGCAGGTTCAATCCCGACCTGGTAGGCGTATCCATCCTGCATGCAACCCGCTGGGGAGGCATCGACATAGCCCGGATCACCAAGGCAGTCTTCCCAGAAGTCCCTGTAGTATTTGGAGGGCCTGGCGCTACTTTTCTATGGCATCATCTCCTGACGCATTTCCCAGAGCTGGACTATATAGTTCTCGGGGAAGGAGAACTTACCATACTGAGGCTGGCTGAATTGCTCCAGCATGACAGAAAGACCGAGATCCCAGCCCTGCCTGGCCTGGCCTTCAGACAGGGAGGAAAGCCTGAAAAAAATGATCCGCCAGATTTTATAAAAGACCTGGATAGCCTTCCTGATCCATCCAGATATTTCAAATTCCAGCATATTATTTCCTCCAGAGGATGCCCATGGAACTGCGCCTTCTGCGGATCTCCGCGGATATGGAAACGCAAGGTCAGGTTTCACAGCCCTTCATATTTTGTTGATCAGATAGAAAATCTCTACAGGGCAGGAACCAGCTTCTTTTATATATCAGACGATACATTTACCCTGAAAAAAGAACGCGTAATACAGATATGCAAACTGATACTGGAAAGGAAGCTCGATATAAGCTGGGCCGCTATTTCAAGGGTCAACAATATAGATGAAGACATCCTGTACTGGATGCGGCGTGCGGGCTGCACACAAATAAGTTACGGCGTAGAAAGCGGCTCTCCAAAAATAAGGAAGGCCCTGAACAAAAATCTTAAAAACAGTCAGATTCATCAGGCATTCGAGATAACGGCATCGCATGGCATCATGCCCAGGGCATATATCATATATGGTTCACCTGGCGAAACCAGGAAAACCATAACTGAAACCATCAGGCTAATGGAGCGGATAAGGCCATTGAGCGCGATATTCTATATCCTGGATATCTTTCCAGGCACTGCTCTTTACGACATTTTCAAAAAGAATACCGGTGTCAATGACGATATCTGGCTGAAACGCATCGAAGACATCATGTATTTCCAGACAGATCCATCTTTGAGCCAGGATACCGTACTGGAATTTGGTAAAAGACTGAGAAAGGCATTTTACAGAAATCTGCCCAAATTTGCAGACTCGATCAAACTGGTTAAACACCAGGAACTGTATCCTCTGCATGCAGACTTTCTCTCCAGACTGGCAATGACCTTTGCCTTCGGAGACTATTCAAGGATAAAGGATATTCCAGCCTCGGACGCAGTGGCCGAAAGGCTCTTTAACAGATCACTGCAATATGTGCCAGACCACCGGGCATTCCTCGGCCTTGGCATGCTGCTCCAAAGGAGAGGGAAACACAGAGATGTAATAGAAATTCTCAAGAAAGGACTCAAGCATTTCCCAGAGTCTCCGGACCTGCAGGTGTGTCTTGGCGTCAGTCTTATGAATACAGGCAGACTGGAACAGGCCCTTGAGCTTTTTATTAAAAATCCTTCCAACAGCCAGGCCGGGAAGTATGCAGAATATTGCAGACAACTGATCAGGAACAGCAGAACTTCCCAGAATACACCTGGAAAGTTTCCACAGAATATACTGCACAAAAGATAGGAGAAAAAATAATATTTAATATCAAAATTGAGTATTTTCTCAATAAAACAAGGTTAATGATTTTGGATTAATTTCAACTCAGCAAAAGCTTGTTTAACACGAAATACGAAGGTTTAAGTTGACAATGGTCCCTGCAGTCTATAATAAATATTTCACAATAGTGAATCACTGGACATGAACACTAATACACCCTGCCCAAAACTGGCCTTTGCAGCACTCAGAGGAGGATCAGGCAAAACCATTGTTTCCCTTGGCTTGACAAGAGCCTTGCTCAACAGAGGCAAGAATGTAGCTGTTTTTAAGAAAGGGCCTGATTATATAGATGCCGCCTGGCTTTCCAGAGCAGCGGACAGGCCATGTTACAACCTGGACACGTTTCTCATGGGGCAAAACGATGTTATCCGCTCGTTTGTCCGCCGCTCTGGCAATGCAGACATCTCTGTCATAGAGGGCAACAGGGGGCTTTATGACGGCATGGACACCAAGGGAACCTTTAGCACCGCGGAACTGGCCCTGATGCTGGGAGCACCCGTAGTGCTTGTTGTGGACTGCACAAAGGTCACCCGCACCATGGCCGCCATGATCTGTGGATGCAGAGACCTTGATCCCAGAGTCAATATCGCGGGAGTCATTCTTAACAGAGTGGCTGGCAACAGACACAGGAAAATACTGAAATCATCGATAGAAGAATACAGCCGCATCCCGGTTTTAGGTGCCATACCACGCCTAAAAAAAGATCCGCTGCCCATGAGGCACCTGGGCCTCACGCCTACAGATGAATACTCAGGCCCGGATGAAGCACTTAATCTCCTGGCACAAATAGTAGAGGATCACATAGATATTGATAAGCTTATGGACACTGCAGGGCAGTCCATTGCTGAAATCCCTGAATTTGAACATGCTCAGGGAACTGAATATGCTGGCAGACATGCTAAAAATATCACACTAGGGGTATTGCGAGACGCCTCTTTCCAGTTCTACTATCCAGAGAACATCGAGGCACTGGAACAGGCGGGCGCCAGAGTGGTATTCCTGAATGCAGTCAATGACTGCCGCCTCCCGGAACTTCATGCCATGTACATAGGAGGAGGTTTCCCAGAGACACAGGCCCATCTTCTCAGTTCCAACAAGGATTTCATGGCCGGGCTCAGGAAACTCATTGAAGCCGGATTGCCAGTCTATGCTGAATGCGGTGGCCTAATGTATCTCGGCAGGAATATATTGTGGAAGGGAAATTCATTCAGGATGCTCGATGTAATAAACTGGGACTTTGTCCTTAACAAGAAGCCGGTTGGGCATGGTTACAGTATACTGAAATTTCACAGAGACTCTCCATTCTTTAAACAGGGAGACAGGATACAGGGCCATGAATTTCACTATTCCCAGCCAGTCCCCACTGGCGACAGACAAAAAGGCCATTTCTGCTGCAAGGTTTCCAGAGGGCATGGTTTTGACGGCACAACAGACGGATTTTGCTATAAAAATGTCCTGGGGCTATACACACACATCCATGCCCTTGGAAACAGGAAATGGGCCCGGTCAATGGTAGATGCGGCTACACGTTTTAAAAATATGATATTTGAACAGCCGGATATCCCATAACCTGGAAATATTATCATTTTGAGCAAAATATCAAAATAGGCTTGACAAGGATAAGCACTTTTGTCTATATGAGTTCTGTCTTGTGAAAGGCAGATTTGAGGAAAAGGGGATAACAATTAACCCCGCAAATTAATACAAAGGAGGAAATTATGTTTCAGATCGAAATCGATTATGACAAATGCCAGGGCGATGAGGAATGTGTTAACGCTTGTCCATCAGAGGTGTATGACTTCGAGGATGACAAGCCGGTAATTGCAAGGCCTGATGACTGCCTCGGCTGCGAAACATGTGTTGAGGTATGCCCCGTAGGCGCAATCACAGTGGAAGAAGTCTAACTCAAACCTTCTTTCTGACAAAAAGGGGGCTTTTCAGCTCCCTTTTTAATTTAATTCGGTATTGCAGCTAAAACTTTACTTACATACTCAACAGACACCGGCCTGTCTCAGTATCTCTCTTGCCAGCTCTATGTCCTTGGAGATCTGAGCTGCCAGCTCTTTTGCTCCTGAAAATTTCCTTTCTCCCCTGATCCTTTCCACCAGATTCACCTTTATCTCGTGACCATAAATATCTTTGCTGAAATCAAAGATATGCACCTCTGCACCAAGTTTATTGTCCCCAAAAGTCGGGTTATAACCTATGTTTACCACTCCGCAGTGAGAATGCTCTCCATGCACTACCTGCACTGCATATACACCTGGCCTGGGACACAGATCTTCCTTGTTTATGGCCAGATTTGCTGTGGGAAATCCAACTACAGGCCCTCCCCTCCTCTTTCCTTTTCTCACCACACCGCGAATCTGGTAATACCTGCCGAGCATCTTCTTGACATCCTGCATGTTTCCCTGCCTTACCAGTTCCCGTATGGCCGTACTGCTTACGGTCCTGCCATCTACCTTGACTGGCGGCACCACATGCACCCTGAAGCCGAGCTGCTTCCCCATCTGCCTCAAGAACGAAATATCTCCCTGCCTGCCCTTACCACATGCATAATCATAGCCTACTACAAGATCAGCAACTCCAAGACTGTGCCAGAGGATACCTTCAACAAAATCGCGGGCTGATGTTGCTGCAAATTCACGGGTAAAAGGGAAACAAACCAAATGATCTATCCCTGACGCCATTATCAGCTCCATCTTTTGCTCAAGGGTCGAGATGAGCTTGGGAGGATTATCAGGCCTGAGCACCTTCATGGGATGGGGATGAAACGTAAGCGCAACCTTGTCGCCTCCGGTTTCCTTGGCAATATCCACCACCTTACGGAAAAGTGCCTGATGACCTAAATGGACCCCATCAAAATTCCCGATGGTAAGCGCGGCCTTGTGGAATGGCCTTTTAATATCCATCAAATCGGTATATATTTTCATAATTATCGGCCTGAAAGTTATGATTTTATGCAGCCTGTGCCATATTGTCTAGCGTTGGGATTCGGCACCGGATTCAGATTAAAAAAACTTGAGTTAACCAGGAAATGTCTGCATGAAATAGGTCTGGGTGAAGGTAATATGCCCCCTTGACAATGGCAAGAGTCTTTATTTAATTCAGAGTGTCAGTGCCGAAGTGGCGGAATTGGTAGACGCGCTAGATTCAGGATCTAGTGGGAGCTATTCCCGTGGGAGTTCGAATCTCCCCTTCGGCACCATTTTTTTGTCTTCACAAAATCCACACATCAAGCAGAATCCCATGAAAGAATAGCTGCTGCAAGAACTGCCAGGGCTATACCAATGGCCTGCCTTGCAGTTACGGGTTCATGCAGGATCAGCACTGCCAAAACCACGCTTACCACTGGATACATAGCCGTAAGGGATGATATTACTGAAATCGGCCCGGCATTTACTGCAGTGAAAAAAAAATAAAGCCCCACAGTCCCAAATATGCCTGTCAACAGGGCGTACATGATACCAGTAATGTCTCCCTGCAGCTTTGGGCCAAGAAATTTTACAACTGCAATGCTGGTCAACATCACGCCAACTGCCTCGTAAAAGACTGAAGTGGCCGGTGGAAGGGTCCTGAGTGCCAACTTGGGGAAAAATGCCCACAGTCCCCAGCAGAGCAGGGCAGCGAATGCATTACCTATCCAAGTATTCATATTCCGAGTTCACATTCCCTGTCACAAACAAAATCACAGGATTATGAATTGCGGCAGACAGGCACCTGATACACATGGGCCATGAACCAGCCCGCGCCCTGGATTCGCAAGGCAATTCTCACAACCTATAACAGGCGGAGATAACGCCTCTTGCCGACCTTGAGAACAGCCTTTCCGGGAACCGCTATCTCGTCTGTAGAGATTTTATGCCCATCCATTGTGACTGCTCCCTGCTTTATCAGCCTCCTGGCCTCGGATGTACTCTTTACAAGCCCTGCCTCCCGCAGGACCCTGGGCAGAAAGACAGCGGCCCTGTCCCGACTGTCATCCAGAATATATTCAGGGATATCATCAGGTATCTCACCCCTGGCAAACTGGGCATCAAATTGCCGCCTCGCAGCCTCGGCGGCATCCCTGCCATGAAATCTTGACACCAGCTCCATGGCAAGCCTGGCCTTTACCTCCTTTGGATGGGCCTTGCCAGACTCTATGGACTCTCTGAGTGCTGATATCTCCTGGAGAGACAGGGAGCTTAACAGCTCATAATACCGGAACATGAGTTTATCAGATATAGACATGAGCTTGCCGAACATGCTGCCCGGCTCCTCTGTAATGCCAACATAATTTCCGAGAGACTTGCTCATCTTGTTGACGCCATCAAGACCTTCCAAGAGTGGCATGGTAAGCACAATCTGAGGCTCGTGCCCGTATTCCTTCTGGATGTGCCTGCCTACCAAAAGATTAAAGGTCTGGTCAGTTCCCCCAAGCTCCACATCTGCCTTGAGTGCTACTGAATCATAGCCCTGTATGAGCGGGTATATGAATTCATGCACGGCAATAGCCCGCTGGTTCTGGAAACGCTGCTTAAAATCTTCCCTTTCCAGCATTCTTGCCACTGTATACTTGGCACAGAGCCTGATCATTTCGATGGAGCGCATTTCATTCATCCAGGCGCTGTTAAAGGCAACCTCTGTCTTTTCCGGATCGAGTATCTTGAATATCTGTTCCTTGTAAGTAGCTGCATTTTCCTGGACCTGTTCAGGAGTGAGCGCAGGCCTGGTGTCAGACTTTCCGGTAGGATCACCAATCAGGCCGGTAAAATCACCTATCAAAAAGATTACCTGGTGACCGAGTTCCTGAAAATGCTTCATTTTTTGGATCAAGACAGTATGACCGAGATGAAGGTCAGGGGCAGTAGGATCAAACCCTGCCTTGATGCGCAAGGGCTTCTGCTCCGAAACCGAGCGTTCCAGTTTCTTTCTAAGCTCTTCCTCGTTGATGATATCTACGGTGCCACGCCTTATCAGCTCCAGCGATTTTTCTATATCTTTTTCCATGTCAAATCCTTGGCCATGCATTATTTCGCATAACCTACCGACCTGGTCTCCCTTATCACAGTAACCTTGATCTGGCCAGGATAGGTAAGCTCCTTCTCTATCTTCTTTGTTATGTCCCTACAAAGCATGGATGCCTCGGCATCCGTAAGTCTCTCACTGTTCACCACAATCCTGATCTCGCGGCCTGCCTGTATTGCAAAAGACTTGTCCACACCGGAAAAGGAGGTGGCTATCCGCTCAAGATCCTCAAGACGCTTTACATAGCTTTCCAGCATCTCCCTCCTGGCCCCGGGGCGCGCGCCTGAGAGTGCGTCTGCCGCCTGTACCAGCACAGCCAGAATGGTTTCTGGTTTCACATCTTCATGGTGTGCCGCAATCGCATGCACGACGTCCCTCGACTCGCCGTATTTCTTTGCCAGGTCAGCACCTATTATGGCATGAGAGCCTTCAACCTCATGATCCACAGCCTTTCCGATATCGTGCAACAAGCCGGCCCTCTTGGCCTTCTTGATATTGATTCCGAGTTCTGCTGCCATTATGCCGCAAAGAAAGGCCACCTCAACAGAATGCTGCAGCACATTCTGTGCGTAACTGGTACGAAATTTCAACTTGCCAAGAAGCTTTACCAGCTCCGGGTGTATTCCATAGACACCTACATCAAAAGTAGCCTGCTCTCCTGCCTCCCGGATAGTCTTATTTATCTCTTTCTCTACCTTCTTTACAACTTCCTCTATCCTGGCAGGATGTATCCGCCCATCCAGCACCAATCTCTCAAGGGCAACCCTGGCCACCTCCCTGCGAACCGGGTTGAACCCCGAAAGCAATACGGCCTCAGGTGTATCATCTATAATGATGTCTATACCTGTAGCCGCCTCTATTGCCCTGATATTCCGGCCTTCTCTGCCTATGATCCTGCCCTTCATCTCCTCATTCGGAAGCGGCACAACAGATACGGTACGCTCAGCAACATATTCTCCTGCATAGCGTGCCACTGCCAGTGCTATGATTTCCCGGGCCTTCTTATCCGCAAGCTCACTGGTCTCTGCCTCGACCTTCCGCAGCATCTTTCCAGCATCCTGGCGTATTTCAGCCTCAAAGCTTTTTAATAGATATTCACGTGCTTCGGTGCTGGACATGCCGGATATCTTTTCGAGCATATTGCGTTGCTCGCTAACGAGTACATCTATCTCTTTCTGTTTGTTTCTCAGCTTGTCTTCAGATGCCTTTAGCCGCTTCTCCTTTTCCAGCAGCTCAATCTCCTTGAGATCCACCAGCTCTTTTTTCTTGTCAAGCTGTTGTTCTCTCTGCAGCAGGCGTTTTTCCTGGCTGCGAAGTTCTTTCTTGCGCTCGGAAACATCCTTCTCTGCTTCCTTTTTGAGCTTCAGGACCTCTTCCTTGGCCTGAACCTGGGCCTCCTTCAGAAGACGCCTGGCGTCAGCCTCTGCATCCGCCCTGATTTTCTCTACATCCGCCCTTTCAAGGGCCTGTTTTTTAGCTATCATTGCCTTGGCCATGAAATAACCTATGGCCACTCCGGCTCCTGCAAAAATGAGCAAGAGAATGACAGTAAGAATTCCCATGTGTGGCTCCTCCATTATCGGATCTTATGCCACACCCCATCTTCAAATATGATTCAAACGAATACCGGTGGATTGGAAAAAGAGGGGGAAAACAGGCTTTATCTTTCTTAAAAGACGAGCACTATCTAACAGCCATAAATCTACAGAACATGACAACCAATGTCATCAGGACAATATTCAGTACCGCAACAACATATAAGCCGCACGAGATCTATGGCCTTTTTTGTAACAGGATAGATTCATAAATATATTCCGATCTGCATCCAGCAGAATTATTATTTATCCCCACCAACCGCACCGTAAATCCGTTTATATAAACCCAGACGGGGTTATAGCCTTAAACCCCCGCCGTGCCGTGTCTGTTGGGTCTATTGAACCTGAGAAGCCTCAGGTGGGTGTCATTTCCGCTTCCAACGGAAAGGGCTGTTCTCCCTTTCCACTCTTCCACGGAGTTACGACTCCCTTGTACGGGGTGTTGGCTCAACAAACTTGCAACAGCCCACGAACACAGCAGGGAAATTTGTTATTATAATAACATAATTGTCAAAATTTTTCACCCAGCACGGAATTTATTTTTTCCATGAGCTTTATGCCCTGCTTCTGAAGGTCATCTGCAAGAAGATTGTACCTGTTTCTCTCCATAATCATGTCTCTTCCAAGGCTCATGACTATAAGTACCATCAACCGCGCTGGAGGCAGGCCAGGATGTTCAGCCTCTATTTTTTTTGCCTTTCCTTCAATGTAAGCAACAACCTCCTGAAGATCTACATCAGGATCATCTCCCTTTAATTCATAGATATTCCCCAAGAGTTTGAGCCGAACAATCTGGGCCAACTTGAAACCACCTTTACCTAATCTATGATTTGAGCATTACAATTCATAGCAAAAACAATTCAGTCCACATTCACAAAAAAACGGCCTATACTTTTTGGTAATCGAGCTATCTAACCCTGATGGTCATCGTGATGCTGCTGTTCCTGCTGTTGAGCCTCAGGGCCTCCTACGCCTTCTATGCGTTGCAAGATG
This sequence comes from Deltaproteobacteria bacterium, assembly GCA_026992735.1. Classification (GTDB taxonomy): domain Bacteria; phylum Desulfobacterota; class Dissulfuribacteria; order Dissulfuribacterales; family QOAL01; genus QOAL01. Next base: position 26,681 of record JALWYO010000020.1, read on the forward strand.
CGCTCGACTCTCTGACCTATATCATTTCTCTCTTCTTCAAGCATGACAATTTTTGCAGAGAGCTCCCCATTTTCATACTCCAAGCCCCTTACCCTATCCTCAAGTCCTTGCTTTTCCTGTTCCAGCCTTTGGCAATATTCTATCAGGCTGTTTATCCGATCCTCTAACGTTTTGACTATATCAAGATTCATGGAAAATCTGACTCCTTTCATTAATCCGGTCAATGCACCCAAAAATAAACATACTCATTTAACATCATGCAACAATAAAATCCACCAGGCTATCCAGATCTTTGCCAGCAAAGGTATCTTTGATCATAATGAACTCGAATAAAACATCAGGCAAATAGATTGCTTGGCAGGCAAATTATGGACAAAAGATACGTTTCTCCTTTGATTGACAATGCCTTGTAAAAGGAGCTATGACAGATCCCGGTTCGCAAATAAAATCTTCCAGGAATGAAAAGGCACCTATCACAGAACTCTCACCAATAACTGTCTGTCCACGCAATACCGAGTGGGGGCCGATAGTAACATCACTGCCTATTTCCACCTCGGGTTCTATATAGATAGTATCCGGCATGGAAATGGTGACCCCGGCATCCATATGACGTTGTCTGATCCTTTTCAGCAGGACATGTTCGGCCAGAGCCAGCTGGTAACGTGAATTTACCCCAAGGGATTCTTCCTCATCGGCATATCCGAATGCATGGACAGGCATTCCGGCACGGAGGGCAATACCAACCACGTCTGTAAGATAATACTCCCCCTGAGCGTTATCACAGCCTAACTTCTGGAGTAAACCAAACACCTCTGGAGAGTTAAGGCAATAGACCCCGGTATTTATCTCTCCTATCTCCTTCTGATGTACACTGGCATCCTTCTCCTCTACGATGCCTTCAACATCTCCAGACTCATTTCTTATAATCCTGCCATATCCAGCCGGGTCCTTCAACTCTGCAGTAAGCACAGACACCACTGCATTGGACTGCTGATGAGCCATGACAAACCGCTGAATGGTTTTGCTGTGAAAGAGAGGACTATCTCCGCATACCACAAGCATGTTGCCGTGAAAACCTGAAAAGGCTTCCCTTGTGCAGATAACAGCATGACCTGTACCAAGTTGCTGCTCCTGAAATACCAATCTGGCACCTGATACTGAGACGTAAGACTTGACAATCCCGCCTCCATGGCCCACCACTATGACCTGACAATCCGGCCTGATACCGGCTCTTTCGAGCATGGTCATAACATGAGCTATCAGGGGCTTGCCCAGCAGGCAATGCATGACCTTGGGCATATTTGATTTCATCCTAGTGCCCTTGCCGGCAGCAAGGATCACTGCAGAAACATCAGCCTGTATTGACATAATCGATGCTCCCCAATTGCATCTTACTGTAAAACAAGATAGGTATAAATTCTTAGAGGATACATCATACCCGCCTGGAATAACAGGGGGAAACAGGCTCATCCCGCGTAACTGATCACAGGTTCCAATGGGCTTTATTGTATATATTCCCATTCTGTAAGCGCTTGCAGGGTGCCGCAGATATAAGGCGGCGGGCGCGCAGTCGTACTCCCTGTACTTCAAGCGCCCGCCAACACAGCAGATGCGATGTCCTGTGAGCGCTTACCATCCAGCAGTATCCCGACACGAAAATAGAAAGGGCAAGCCTATGGCTTGCCCTTGAACTCCTCTCCGGAATAACCAGGATAACCTAACTCATCTTGCCTGCCACCTTCAACCTCGCAGTAGCACGGGCAAACGCGGCCATTGCCCTGGCCATATCAATATCCTCTCTGCCTGCTTGAGCCTGCTGAAGACGCTTCTCTGCCCTTTCTTTGGCTCTGAGAGCCCTTTCTACGTCTATTTCTTCAGAGACCTCAGCTGCCTCTGCAAGCACTGTCATCTTGTTGTTGGAGACCTCAACAAAACCGCCACTAATGGCAAGCTTTACAATTTCTCCATCCTTATTAAAGTGCATCTGCCCAATATTAAGGGTTGACAAGATGGGGGCATGATTTGCCATGACACCGAATACGCCTTCAGTACCAGGCACTGTACACAAGTCCACCTCATCACTCACTACAAGTTTTCGCGGTGTGACCACTTCCAAGTTTAATTTATTGGCCATTTTTACACCCTAACCTTATATTTTTTAGCCCTTTTCGGCCTTTTCTCTGGCTTCCTCAATTGTACCAACCATGTAAAAGGCCTGCTCGGGCAGATCGTCATGCTTGCCGTCGAGTATCTCCCTGAAGCCGCGGACTGTATCCTCAACCTTGCAATATTTACCAGGCATACCAGTAAACGTCTCAGCAACGTGGAACGGCTGTGACAGGAACCTCTGTATCTTCCTGGCCCTCTGGACAATGATCTTGTCTTCATCAGACAGTTCATCCATACCAAGAATAGCGATGATGTCCTGGAGATCCTTGTATTTCTGAAGGGTCTGCTGTACCTCGCGTGCCGTAAAATAATGATCTTCACCAAGTACGTTTGGATCCAGAATCCTGGATGTTGAATCCAGCGGGTCAACAGCAGGATAAATACCAAGCTCAGCAATCTGACGGGAAAGAACAACTGTACCGTCAAGGTGAGCAAAGGTGGTTGCCGGTGCAGGGTCAGTCAAGTCATCAGCTGGCACATACACGCACTCAACAGCAGTAATGGAACCCTTTGAAGTAGAAGTAATACGTTCCTGCAATGCGCCAAGGTCTGTAGCCAGGGTCGGCTGGTAACCAACAGCAGAAGGAATACGACCGAGAAGAGCCGAAACCTCAGAACCTGCCTGGGTAAACCGGAAGATGTTATCTATAAAGAAGAGCACATCCTGGCCTTCCTCGTCACGGAAATACTCAGCAGCAGTAAGACCGGTAAGACCAATCCTGGCGCGTGCTCCAGGAGGCTCAGTCATCTGGCCATAAATAAGCGCTGCCTTAGGAAGAACGCCTGATTCCTTCATTTCCAGGTACAGGTCATTTCCTTCACGAGTCCTTTCACCAGCACCGCAGAATACCGAGATACCACCGTGCTGCATGGCGATGTTATGGACCATTTCCATCATGATAACGGTCTTACCGCACCCTGCGCCGCCGAACAGTCCCATCTTACCACCACGCGGGAACGGTACCAGAAGGTCGATAACCTTGATGCCTGTTTCAAGAACCTTAACAGTGGTATCCTGTTCTACGAACTCAGGTGCCTTGCGGTGAATAGGATACTGTACGTTGGATTCGATGGGCCCCTTGCCATCCACTGGCCACCCCACAACATTCATGATCCTGCCGAGTGATGCCTCACCGACTGGGATCTTGATGGGACTTCCTGTGTCCTTTACGTCCATTCCCCTTACAAGACCGTCCGTGGTGTCCATTGCGATGGTACGGCATACATTATCACCAAGATGCTGTGCCACCTCAAGGTAAAGGTTGTCTTCATCATCGCTGATAGCAGGGTTGGACACAAGGAGTCCATTCAAGATGTTCGGAAGCTGTCCGGGCTCGAACTCCACGTCCACAACTGGCCCAATCACCTGCACTACTTTTCCTATATTTGCCATTTGTTCCTACCTCCCACAGGGTATATTACCCAAACTTTTTGCTATACTAACCCTTAAGTGCCTCTGCACCACCCACGATATCCATCAATTCCGTGGTGATTGCGGCCTGACGTGCCTTATTATAGGCAAGGGTCAGTGATTCTATCATATCCTTGCACGCCCTTGCTGCATTATCCATGGCCGTCATTCTTGCAGCCTGTTCACTGGCGCCAGTCTCCAGCATCGCTGCAAGAATCTGCACGTTCACATACATGGGCATGAGTTTATTGAGTATTTCCTCTGGTTCCGGCTCATATATATAAGCTGCCTTTGGCCCTTCTTCCTCAGCCTTTTCCGCCTCTTCAAGCCCTGTGGCACTGATGGGCAAAAGCTTTTTTATGGTGGGCGTCTGGACCGCTACATTGACAAACCTGCCGTAAACGAAATCCACCTCGTCAACAGCGCCATCCAGAAACAGCTTTGACAGCTCCATGCCCGCCTTCCGGGCGTCCTGCATCTGTATATCTGCCATGCAATCGGTCATATTAAAGGGAATATCAAACTTGGATCTGGAAAAGTAAGAAGCCCCCTTCTTTCCTATGCAACCGACCACTACCTCTTTACCTTCCTCTTGCTTAGCTGCCAGGAATTTTTCAGAGGCATTAATTATATTAGCATTAAACGATCCGCAAAGGCCCCTATCTGATGTTAACACCAGAAGCATTACCTTCTTTACGTCCCGCTCCTCCATGAGGGGGAACACATTCGGATCAGCAGTGCCTGATAACTCGCCCATTACTGTTGCGAACTTGTCAGCATAAGGCCGAAACTCCTCCATACGGGCCTGGGCTCCGCGCAATTTTGCCGCAGCCACCATATTCATGGCCTTGGTAATCTGCTCGGTCTTCTTGATACCCGTAATCTTAATCTGTATATCTTTTAAGGATGCCATTTATCCTTGCCCCCTGAGGATTCTAAACATTATGCGTGGCCTTAAAATCTGCTACGCACTCTTCTATGGCCTTGGCCATCTTCCGCTCAAGATCATCATCAATAGCCTGTTTTTCCTTAAGCTCCTCGTATATCTGGGGGTATTTCTGCTCAACAAAGTCATACAAGGCCTTTTCAAATTCCTGTATTGAACTCACAGGCAGTGCATCAAGCATACCCTTTGTACCTGCAAACAGTGCTACTACCTGCTTTTCCATTGGAAGTGGCTGATACTGAGGCTGTTTAAGGAGTTCAACCAGACGCTCACCGCGGTTCAGCTGTTTCTGAGTTGCCTCATCCAAATCGCTGCCGAACTGAGCGAATGCCGCCAGCTCACGGTACTGGGCAAGATCAAGACGCAAAGTACCGGCAACCTGCTTCATGGCCTTGACCTGGGCTGCACCACCGACCCTGGAAACCGAAAGACCGACATTGATTGCAGGACGAACGCCAGCAAAAAACAGTGCCGGCTCCAGGTAAACCTGGCCATCAGTAATTGAAATAACGTTTGTCGGGATATAAGCGGAAACGTCACCCTGCTGTGTCTCGATGATGGGGAGAGCAGTCAAGCTGCCGGCACCAAGATCATCGTTAAGCTTGGCAGACCTTTCGAGCAACCTGGAGTGGTTATAGAAGATATCGCCAGGATAGGCCTCACGTCCTGGAGGACGCCTGAGAAGCAGGGAAAGCTCGCGGTAGGACACAGCCTGCTTTGAAAGATCATCGTAGATTATCAGGCAGTGCTTGCCATTGTCCCTGAAGTACTCACCCATGGCTGTTGCAGAGAAGGATGAAAGATACTGAAGTGAAGCAGGCTCACTTGCACTACTTGCCACGACTGTTGTGTATTCCATGGCGCCTGCACGCCTCAGGGCCTCAACAACCAGAGCAACGGTAGCCTGTTTCTGACCGACTGCATTGTATATACAGTAAACATCTGTCTCTTTCTGGGCGATGATGGCGTCAACACCAATGGCGGTCTTACCGATCTGACGGTCACCGATGATCAGCTCACGCTGGCCTCTACCAACAGGCGTCATAGCATCAACAGCCTTGAGACCTGTATAACATGGCTCATGCACAGGCTTCCTGGCAATAACACCAGGGGCCTTCATCTCAATACGTCTGAACTCCTTGGCATCAAGCGGCCCTTTGCCGTCGATGGGATTACCAAGACCATCAACTACCCTGCCGAGCATGCAGTCACCAACAGGCACCTGGGCGATCTTCCCAGTCCTCTTGACCGGGTCACCTTCCTTGATGTTTTCAACATCACCCATGACTGCCACACCAACGTTGTCTTGCTCAAGATTAAGGGCAATGCCCATAATCCCTCCAGGGAACTCGAGAAGCTCCATGGCCATGCAGTTACGGACTCCGTATACACGGGCCACGTTGTCACCAACGGAAAGAACTGTGCCGGTCTCTGCGAGATCAACAGTCTTTTCGAATTCCTGTATCCTCTTCTTTATTATATCGCTGATTTCGGATGCGTTTATCTGTGCCATTATCCTATTTCACCCCTCCCTATGGATTCTTTCAAGCCTTCAAGCTGGCTCTTTATACTTCCGTCCCAGACCATATCACCGACGTGAGCTACAACGCCACCGATAATCTCCGGGTCTTCTTCAGCTACAAGAACTACTTTCTTCCCGGTAGCCCCTTCAAATGCCTCTTCCATCTTCTTCTGCAAATCCTTTGAAAGAGGAACCGCTGTTGTTACCTTGGCCCTGAGCACTCCAAGCTCCTCATCAATCAATTCCTGGAATGCCTCTGCAATTAGCGGCAGGTAATGGATCCTGTTTCTCTCCACAAGTACCCGCAGAAAATTGGCCATGGTATCATCTACCTTAGCTGCCTTAATAAGCTCTTCAATGATTTCCTGTTTGACTTCCAAGCCTATGATGGGACTTTCAAGGGCGGCTTCTATGTCAGGATTGCCCTTGAGGAACCCATTCAGCTCCTGAAGGGTCTCATTAAAGGCCTGCAGCTTGTCCTCTTCCTTGCCTACTGCAAAGAGTGCCTTTGCATACCTTCTTGCTAATACTGTGCTAATCAATTTTTATGCACCACCCTTTCAAGGTATTCACTGATGAGCTTAGAATGATCCTGCTCAGTCAGATTTTTCCTGATGATTTCTTCTGCCATCTTAATAGCTACATTGGCAACCTCGTCCTGGAGTTCCTTCTTGGCCTTGGCCAGTTCCTGCTGCACATAGTATTCAGCCTGAATCTTGATCCTCTCGGCAGTCTCCTTGGCCTGCTGAATTATCTTCTCTTTCTCAGCCTGCCCCTGGGCCATAAAATTCTCAAGGATTTTCTTGGCCTCTTCATCCATACCAGAGAGCTTCTGCTCATACTCTGCATACCTGCGCTCTGCAGCTGCCTTCTTTTCCTCAAGCTCGCTGAATGCCTTTTCTATGGATTCGGTACGACTCTTAACACCATCAGCAATGGGCTTCTTGAGGTATTTAAGGAGTATAAGCACCAGAAGGGTAAAGTTGAGACAATGCCAGATAAAATTCATTACCTGAACATGAGTCAACGTATGAGAATGCCCCTCGTGCCCGGCAGCCCAGCAGCCAGTAGCCAGGAACAACACCACAAAAACAGTCAGGATTGAAATTAAAAAATATTTCTTATTGGAAAGAATCATTAAACCGCCCTCCCAAGCAATTTTTGAGCAATTTCCATAGCAAATGCCTCTGCCTGGGCCTGCAGCTCCTTCTTGGCAGCCTCTATCTGGCTGACAAGCTGACCCATAAGCTCTTCCTTCTTGGCCTCTGCCTCCTTGGTGCTCTCCTCAAGCAATTTTGCCTCTTCTTCTTTGGCCTGCGCCCTGAACCTCTCAAACTCTTCCTTGCCAGCCAGCCTAGCCTCTCTCATCTTCCTTTCAAAATCCTCAATGAGCCGCTTAGTGCTGTTTTCAAACTTGGCAGCCTCTGCATCAATGGCGTCCATCTTTTCCTTACGTTCCTTTATGGCCTTGCGCAGCGGCTTGTAAAGCGCGGAATTCAAAAAGGCAATCATAAAAAGGACACAAATAATTTCTGCTACGATCGATAAGTCTATTGTAATCATAAGCTCTCCTACCCCCGAAGGCTAAATATTCCCATTTATCACACGGTTACAAAAAAATGAAGCTCCATTCATTATTTTTAGAAGTAGCTTTTACCTTATTTAGAGCGTTCTGTCAACGCTTTTTAAGCTATCAAATACCTTTTCTGTCCCCCCAGAGCAGCCTGTGAAGCTGGATCTGCATCCTTGCAACAGGCCTGTCCTCCAGCATCCAGGCAGCCAGTTCACGGGGATGCACATCACCCGAGGCCGGAGACAACAAGACTTCACATACATTGTGAAGAAAATGGTTTCTGGCAGTATTGAGTACCCATTCATAATCCGTTCTGGAAACAATTACAAATTTTATCTGGTCTTTTGGCGATAAAAATTTCAGATTTTCCAGCCTGAAGGAACGGCCCTCGCCACTGCCTGGTGTTTTCCAGTCCAATATCTTTATAACCTTGCGTGGCACTCTGGCAACATTCAGGCTGCCATTGGTTTCCAGAAGACAGGTGGCACCAGCATGGAGCAAATTCTCCATCAGGCGATAGACAGCCGGCTGCAGCAGAGGTTCACCGCCGGTAATCAGAACAAGGGGTATTCTGCTTTTCTGCCAGGCAGCCACCAGGGCCTTGATCTGGCAGCTGTCTCCACGGGCAAATGCGTATTTGGTATCACAGTAGCAACAGCGCAGATTGCATCCTGAAAGCCTTATAAAAAAACACGGATAGCCGCTGTAACTGCCCTCACCCTGGATACTGGCAAAGAATTCGCAAACATACAGAAGATCATCCGATGTCTTACTCACTATAGACCACACCTGCCGAAGGCGTTTCACAGACTTTGACGCTATGAACCCTGACATCCTGGAACGGCTGGAGACCCTTTCCGACTGCCTTGTAGATGTATTCCGCAAGTCTCTCCGATGAAGGATTTACAGCTGCAAATTCAGGAAGGTCATTGAGATTCTTATGGTCAAGCCTGTCCATGACCTCCTTTACAATCCGTTTAAGATCCCTGAAGTCAATTGCCACATCTATATTGTTTAACTTGGTGGCTGAAACAGTCACCTCCACATCCCAGTTATGGCCGTGCAGATGTTCACAGTTTCCGGGATAGTTCCTCAAGAAATGGGCGGAGGAAAAATGCGTCTTAACAAAAACCAGGTACATATCTTTCGTCTCTCTTCAATGCATCAATTCAGAAAAATCTTAATCCGCAAATCACTATATCACTCTCTTGGTCCGAAAAGAGCGGTGCCAATCCTGACGATGGTGGCCCCCTCTTCCACTGCCTCCTCGAAATCCCCGGACATTCCCATGGAAATATGGCAGAAACCTTTCTCTGCTGGCAGCAGTGCCTGGCTGACCATATCATCCCTGAGCTCTCTCATCTGCCTGAACCATCTTCTTACATCATCTTTTGAAGATGACCAGGGATGGATGGTCATGAGTCCTCTTGCCCTGATAGACTGGAGTTCCCGGATGCCTGAAAGAAGCTCTGGCAATTCAGAGGGTGCCACCCCTGACTTTGCCTGGTCCATACCTATATTCACCTGACAGAGGCAGTCTATAGTCTTGCCAAGATTCCCTGCATGCCTGTCAATGGCCCTTGCAAGCTTAAGGCTGTCTACGGTCTCTATGCAGTCAAAATACTGTACGGCCAGTTTTGCCTTGTTTCTCTGGAGATGACCGATAAAATGCCATTGAATTTCATGCCTTATATCTGCAAGTTCATCAATCTTTACCACTGCCTCCTGGACATAGTTCTCTCCGAACCACTGCTGCCCGCACTGAAACAATTCACGAACCATGCTCGCAGGTTTTTTTTTGCTTACAGCAAGGATATTCACTTCCGAGGCATCCCGTCCAGCCCTTAAAGCTGCGGCCTGCACCCGGGTCTTTATATCATCTAATCTACTGCACATGCCCTTATTGCCCCTATATTCAGCAGGTCCTCTGCAAGTTCTGTCATGGGCAGGCCCACCACATTGGTGTACGAGCCTTTTATCTCCCTGACCATGAACCCTCCGATACCCTGGACCGCATAAGCCCCTGCCTTATCCAGGGGCTCTCCGGTAGCACAATAATTTTCTATCACTTTCAGGCCAAAATCAGCCAGAAAAACCCGGCTTTCCAGGCACCTGCTGATATCAATATTATCCGCCAGATGTTTAATACAGAAACCTGTAAAAACCTGGTGCCAGCGTCCGCAAAGCTCAGTCAGCATGGAAACCGCTTCGGCATAATCTGAAGGCTTGCCGAATACCCGACCGGACAGGGCAACGCAGGTATCCGCGCCTATGACCACGGAATCCGGCCTTGAACTGGAGATCTCTTCAGCCTTTGCTGCCGCATTCAGACGCACAAGATCTTCAGGAGGCAGCCCTAAATCCCGGCCAAGCTCTTCTGCAGTAGCGGCATGAATATCAAAATCCAGCCCAAGAGCAGCAAGCAGATCCTTCCTGCGCGGCGATCCCGAAGCCAGCACTAAGGACTTTTCAGCCCGAAAAGCGCCTCTGCATTCTCTGTGGTGCAACGTGCGATCTCCTCTGTGGGAACATTTCTTATATCAGCCAGTCTTTCCGCAACAATTCTCACCCTTGCCGGCTCATTGGGCTTGCCCCGAAACGGCACGGGAGAAAGAAACGGGCTGTCCGTCTCTATAAGCATCCTGTCAAAAGGAACGAATTTCGCAACATCTGTCAGGTCCTGGGCCTTGGGGAATGTGATCACTCCGGTAAAGGAGATAAAGAAGCCCAGATCCAGCACCTTTTCGGCCATGGCAGTATCCCCTGAAAAACAATGAAATACCCCAGAAATCCCTGATTTTCTGGAAAAATTGCGTAAAATGGCGAGACAATCCTCATGGGCCTCCCTGTCATGAATTATCACCGGCAGGCCCATGGAAGATGCTGCATGGAGCTGAGCCTCAAACGCTGCCTTTTGAACATCCCGTGGCGTATGATCCCTATAATAGTCCAGGCCTATCTCTCCCCAGGCAACTACACCGGGACTGGCTGCAAGCTCCCTCAGCCTGGACAGAGACATATCATCGAACCCACTCGCATCATTGGGATGCAATCCTGTTGCTGCAAAAACCTGGGGAAAGAACTGGGTATACTGAACAGATCTGGAGGAACTGGCGATATCTATCCCAACGGAAATAACCCTGCTGACTCCCTGTGCCTTGGCTCTGGCAAGCACCTCATCAATAGACGCATTGTCCTGGATCATGTCCAGGTGTGCATGGGTATCCACCAGTGATATACTCACAGCAAAACCGCCCTTCCCGGCCTTCTCCCCGGCAAATTGTCAATCAGTGATTACCCTGGGAATGGAAATTATGCAGGTAGTTCCCCCAATGCGGTTTGTGGTAAGCCTAAGGGTACCACCGTGCTGCTCGATAATCTGTTTTGACCTTGACAGCCCCAAGCCCAGAGAATGGAACTTTGTAGTGAAAAATGGATTATCCACCTTCCGGAAATGCCCCCGTGCTATACCGAGACCGCTATCAGAAATTCGGAGTTCTGCATCATCGCCCTTCCTGGCAACCACTATCACAAGGACTCCCCCATCAGGCATTGCCTCCAGGGAATTTCTCAATATATTCAGCACTGCCTGCTTGAACTTTTCAACATCTGCCATGACAGTTACGGCAGCCTCTGGATAGTTTTCATGGAGAGCTATGCCGATTTCCTCGATTTCAGCCTTAAACATGGCGACAATCACCCTAACTGTAGAGCCCAGATCCACAAGTTCCATGGACATGGGACCTGAATCCTGAAGCTCGGCTATGCGGGAAAGCGTCTGTTCCAGTTTTTCCGACTCCCGAATTATGGTATCAAGATATTCACGCTTTAATGGATCACTCTCTTTCCGCCTCATGACAGTGGAAATCCCACCTATGGCTGAAAGAGGATTTTTCATCTCGTGCAACAGCCTGTCCAGCAACATGCCAATAGCTGAAAACTTTTCCGTCTCTACAAGAAGATGCTTCTGCTCTTCAACAGCCTTGTTGATCTCTTGGAGCCTCTTCATTCGGCCTTCCAGCGTACGGCATATCTTGCTCTGGCAAATGGCTATGGAACCAAGGCCGACAAAAAGGTCCAGGCTGTATAGCAGGTGTTCTGAAATCCTGTTTTCGGTATAGAGATTGTCTGCCACAATCACACCATATTTTGCTCCATGGGCAAAAAGAGGCGCTACGGCAAACTCCATGTTCCCAAGCAGTTCACACATCTTGCTGGATTCAACAATACCGGGGCCGCCATGCCTTGCAACGATAAAAGAACGGTTTTCGATAAGGGATCGAACCAGAATGTTCTCGTGGTCCTCCATGGATATCTTTATGGACGTAGCCAGGATATTCATAGGATGGCTTGCATCATTAAGCTGACCCCTTGCTCCATCCAGGATATCAAAGAGCCCCATATCTTCTCTGGCTATCTCATGCCAGATCCTGCCTGCCTCTTCAGGACTTCCAGGCCCCAGGCCGCACCTGCCCTCAAGCGTATGCCCGTCATCGCTGACGATAAACAAAAACGCCCTGTTAAACCCCAGGCCTTCCCCGCTGGTAGTTCCTGCAAGCACAGCATTAAGAATGTCATCCAACTCCCCGGCAGTTACAAATGTCTCATTGAGCTTGCGGACAAGATCCCGAAGCGGCCTTAAAGAACCACCCGAGGTTGTTGAGCCAGAGAAAGGCTCATTTCCAAAGGAGGGCGAATCAATCTCCATACAATGTACGTTCTGCATTTTTCGGAAAATTCAAGCAATAACAGCAAAAGGCATCTGGCCCGCGATGCAAGCCAGTATCCAGGCAATCAATCGACTTTTTGAAAGTATTCACTAAAACTCTTGACACAAACATTATCCTTCGTATACTAATCCAAGATTTATTAAAAGTCATCATCTGATTATTTATGAAAATACAGGGGCGCAAAGCTGTATTTTCATGCCGTGGGATACAACTGTAAAAATACAGCTGTGAACGGAGTTTATCAAATCAAAAGAGCAAAAAAGGAGGAAATTATGCGCAAAAAACTCACATCACTGGTACTGGCACTGGTTTTCACTGTTGGTCTCTCTGGAGTCAGCCTGGCAGCTAAATGCAAGGGCGAGGTGGTCAAGAACGAAGGCGGCGAGATGGTCATTAAGCTGAAAGGCGAGTGCAAGGCCAATGCTGGAGATTCTGTAAAGATAAAGGTCAAACATGCTGCCAAGGTAGAAGGCTGCTAATCCCCTTCTTCTATATTTATTTTGCAAAGGGGCTGCTTGAGACATAGCAACCCCTTTTTTACTTAGCCCCGGTTCCTCGAGGCTTCTTCCTTTAGATCACTGATTGCCTGGGAATAGTCCCGGCTTCCAAATACAGCAGAACCGGCAACACAGATATCAGCACCTGCCTCAACCACAGAGCGCACTGTGCGGATATTTACCCCGCCGTCCACCTCAACAGGAACAGAGACATCCTGCTCTTTGCACATCTGCTTGAGAAAACGAATCTTTTCAAGAGATGAAGAGATAAATTCCTGGCCTCCAAAACCAGGATTGACGCTCATAATCACTATCATGTCCAGATCCTTCAACACGTACTCAAGGACAGACGGACTGGTGGCAGGGTTCAGGACTGCGCCTGCCTTTACCCCTAAGGACTTTATCTGCTGGATGGTTCTGTGCAGGTGGATACATGCCTCTACATGCACGGATATAATATCGGCACCGGCCCTGATGAAATCCTCAATATACCTGTCAGGTTCCACTATCATAAGGTGAACGTCCAAAGGCAGGGAGGTCACGGGACGCAGGGCCCTGACTACCAGAGGCCCTATGGTGATATTAGGGACAAAACGACCATCCATTACATCCACGTGGATAAGATCTGCCCCGGCCTCCTCAACATCCCTTACCTGCTGACCAAGAACAGAAAAATCTGCTGACAAAATAGAAGGGGCTATTTGCACTTTCATTATTTGTACTTTCATGACAATCCAGTTATATAGTCTGAAACAAGATAAAAAGGAACAGGTTATTTATAATGGCAAACACACCTCTTTCAGAAAAAATGGTAAATTTCATGGAGAGTGCTTCCTGGATAAGAAAGATGTTCGAAGAGGGAGCAAGGCTCAAAAAAGAACACGGTGCGGAAAAGGTATGTGATTTCAGCCTCGGTAATCCCGACCTTCCCCCGCCAGCTGCCTTCAAGGAAACCCTTGAGAAGTCAGCGGCTGACCGAACCCCCGGCGTGCATGCCTATATGCCCAATGCAGGCATTCCATGGGTGCGCCATAAAATTGCCTCCCAGGTACAAAAAGACCATGCTGTCAGCATCAGCCTGGACGAAATCATAATGACCTGCGGGGCAGCCGGCGGCCTAAATATCATATTCAAGGCCATCCTGAACCCGGGAGATGAAATCATTGTCCCCAGGCCCTTTTTCGTAGAATACCATTTTTACACGGACAATCATCAGGGCAAGCTGGTTCCAGTCCGGTGCAACAGCGATTTCTCATTGGATATCCAGGCAATAAGGGATGCCATCAATGAAAACACGAAGGCTGTCCTTATCAATTCTCCCAATAATCCATCTGGTGTAATCTATTCCGAAGACTCTATCAGGGAACTGGCAGGGCTTCTCTCCGATGTTGAGAAGGAAAAGGGTCAGACCATATTTCTCATCTCCGATGAGCCCTACCGCAAGCTTGCGTTCTCAGGCGCCTCTGTACCATCACTCATGAAACATTATGCCAATACCATTGTCACCACGTCCTTTTCCAAGGATCTATCAATCCCTGGTGAACGCATAGGCTATGTGGCAGTAAACCCTGAAGCAAGGGACAAGGAACTCCTGATGGGTGCGCTAAACCTCGCCAACCGCATCCTGGGATTCGTCAATGCGCCTGCCCTGATGCAGAGAGCAGTGGCTGAGGCAGTCTCTGAACAGGTAGATACCTCCATATATGAGAAGAGAAGGGACATGTTTGCAGACATCCTGTCAAGGGCCGGACTCTCATTTACCCTGCCACAGGGTGCCTTTTATTTCTTTCCCAAGAGCCCGTTAGAGGATGAAACCAAATTTGTACGTTTGCTCCAGGAAGAGCTCATACTGACAGTACCTGGCTCAGGCTTCGGCCTGCCAGGATATTTCCGTATAGCCTTTTGCGTAGATGACGAGGTTATAAAACGCTCTGAAACAGGCTTTAAAAGGGCGATGGAAAGGGCTGCTTCTGAGATTCAGGATAAATTAGCCTCTTCGCCCCTGCAAGGCTGAACCTGTACCATTGATCAACCTTTATATAGCAGTCGCAGGCATCTCTTTTGCAGCAGGCATGGTGCAGGGGCTGAGCGGTTTTGGATCAGCCCTTCTGGCTATGCCGCTGCTCCTGCTCTTCCTGCCTGCCAGGATTGCCACGCCCTTCTGCATACTCATGGGGCTGGTCATTACGCTCCAGCTCGGCATAGGCCTCAAGAAACACCTGGATTTTAAAAAAATATCCCCGCTTTTCACAGGATGCATACCAGGCATTTTCTGCGGCACATTCGTGCTGAAAAATGCAGATAACGATTTCATGAAAAAGACCCTGGGGATAATACTGATTGCTTACAGCCTGTTTCAGCTCTTCATACATCCAAAACCCATAAAGCTAAAATCATGGTGGGGCATTTTCGCAGGCTTTCTGACAGGTGTGATAGGAGCTGCATTCAGTGCAGGCGGGCCTCCCACCATCATCTATGCCAGTCTGAACCAGTGGGACAAGGATGCAATAAAGGCGACTCTTACCGGGTTTTTCTTTCTCACCGGCATCATTATCGCCGCAGCCCACGCGGCTATGGGTATTACATCTGCCATTGTGATAAAGCTTTTTGTGCTCTCTGTGCCGTTTGTGATCGCAGGCACATATATAGGCACCCAGGCCTATAAACGCCTTTCCCTCAGGAGTTATCTAAAGCTCATTTATACCTTGCTTCTTTTCATGGGCATAATGCTTCTCACCTCGAGTATAACTCATTGATTACAGCTCAAAAAATTTTTATTCTATTTTTTAAAATGGAAATTTCAGTTCCTAAGTTTGACATTCTCTGATATTTAATACAAAATCAAGAAAAAGATGGAGGTGTATTATGTGTAAAAGATTGCCTATCGCATTTTTGTTTTTTTGTACGGTTATCTCATCTGCATGGGCTGACAGCCAATATGATGGATGGTGGTTTGACGCTACCCAGCCGGGCTCAGGCGTTTCCATTGAAATCCAGGGTGATACCATGTTTTCAGCAGCTTATTCTTACTATGATGGTTCCCCTGTATGGTTTACCGGCATTTCCAAGTACAATGCTGCTAAAGATAGCTATATCGGTAAGATACAAGTATGGATGAACGGGGCAATGTCCATGCTGCCAGACAACCCCATGGCAATAGATGCCGGCAATGGAACAATAAGGTTCATCTCAACTGACCAGGCTGAAATGACTTACCAGCTTTCCCTGCCCGAACAGATAAACTCTACAACAGTACCCCTTACCAGGTTCATGAATACAGCTGCACCCGGCACTTCTGACAGCAGGCTGTTAGGCTGGTGGTGGGACCCGTCATACAACGGAATGGGCTTTTTTCTCGAGGCCCAGGGCGGCACCCTTTTCGGGGCATGGTATCACTACTACCCGGACGAGCAGATGCAGGCTGCTTTTGGTACATGGCTGAGTTTCAGCGGCCCGTTTGAAAACGGTGCCAACAGTTTTTCAGCCAACCTGATGCTATGGCAGGGAGGAACATCATGGGACAAGCCGGAATACCAGGCCCCGATACCTACGGATACGGGAATGCCGGTTACCCTTGACATCAAGGCAGATGGGAAAATCGATATGCATGTTGGAGGTGGCCTTAATATGGATTTTAAACTCGAGAGGTTCCGCTTCAACTGATGGAATAAATTTAAAAACTCCTGTCAAGAAAGGCGGTGGGGAATCAAGATATTCCCGCCGCCTTTTGTTTTGGAGAACCTTCTTTTTCTTCCACCAGGTTTCTGGCCCATTCAAGGGCTTCTAAAACCCTGGGAGCAACAAGTTTCCTTGCTTCTTCGTATGTTGCCCACTTGAAGCCGTCATGCTCCGGCTTGCCTATCTCCGGATTTACAGGCAAGCTTACATCACTGGTATGTGTCTCTGCCACATAATACCTTGCAATCTTGCGGCCGCGGTTATAAGGCCCTGTCTCCCTGAAATCATATCCCCACCTGAAATCCAGATCCGTTATGGTGGTTTCTTCCATGGTTTCACGCCTTGCCGCATCAATCGGATCCTCTCCCGGCTCAACTATTCCCTTGGGGAAATCCCAGTAGCCATAGGCCCTTAAAAGAAGATATCGCCACTTTCCATCTTCTGCTTTTCTCACCACTATAACTCCTGAGGAAAGGGTCAGGGGCTTTTTTTTCCTGCCCTCTTTCACAGCACAAGCCTCCCCTCTTTCTTGGTCCTGTAATCCAGGTAATACAATATCGGCACGACCATCCTTGAGAATATGGTGGCTGCGATTTCACCTGCCATAAGGGAAATGGCCAATCCCTGGAATATTGGATCAAAGAGTATAACAAAAGATCCAACCACCACTGCCGAAGAAGTCAGCAGCATGGGCCTGAACCTGATTGCACCAGCGTCAACAACTGCCTCCCCTATATTCATGCCCTCTGCAAGCCTCAGGTCAATGAAATCTACCAGGATGATGGAGTTCCTGACCACAATGCCGGCACCTGCAATAAAACCTATCATGGAAGTTGCTGTAAAAAAGGCGCCCATAAGGGCATGGGCCGGGATGATACCTATAAGAGACAGTGGAATAGGGGCAAGTATGACCAGGGGTACAGAATAGGACCTGAACCAGCCGACAACCAGGACATATATAAGCACCAGGACCACGGCAAAGGCAATGCCCATGTCCCTGAATACTTCATAGGTCACCTGCCACTCACCATCCCATTTCATGGCCCAGATATCAGGAGAAAAAGGCCTGCGAACATAGTACACATCTATCCCCCTGTTTCCCGCAGGTGTTTTCAGCTCTGCCAGGGCCTTGTTCATCTTGAGTATGGCATAGATTGGACTCTCCTCCTGGCCTGACACATCACCTGTAACATATACCACCGGCTTGAGATTCTTATGATAGATCGGATGGTCTATGACATGCCTTTCGATATGGGCCACTGAAGAGAGAGGGATCATTTCCCCAGCCTTGGAACGCACCATCAGGGATTTCAGATCCGGAAGACTGCCACGGGAGGCAAGGGGCAGCCTCACAAACAAAGGTACGTCTTCTGTTGCTTCAGGCAGATGGAGAAGGCCTGCAGCCGTCCCTGCCATGGCGGTACGGATAACCTGCAACACCCGTGCAGGATACACACCCATCTGGGCAGCCTTGTCCCTTTCCACCACGACTCGATACTCAGGCTGCGGGTCAGTCATATACCAGTCCACATCCACAACGCCTTCAGTATCCTGGAATATGCCCTTTATCTGCCTGGCCACATCGATCTGTTCTTCATAGTCAGGGCCATAGACCTCTGCCACCAGCGTCTGGAGAACCGGCGGGCCTGGAGGTATCTCAGCCACCTTTATCCTGGCCCCAAAACGCCTGGCTACCTCATCCAGTTTGGGCCTCAACCTCTTTGCAATGGGATGACTCTGTTCATTCCTCATATGCTTGGGCAGAAGATTCACCTGGATGCCTGCCACGTTTGGACCACGCCTCATGTAATAGTGACGCACCAGCCCGTTGAAATTGAACGGGGCAGCAGTGCCGATATACAACTCGTAATCGGTCACCACTCCTTCCCTGGCCAGAACGCTTCCGAGCTCCTGGGCCACCTTGGAGGTCTGTTCAAGGCTCGTCCCCTCGGGCATGTCAATAATCACCTGGAACTCGCTCTTGTTATCAAATGGAAGCATCTTGACCATGACCACCTTGAAATAGATAAGAGAGCAGGCGAACATGAACAAGGCCGCCATAAATCCCAGGAAACACCATCTCTGCCACGGCTTGTCTATAAGATGCCCCATGGCCCACCTGTAGATCCTGTCAAGCCGGGTATCCGTCTCTTCCTTATGCTCTGACTTGCGCCCCATGATATGGTATGCAGTCCATGGGGTAATGACAAAAGATATTACCATGGAAAGGAACATGGCCACGGACGCGCCAACAGGCATGGGCCTCATGTACGGCCCCATGAGCCCGCGGACAAAGGCAAGGGGCATGATGGCCACAATGACGGTAAAAGTGGCCAGTATCAGGGGGCTCCCAACCTCTATCACTGCCTCGACAATAATGTCCTTTGCTGGACGGCCTTTGTTGAACGGCAGCCTGAAATGCCGCACAATATTCTCAACATCCACGATCGGGTCGTCCACCAGGATACCTATGCAGAAAATCAGGGCAAAGAGTGTCACCCTGTTCAGGGTATAACCATGGATATAATAGATGAAAAGCGTCAGAGCCAGGGTAACAGGTATGGCAACCAGCACCACCAGACTCGCCCTTATACCAAGCAGCAGGGCCATGAGTATTGCAACGGAAATAGTGGCAATAGCCAGGTGCTCCAGGAGTTCACTGGACTTTTCCCTGGCGGTTTCACCATAGTCTCTCGTAACAACACAATGGACATTGTCGGGAAGGATAAAACCCTTGACCGCATCCACCTTTTCCTTGACCCTGTTGGCCAGCTCAGTAGCATTCCAACCCTTTCGCTTGGCCACAGCAATGGTTACAGCCTCCTTGAGCTGCCCGGGAGAAAAGGAGACACCCACCTTCTCCGCATGGCCCATGCCCGCACCGATAAACACATAGGAATCGGGTTCCTGGGAGCCATCGACAATATCCGCCACCTGGTCCAGGCGCACTACCCTGCCATTGACTACCTTTATGACAGCAGATTTGACATCATCTTCCGAAGAGAAAAAATTGTTGAGCCTGAGAGAAAACGCCTTGTTATCAAAGGTGATATCCGTGATCCAGGAGGCCTGGTTCTGCGAGGACAGGGCCTGCAGCACATCGGAGGCATCCATCCCCAGGCTGTTCAGGGCACTTTCTCGCAGGTTTATCCTTAGCTGCCGTTTGAGCCCTCCCTTTATAAAGGTGCTGCTGATGCCAGGAATCTGCTTTATCTCGTTCCTGAGCCTTGCCGCAAGCTCTCTAAGTTGCCTGGCGTCGTACCCATCTCCCCACAGAGTGAGGGTCACTATTGGAACATCATCTATAGAATGTGGCTTAACCAGGGGCTTGCTGCAACCAGGGGGAATCCAGTCAAAATGGGAGTATAGCTTGTCATAGGTCTTGAGAAGGCTGTCCTCCACATCCTGGCCCACATAGAACCTGACAATGGTCAAGGCCCTGCCATCCATTGCAGTAGAATACACATACTCTACCCCGGGGATCTCCCAGAGAAGCCTCTCCATCGGACTTATGACCCTGGACTCTATCTCCCTTGGAGATGCGCCAGGCATGCTCACCATCACGTCCACCATGGGAACCACGATCTGTGGCTCTTCTTCGCTGGGGGTAAACATGATGGCAAAGGCCCCGAGCAGCAGTGATGAGATTACGAGAAGAGGAGTAAGCTTGGAATCAACAAAGGTCCTTATAACCCATGACAGAAATGGAGAATCATGGGCAATAGGATTTCTTCCAGGGCCTTTAGAGCTATTCAAGATGAAGCCCCTCGCGCATCTCGGAAAGGTTTGAGATAACTATCCTGTCACCGGGAGACAGTCCGCTCAGTACAGAAACCCACTTCTGCACTGGAGCCGCCTGCCCTGATAAAACAGCCAGGACGGGCATGTAACCTGAAGACGTTTTCCTCCACTCCCTGCCTGTCTTTATGAGCCGCCACTTTATGGTGCCGGACTTGTCCACAGAATAGACACCGGTTATACCTCCCCGTTTAACCACTGCCGGCAATGGCACAACTATGGCCTGGGTTGAGCCTGTATCAAGAAACACCCTTCCGAACAGCCCACTCTTCAAATCTGCACGCCCAAGATCAACAAGGATTGTAAAGGTATGGCTCAAAGGCCTTGAAGAACGCTGGACATGCACCGTCCTGGCCTGCAAGGACATATTGGCAGATGGAATGGACAGGCTGACCATGCCGCCCGGTTTTACCAAGGTATACAGGGCCTCGTCCACGTCGGCCTCAAACCAGAAGCCGCTGCCCCTGCCATCCAGGCCTATCAAGGGATGACCCGGATTGATATATGTGCCGGGATCAGCATGCCTTTCAGAAACCCATCCATCAACAGGGGCCTCTATCCTGACATATAACAGCTGGTTCCTTGCCTCACGGAGCTGAGCCTCTATCCTCCTGATGTTTGCTTTTATGGCCATTACCTTGTTCTTCATGGCCGTGTAACTGGTCCTTGCCCTGTCAAACTCGTCTTTTGTAGCAGACTCCTGCCTGTATAGGCGGGAAAACCTGTCAAAATTTATCCTGGAATATTCGTATTCTGCTGATGCGGCATGGAGTTCAGCGAGCGCCGCCTTTTTTGCTGACACAAGCGCTCTTACCCTGGCCTTGGCATCGGTATCGTCCATAAGCACCAGCAGATCTCCCTTGTGAACCATGTCGCCGATCTGGACCGGCACTTGCTTAACGTATCCAGGCATCTTGGCAGCAAGGGTGATGGAAACCTTTGACCTGACATGCCCGGGAAAACTCCGCACCCGGGGCAGTGTAACTGGCTCTATCACCATGGTCTCTGCCTTGACTGACGGATGGATACTAACCTCTTCCTTTTTCTTTTCTCCACTGCAGGCAAACAGAACAAGGAGGCAACTGCACCATACTATCCATCTCATACAGAATCCTGAACTATGCATAATCCCTCTCAATGACCAGAACTGCCGGCTGCATCAATAACTGTACTCAACACGTCCCTGCCCAGGATCCCTGCCTTCCACCTAAGCCTGGACCAGGCCAGCCTTGCATCAAAACGGGCCTTGGCCTCACTCAACTTGGTCTCCCTTACATTGGTATCCGCGGCCAGAAGCTCCACCATAAGGGCAAGACCGTTTTCGTAACGGTTTCTCAATATGCGCTGACTCTCAACAGCCTGCCTTACAGCCTTGTGCATAATCCTGAGCTGCTTTATGGCTGTCTGAAACCCGTAAAAGGCCTTTCGGACCTCGAGTTCTATGCTATCTTCCACTTCCTTGACCTTTGCTGCCTTTCTTTCTGTCTCAGCGCTGGCAGCAGATATCCGTGCCCTGTCTCCAAAACCGTTAAAGAGATTCATGGACATGGTTGCCATAAAACTCCAGGAATCACCACCAAAATCAGCAAAGGTCTGCCTGTCCTGCTGATATACACCCTGAAGATTGAAGGAAGGAAGAAAACTAAACAAGGCCTGTTTGTGCCCGTATTCCGCCATTCTGAGCTCATCTTTTGCCATCAATATCTCGGGCCTGTGTTTTTGGGCCAGCTTAAGCCAGGAATCCAGAAGCCCTGCATCCTGACTTTCACTGTCAAGCATCTTAAGATCCCATGTCTTGTCCTGGGAGACCCCCATGGCCTTGTCAAGTGCGGCAATGGCCACAAGGAAATCGTTCCGAGCCTTGAACAGCTGCCTTTCTACAGAGGTCTTCTGGACATCAGCGCTCAGCACGTCGGACTTGAGTACAAGGCCGGACTCGAAACGCATACGCGAAAGTCTCTCGTGGGCAGCAGCAGTCTTAACGGCAGCCTCCAGAACAGCCACGTTCTCCTTTGCCAAGAGTGCCTGGCAATAGGCCTTTTCAACCATAAAGAGCACTGCCTGGCCTGCCTGGGTGATACCAAGCCCTGATATATCTTCAGCCAGCACCGAAGTCTTGTACCCTATGTATTCGCTGCCCTGATTAAAGAGAGGCTGAATCATTACTATCCTGGCCTGCCAGTTGTCACGGTAGTCAGGATCATTTAGTCTATCCACGGCAAAATCCTGACGGGTAAACGCGGTCTGGTCCAGCTTGCTGCCAAACACCATGACCGGGTTGTTGGACCTGGCGATGCCCGCCTCTATATTTACTTTTGGAAGGAATGCGCTTATAGAACGGTTGACATTGAAGCCGGCCTTCTTTCTGGAGGCTAAGGCCTGGGTCATGACCGGGTTATTTGCAAGGGCGTTCTGAAAGGCCTGCTCTAAGTCGAGAAGATGTCCATCATCCAGACCATAACATGGGGAAACAGCAGGGATCATGGCGAGGACTAACTGTATCAAAAAAACCAATATGGTAAACAGTGTCAGGGTATGCCTGCTGTCTGGATGCAATATTGGCAACTTCTCAATAAGTCTGTGTAAATTCTCCAGTATCTGTTTACAGGATGCTGCAGATACAAGACGGAGGACGCGCAGGCGTACTTCCTGTACTTCAAGCGTCTGACAACGCAGTATATGCGGTATCCTGTGAGCAGATACCAATATTGGCATTTCTATGTCCCTTCCTCCTGAGATATTCATGCAATCAGATCATCAACAACGCGCCATAGATTAATCGGACATAGCAGCACATTGCCCGCCAAGGCACGAAACGGCACCGGCATGTATCAAAAAATCCGCTGCTGATGCTGAAAACCTTGTTACCAGGCGATATAGCGGCTACCATGACTGGCCATCAGGCTTAAATCAGGAAGATGTATCCCAAGTTTACATCTTCATCCTACAATAACAACACTCGGCATAATAAACTAAAAATCTGTTTTCTCAAAACGTAAATAGGCACGATAATACCTTCTCTGTCAGGAGAAACGGCAGAGAGAGCGCAAAATATGAAGAAACTGTCCCTTCAAGATAATACCCTGCTGCATCAGGCATGGAAGGCTCACAGGGAAGGCAGGCTGGATGAGGCCAGGAAGATATACACCGACCTGATAAAAAAATATCCAGACATGCAGCAAGCCCTGAATGCCCTGGGCACTGTCCTGATGGATATGGGAGAAATGGACCAGGCAGAGGCCTGTCTTAAAAGAGCCGCAGAGCAGAAAGAGCCCTATGTTCCTGCTCTTTACAATCTTGCCAGGATCAAACAGGTGTCAGGCCGTATAGGAGAAGCCAAGCGCATTTACGAGCAGATCATAACAATCAAGGAAGATTTTGGCCCGGCATGGAACAACCTTGCCCTGATCCTGAAAGATGAAGGAATGCACAGGGAGGCATGCATGGCAATGCAGGAGGCATGCCGGCTAATGCCAAGACATGCAGAGGCATTTAACAATCTTGGAGTAATGCTCGAGGCAGCAAACCGCTTTCATGAAGCAAAACAGGCCTTTTCCAGGGCCATAATGCTCCAGGATGACTACATAACAGCACGTTTCAACCTGGCTTGTCTGTATCACAGGCTGGAACGTTTCGACAGGGCTGAGCAGGAGCTTGAATGGATCATTGCAAGACAGCCTGACAATGTGGCGGCCAGGTATCTCTTGCAGACATTGGGACGCCTGCCTTCACCGGAACGTGCTCCCACGGAATATGTATCAAAGACCTTTGATGACTGTGCGCTAACCTTTGAAAAAAAGCTCGAGTCCCTGGAATACCAGACTCCGGCAATGCTGTTCCAGATGCTTGAGCCTTACCTTCAACCAGGCATGGCCATCCTGGATCTCGGATGCGGCACCGGGCTTGGAGCCGGGCTGTACAGAGATTATGCAGATGTCCTGGTTGGCATGGACTGCTCTGAAAAAATGCTGAACATTGCAAGGACAAAGAAAATCTACGATAACCTGACAAAACAGGACCTGCTGGAGACATGGCGGATAGACCGCGCATTTGACTGCATTTACAGTTCGGATTGCCTGGTATATTTCGGCAATCTTGCCCCGGTATTTTCAAGGGTCATGGAAAATCTTGCGGCAGATGGATATTTCGGCTTTTCAGTAGAATTATGGAAAGATGGGCATGACACAGAAGATTTCCATCTCGGTCGATCAGGAAGGTTTGCCCACAGTAAAAACTATATCAAATCCTGCCTTAACAGCGCTGGATTTTCCGTGATGGACATAAGACAATGCCGCATAAGGAAGGAGGCAGGCCAACCGGTAAAAGGCCTGCTCGTGGTTGCACAACGCCAACCGGCAAATCACAAACAAGGCCCGGCTTAATCAATCTACCTGACGGTAACAGCGCCATTTGTCCCAGATGATTTTGCTGGATGAAAAAAGTGCTGCACCTATAGCAATATAAACACTCCAGACAAGCGATCTGGGCAACGGGCTTGCCCTGAGCAGCTTGCCCATGGCAATCATGAGAACTATCAGCACCCAGCTCCTGGTGGAAAGAAAACCCCAGAGGCTGGCATCTGGAGGGCGCTTGAATATCCTTGCAACAATCCTGTCCGCCGTTTTTGCAAGCACTATCTTTGCTTTGACCAGGCCTGCCACAAGTGCCAGTGCCATCCACAGGTACTTCAAGCTGTCATCAAGCAGGAATATATTCACTATCCCCCTGGCAAACAGAAACAATCCAACAATAGACCACATCATGGCAGCCAGAAAGACCTGTTGCCTCTGTGTACTGCCTGAGCCGGGAGTATTTCCATGCATAGTTTCTGTCATGATATTTTCACCTGGATTTTAAACATAAGATAGACAAACCAGCCCACATCTGCTGGTATATGACAATGGCTTAACTTGCCATTTTGCAGGATATTCCCCTTTCCATCGACATGTCAAAAAAACTTTCTGCAGAAACAGACATGAAGCAATGATAAGAGATAAGGATCGAGAGCAGCTTTTCCTGTGACGTATTGCCTTGGAAAAGCCGCCCGCTGCAAAAGACAGGCAGGCGGCTGACAAGGAAGGCGGAAGTCAGAGAACCTTGCGAAAGGAGGGATTAATAGTTGAGGGGAGTGTTCTCTTCTTCCTTGATCACCTTTTACAGACTGTTTTTTTATAACGTAACTTCTCATTATAAATCAGGGATAATGATTTTGGATTACTTTCAGCTCAGTAAAAGCTTGTTTAACACGAAGTACACGAAGACCACGAAGTGATACTAATATAAATTCTTCGTGTCCTTCGTGAACTTTGTGGTTATATAACATAAATGTGAATTACGTCTCCATCTCACGTGCTTTTGGGGAATCTGATTTATCACTCAAACAGACACGATTTTTCAAAATACACTGCCCTAAAAATCTTCATCATCTTCCGGGACGGGTGGACCTGACAGCACCTTTGAGAGCCATTTCTTGAGATCCGTTGTGGGTTGATATACGCCCACACCTGGCTTTATACCGCCTTCTTCAATGGTTTTCAGAAAAAATTCCTTTTCTATAGGAATTTTTGCCAATTCCTCAACATCTTTGGAAGACCTCCTGAGTAAGGTCGCCTGGGGAGGAGTTTCCCAGTCATAAATGACAAAATAATAAGACTCATCTTCATCACCGCGGACAAAAGCATTGCCCCTGGTCCAACTTGCCCCCCACTCCAAATACATATCCACTGCTTTCTCTGGAGTCATAGTCCAATCTATCTGGTTTACTATATCTCTCTGGGATCTGAGCTCATCTATATTATTCATTACTGCCATGTCGTGATCTCCTTATTTTAGAATCCTGATTTAAATAGCACCCTTATTAAGAATGATCCTGTTTCCATAATAGAGACAATGCCAGCAAAAGTCAAGATAAATATGATTTTTTTTATCTCTATTATAACAATCACAAAACAGTTACATCTTATTTCTAAATCGAGTCATTCATGACAACGGACATTTTTGCTTACATTTTTGTAGTTTTTTGTTTATAGCTCTTACTTTTTTGTTCAACAAAATCAAAATATAAAAACCGAAAAGCAAAAACATTATTTCAATTCAATATGTTATATGAATTTGCACATGTGGCATACAGCTTGCTTTTATCCTAATAAATTCTTCAATATTGAGTGTGGACGCGCAAATATCCACCGGGAGGGAAAAATGAAACATGAAAAATTCTGCAAAAGGAGACACGAGATGAACAGCAAAAAAGGGACACTTATCTTAGCCGTAATTTTATTGTTATTCATGGGAATTTCCGTGGCCATTCCGGCCAGGGCTGACGAGGAAAGGCCTTCAGCAGACCTTTCTTTAAGCCTTCTGAGCGCCTACATATGGAGGGGACAGGAACTCAGCAAAAACAGCCTGGTGATACAACCATCAGCCACCTTTTCATACAAGGGTTTTTCAGCAAACATCTGGGCCAACTATGACACGGATCTTTACAAGGACATCGACGAGCTGGACAACCTTACAGAAACGGATTACACACTTACTTATGAACACGATTTCGGCATGATAGCTGCCCAGGCAGGCTACATATATTATGCCCTCAACCAAGCGGATGACAGCCAGGAATTATTCGTCTCTGCCACTTTGAATACCATATTGTCGCCAACCTTCACGATATACAGGGAATTTGCCCATTATCCCAGCACTTACATGACCCTTGAAATATCCCATGGATTTGATTTGCCTGCCGGAATCACCCTCGACATGGGCCTGCTCGGCAGCGCCATGTTCTCAGATGATTCAGCAGCCTACCCGGACCCGGATGATGCCAGTGACGAGTACTCCGGGCTCCACCATGGAAAGGCCTCAATATCTATGAATATCCCTTTTACATCTTTCATACACGATCCATCTGCAAGGTATTTTTCAATCACCCCAGAGATAGACTGGGTGTTTCCCATCAGTGGTGACGGCTCCAAGGACATGTCAAACAGGGCCCTGGGGGATACCCATCACAACAATTTTGTGTACGGTGGCGCCACATTGAGTCTCTCGTTCTGATAACCCAGCAATAATCATGACATAATCTCGGATTATGCAGCTCGCAAGTTTGCCGAAGATGCAAAGAGGGAGCACGCAGACGTACTTTGGCACTTCAAACGCCTAACAACAAATCAGATTCGGTAAACTTGCGAGCCCCTTGCGGCTTCAAATGCCTGAGGATTTATCACGGATTGAACTTCACCTTTTGGATGAAGGCGCAACAGGAGCAAATAGCGGTTGCCAAATTTGTCAGAAATGATTGCAAAACCATCTTTTGCTACCTATTGGGATGCAGAATGGTTAGGTATTATTAAACGGCATCCACACCTGTACGGAAGACCTTTCAAACCTCTCTGCCCGCCAGACCCTTACATAAACCAGGCAAAGCTGTCTTGACATGAAGGCATTAATGGCCTTATTGTCTTTTAAGACTAAGGATAGGTATTGATACTATTATTATCAGTTAGACTGATGAGCCTCTGGCCGCCTTCGATTCAGCGCATTGTTATTGCGCCGGCATGCGGCTTAAACGCAACGGGAGAGGAATATGACCATGACCAGTCATCCGCCATAATCTCTCTGTCCGTCGTAGATCCTGATGTGACGCGAGCCTTCACGGAGTAATGCGTAAATACTTGCGGCACGATATGGATGCAGAATTCTTATAAATTGATGGGGTTCCGGTATAACATTCAAAAGATATCCTAAAATTATCCAGGAGAGACAGAACATGATAAAAAAGATATTAGTCGCCAGTGACGGCTCTGATGTTGCCAAAAATGCCGCTGAATTTGCCATGGACCTTGCCTCACAGACCAAATCCGATATCTACGGCATGTACGTGGCCGATGCCATAGAATACCTTGCAGGCATGAATCTTGCTGAAATGTACCTGCCCATGCACGAGAAGATCATAAAAAAACTGGAGGAGGAAGGGCGGTCCATAGTCAAAGACCTTGAAGAGATAGCGGCCAAAAGGGGCGTGAACTTCACAGGCAAGGTAATAAAGGGAGAAAAGCCGGTAAAGGAAATAATTGATGCGGCCAGAAAACAGGGGGCAGACCTGATAGTAGTGGGCTCCCATGGCAAACATGCATCTATCATAGATGTGGCAATGGGAGAAGTTCCGCTTAAGCTCCTGTCTGCAGACCTGCCTTGCCCCGTAACAGTGGTAAAGCCCAAGTAAGGCCTTAAAGTTAAGGCTGCACTCGTAAACACTGAAACCAGGGTCGCTGGAGATAGCTGCTCACAGGATGCCGCATCTGCCATATATTGACACAACAAAGGCATTTATACAGAGAAAGTGCTTTGACCTGTGATTAGTCACTCAGGAGGTTACATAAGAATTTGTTTTTCTACCATAGACACAACCAGCTGGAAACACATGAGAAAAACAGCCATATCGGCAATAGAAAGACTCATCTGGCAAATGAAAGGACATTCCTGGCATGGATACGCACCTCCATAGCGATCATGTCTTTCGGTTTTCTGGTAGAAAAATTTTCACTTTTCCTCTGGGCAGAAATGGGAACAGGCAGGCCTTCCCGGCTTGCCTCCCTTGCAACATCCAACCTTTTAGGGGTAATGCTCGTTGGCATGGGGGCTTTTTTAGGCCTTTTTTCCCTGCTGCGCTATGTCCGTGTCCAGAAAGAAATAGAAAATAACGAATTCCGGCCATCCATAGTGCTTGACGTACTATGCGGCCTCATCATCTTTGCGCTCTCCGGCACCCTCTTCTATTATATTCTGGACTGGCACAACATCCTCATAATGCAACAGGCTCCTGCGGGCAAACCGTAATTATTGAATGACTTCATATTGGGATTGATCATTCCTCAATCAATACATTGAATGTCGAGTCATCAAGGTCAAGATCTGCATTATGAACTACAGCCCTTATGTACTTTCTCCCAAGATCGAAATCAGACGTATTTGAAAGCCTTACCTTAAACTCCATCTTGTTCCTGGTAATTGCGGAAAAACCGCGAGGATAATACTTGGTGATCTCATATGAGCCGCCATTAAAATTCTGGATTGAAACCTCGCCAAAATGCTTCTGATCTGTTGCAACAGAAAATATCCTGTAAATCCTGCTTGTCGGGTCGTATGATTCAAACTTGCTGTATCCCGTAAATGCATGGAAATCTCCCAGATCTTCCCGCAGATCTATTCTGAAATAAAGAAACTGGTTATCTCTTGCAAGATAAACCCTTCTAACATCATAGACAGCATCAGCAGTATCTCCAATCATATCATTTGCCAAAACAGGCAGGCCCTGCCAATCATCAAAATTTCCATCAATGGTAATTGTTTTATAGGGTATGCAGAAACATCCTGAATCGGTCCTCAAAAAGAATTTTTCCAGCTCAAAAGTTGTTTCACCTATCTCAAGAAGGCCCTTTGATGAATCAATAAATGTCAGCTTGATGTCTCCCTGGTCTTTGAATTCCTCAGGCTGCCTGTATGGGCCTCCAGGATATTGGCCACCCTTCCATAATGACAATGTGCCCTGATATACCAAGGATCCTTCAGGGAAATCGCCGCTGGAGGTCAACCATCTTGGCGAACCATCGTCACGGTAATTATACCAGGCCATGAACATGGTTCCTCCCCGGGCCTCTACAAAGAGGCCCATGCCATTAAATGGGGGCACAAACCACCAGCCGGTAAAACCTCCTGAATCCGGCTGATCTGGCGATATATTCTGCATGAAATTTACAAGGTTCATGACACCAGACCCGGCATTGTTCAATGTCCATGTCAACTCGATTTTTTTATCCTGGCCATTGGACAGAACTCCCTGGATTGCTCCGGCCTCCTCGGCATAGGGAGGGGTATATGGCTGTCCCCATGGCCATCCGGTCCATCTGAAGAGCCTGCCACTGAAATGGGTTGAATCTGTTATTTCTCCAGAAGCTGTGTACCAGACGGGCAGGCCATTTTGATCAAAGACATACCAGGCCAGAAGCCAGTGGTTTTCATCGTCAAACTCCAGGGAAACCCCGGTGCCAGGGGCGGATCTATCGTACCACCAGCCGCTGAAATCGGATTTCAGAGAGTTATATGCAAATGCCTGATTGATTACCCCCGTAACGACAAATAATGCCGTAAAGCACAGAAAGACCAAAACATACCGCATCTTACACATTGACCTGTCCTCCTTTTATTTCAGCCAGGGCCTGAAAACATTCCTGGTTTATGCCATTATATCAAGAACAGAGCTTATATTGTAGCATTGAAAAAATTTTTATAGAAAGTAATCCTCTCGTCAACTCCGGGCTTGCTCATGACGCCTTGTTGTCCATTGCTGAGATAGCAAGTCTTGCCAGCCAGGCAAAGAGCAGCCCCCACAAAATGCCCAGTATCATGCCTCCAAGGGTATCTAATGGATAATGCACCCCCAGATAAACCCTGGAATAGCAGACCATGACTGCAAGCAGTGCCACTGCCAATCCCTCTGCAATTCGAAAGCCAAAAATATAAGAAGCAGCAGTCCAGATATTGAAAGCATGGCATGAGGGCCATGACAGGCTTGGCTTGAATCCGCTCCTGAGACCCGGATCAATAATGAGCCACTTGTGGCCTTTGAACACATATAAACCATCTATGTCCAGATACGGCCTGTATCTGCCAATAATTGGCTTCAGAACCCTGGCACACATGGCATCACTGGAGATAACGGCCAAAATACCCACTATCCACATGATCCTCTCGGCAGTTCCTCCACGCACCAGCCTATATATAATGAAGGCAGCAATCAGGGGTAAAAAAAGATTGAAGTCAGATACGGTCTTCATTACAAAATCCAGTGCCGGACTCCTTGCATGATTTATCAGGAGGAGCAGCTTTACGTCAACCTGCTGAAGATACCCCGCTATCCCGGTCATCGGTCTGCCCAGTGCCTCATATGCACACCTTGGTATGCATAAAATATTCTTTCATGTCCATGCCCAAGGGGAATGACAATTTTCTTCATGTATTTCACCTGCTCAAAGCATGAAACCAGATCCTCTGACAGCTCGGAGGCATCTTCAAATATCATAAGGGCGTCCTGCCCTTTTCTGTCAACCGGCCCTGGCCAGAGTTCATACTGGCTGGTAATGTGCCTCTTCCTGCCATTCCACCTGTAAACCTCTGGCTGCCCCGGCATATAGAATGCCAGCTCGCTTGCTGTCTGACGCCTCCTGGCCACCACGAATGCCTTCCCCGGACTGGGAAACTGTTCCAGGAGCCTGCCTGCCTCAAGGCCAAGTTCATGCCATCCCCTCAGCCTTACAGTAGGGTCCAGCCTGGAGCCAGCCAGGTCAAAGGCATTCAGGGCCACAGGAAGCAGGTAAAATGCAGCTACAAGCGCAAGGCCCAGCCCGATACCGGGAACAAAGAACTTCCTGAGCCTGTCAACAGCACTCCTGCAGTCCAGGCCACCCATGGCCCAGGAAGAAACCAGGATGGCAGATGAAAGATAAAATGGGGCGGGCCAGTTAGCATTTATCCTCTGGCGCAGGGCCAGGATAAATACTGCAAGCAAGGGCAGTATGCCAAAGACAAGCAGATATGCCCTGACATGCTCATGAGCCTGAAGGTGCAAGGATTTCCGCTGCAACATGCCGCAGACCAGCTGCCACAAGAGGCATAACGAAAGCACTGTAATAAGGACGAATATAACGGGAGTAACTATACCTAACTGGCTTCCCATGAGTTCAAAAAACGTCTGGAAATCCGGGAAACCGGCAGAGGCGGGTTTAAAATGATGGGCTGTGTGCTGGAAAGTAATCCAGCCGTGATGATAGTTCCATACGAGCACGGGAAATATCACCAGGGCCTGGGTTATAAGCCATATCCATGGAAACCGGCTGGTCAATAACCTCCTGCCCTCCATGCTCAGCAAGAGAAACAATATCATGCCGATGGTAAAACCGGCCATTGTCTGCTTGCTCAAAAGACCAAGGCCAGTGACAAACCCTGCCAGCAGCCACCAGGCTATACTCCTTCCATTATCGTCAAAGCTGCTACGCCACGCCTTCCAGGTTGCGGCCATAGACAGGGACCAGAAACACAGGAGTGGCGCATCTATGGTCATTATCATAGAGGCCAGTGCAGAGCCCAGAGTTGCCAGAAAACCCATAGCAGCCCAGAAGCCAATGCGCACATTGAACATCCACCTTCCCAGGAAATACAGGCATACAATAGTAACAGAGCCAAGCAGGGCAGCAGGCAGCCGGACGGCAAAGCTGCTGTGCCCTAACATGCTGCTGAAAAACCATATTAGCCAGGCCACCATTGGTGGCTTGCTGTAATAACCCCATGAAAGATGCCTTGACCAGTCCCAGTAATAGGCCTCATCCGGAGACAGGTCCAGTTTCAGGCAATAGAGGAACCATATTCTGAACAGGGTGACTGCCAGCAAAACCAGCCAAAACAACATACTCCAGCAGACATCATCTCTTTCATTAAGCATGCCTTCCATGGCCTGGCGTGCATCAGGCATCTTTCGGGCCCTCTCTGTGAACACCCGCCAGGAAACCGATGCCTCCCAAGAGTGCTGCAGCAGCCTGGACTGCGAAGAAACCCAGGCTCAGGGTAATTGCCTTTTCCGGAGGGACATGCTTCAGCCCCATGAAATAGACAAACCCGCCTTCTCTTATGCCAAGACCGCTTAAACTTATAGGCAATATGGTGAGCAGGGCCACCAAGGGAAAAGATGAAAAATAGAATTCCGGAGTGCATGGAAGGCCAAGGCCGTGACCGAGCAGGTACACAGCATACATTCCGCAAAACTGAAGCATCAGAGAAAGTGTCAAGGCCGATGCAATAACCCGGGGATGGCTCCAATAAACCAGCATGGAATCAAGCCGTTCGGACAGCACTGGGAAGAAGATGGCAAGCATCTTCTTCACCAGGGGCATGCCCAAAACTCCAAAGGTCATGGCACAGGCAGTTATCAATAACATGGCGCCGAACCTTCGGGGAAGCTCTTGCGGAGAGATAATGACCGCTCCAGCACCCAGCAGGAACATTGCCCAGAGACCCACCAGCCTGTCACACAGGATACTGTAGCCTGCCTTCAATTTCTTTTTCTCTCCCCTGGCCAGAAAAAAGGTCTTCAGCACGTCCCCGCCAATGGCAGATGGAAGAAAAAGGCTGAAAAACATACCCACGAAATAGAATTTCAGGTATGTAATCATCCTGCCAGAGAAGCCCAGAGCCCTTGCCAGTATGGACCATCTTATGCTGCTCAAGACCTGTGACAGGAGATACAGGGCAAAGGCAGAACACCATACGCCTGGCGCAATTGCTCCGAAAGAAGAGAATACACTGCCGACATCAACCCGCCTGAACAACCACAGCAACAGCCCGATGCTGACTGCTGCCCTGAAAACCGCCTTTAAAAGGGCCTTTGCCTTCGTGCCCGCCACGTCAGATAACTGCTTCAGCAATCCAGGATTGCCTGCCATGCATGTTCTGTCTCATTTGCTACCCACCAGGAAGACAAGCTGCGTTTTAAAAAGCTGTTTGCATCTACTCACAGAGTATCACATATGCACGGCAGCAGATGCAACAACCCTGAACAGATGACCCTCATTGTATGATTTCCCTTATAAAATAGATGTGCTTCCCGCTGGCCTCATAATAGGTACGGATTATGAGTTCTGCCAAAAGACCTATGCCAGAGAGCAACAGACCACAAATAATGAAGAGGACTCCGAGTATAAGCAGGGGCCTGTTGCCTATATCCATGCCCATGAACAGCTTGAGAAAGGTGAGATACAACTCTATTAGAATGCCTGCGGCCAGCATGAGCCCACCCGTCAACCCGAAGAACTGCAGGGGCCTGGTTGCGAATTTCTGGAAGAACAACATGAGCAGGAGATCCAGTATAACCCTGTAAGTCCTGCTGATGCCGTATTTACTGCTCCCTCTAGACCTTGGATGATGCCTGACCACTACCTCTGCATATCTGGCACCCTGGAGGCTGGCCAGAACAGGGATAAACCTGTGCAGCTCCCCATAGAGCAGCAGATTCTTGGCAACCTCCTGCCTGTATGCCTTTAAAGAGCAGCCGTAGTCATGGAGTTCAACGCCGGTGGTCTTGGCTATAAGCCTGTTGGCTATCCTTGATGGTATCTTTCTGGACAGCATGGCGTCTTTCCTGTCCTTGCGCCAGCCGCTGACTATATCGTAACCCTCTTCCAGTTTTTTCACGAGCATGGGAATATCAGCAGGATCATTCTGCAGGTCTCCATCCATGGAAACCACAACCTGGCCGCCAGCCAGGTCAAAACCAGCGGTCATAGCGGCACTCTGGCCAAAATTCCGCCTGAATATAACGGCCTTCAGGGCTGGATACTTGGCCTTAAGATCCCTCAGCAATATATTGGTATTGTCTGTGCTGCCATCATCTATCACGATTATCTCAAAAGGCCTGCCCATGCTCTCCAAACTGGAATTCACCTTCTGCAAGAGTTCGGGAAGATTCTCCGCCTCGTTAAAAACAGGGATCACTACTGAGATATAAGGGGTTTGACTTTCCATTGATGATTACCTCGCAGGTAACTGATCACAGGTTCCAATGGGCTTTACTGTATATATTCCCATTCTGTAAGCGCTCACAGGGTGCCGCAGATGTAAGGCGGCGGGCGCGCAGTCGTACTCCCTGTACTTCAAGCGCCCGCCAACACATCAGATGCGGTGCCCTGTGAGCGCTTACCCTCGCAGGATGCATGAAAGCGCTGCCATCCTCTATATTTTCTCTCTGCAGGAAATGGCAGAAAAGCATTCCCGGAGCCATATTAATTTGCAAAGGCAGGGCTATAAAATTCAAAATTCGAGAGGGTTTTTCCTGCTCCTTCTACCACTGATGTAAGAGGAGACTTCGGCTGACAAACCTTAATACCTGTCCTTTTTTCAAGGAGATCAGGGAACCCTCTGAGAAGGCTTCCTCCCCCTGTGAGCAATATGCAGCTTTTCTCAATCGACTCTATAAGACCGGGTGGCAAAGCAGAGATACAATCCGTCACCGAGGCTATCACATGGTCAACAGTATCTGCAAGGGCCTCCTGTATCTCCTGACCCGTTACTATCCTGTAAGAGGGGATCTTTTCCTCTACATCCTGACCAGCGACCTCCATGGTACTGCCAAAAGTCTCGTAAGAAGCTGCAGTGGAGCCAATCTCCCATTTAACTCTCTCCGAAGTTATGGGGCCGATGCGCAATCCGTGCCTTTCCAGCATGAAATGGGCAATGGCCTTGTCCATTTCATCACCTGCAATCCTCCTCGACCTGCAAAAAAGGTAGGCCATCTCTGCAATAACTGCCACTTCAGTAGTGCCACCGCCGATATCCACCACCATGCTGGGTTCCTTCTGTGCCACGTTTACCCCCGCACCGATGGCAGCGGCCATGACTTCTTCCAGGAGTGAAATCCTGCTGAAACCTGCGCCCCTGGCTGCCTCAAGAAGGCTCCTCTTTTCTACCTGGGTAAGCTGGGATGGCACACACAGGACGATTCTGGAAGAAAAAACAGGCTTGACCCTCCTGGCAGCATCCACTACAGACTGAAGAAACAGGGCTGCTGCATCAAAATCTTCAATTACCCCGTGTTTCAGCGGCCTTACAACATTTATTCCAGGTGGATTTCTGCCAAGAAATCTCCGCGCCTCTCCGCCAAAAGAGATAACATTATGGTCCTGGTCAAGGGCTACCACAGACGGCGTATTAAGAACTATGCCTTCTCCCTGCAGAAAAATAAGAGTATTGGCAGTGCCAAGATCCAGGGCAACATCCTGCTTTATAAACCTTTTCAAATTTCCTAATGCCACGGAACAACATCCTTAAGCAAAAATTCTATTATCTCGGTTATGTTTGAAGGCCAAAGGGCCATGTCAGCATCACCTGAAAACACAAAACCATAATCAGCCCTTATATCCTGGTCACGACACGGGATAAAGACACCCAGAATCACAGGACCAAACCTGAAAGGTTCGTCACGGCAGAGAAGGCTGCCCTGTCTTTCGGATTCATGCCGTCTCTCCAAAAGGATACCAGTCCTGTGTTTTACCACCCAGCCTGCAATACCTTCGTTCAGGCCTATCTTTACATCTCTTAATATGCTGTTAAAACAATCACACCCGTCCTGGGGGCCACGGCAAACAGACTCTTCATGGCCTGGCAGCGAACTGCACGCAATTCCCCCTTCAAGCAGATGATGATCTCCCCTGTTTATCAGCTCCTCCACCACCAGGAACTGCTTTCCAGGCAAGTGATGAACAACAGCCGCTGTGTCCAGGCCCAGCAAGTCCAGCAGGCCGGACAAGGCCTCTCTACAGTTATCAAATTCTGTCATCTGCCATTTCAGGACAGACGAATAAAAATCAAGCAGGCCTGCTGCCTTCTCTGCCTCCAGGAGTTCACATGCAACAACAGCCTGCGCCTCCAGTATGCGCTCGTGTTTGCTTGAGAATGCATAACGTGACCTGCTGTCAGCGGACAGCACTCCCATTCTCCCTGGAAGGGGCACTGCCATAAACGACTTTAGCCCCTTGTCTGCACTGTAAAAACCCAGGGTCCTGCTGTCCCGCCTGAAATATGGGACATGCAGCAGCCGCTGATTTTTCATAACCCATGAAATAAAACCCTTGCCCTCGCCTATTACAGCCCCGGGAATGATGGAATCAGACAGGCTGTGAAATGCCCTGAGCCTAAGGCGCCTGCTCTTGGCCTCGACGACAAACAAGGCCACAGTAAAGGCATCCAGGCAGTCTGCCACGCTGCCTGCAAAGCGATCAAGAGACTGCCCTGGCAATGGCTGGCTCATAAGGCGGCTTCAGTACCCCTTTCTCCGTGATGATAGCAGTTACGTACTCCCATGGTGTAATATCAAAGACAGGATTTACTGCCTGCGTATCTTCAGGCGCAATCCTCATCCTGCCAAACATGATTATTTCATCAGGGTTTCTCTCTTCTATGGGTATCTCTTCCCCTGAATGCGTGTAAATATCCAGGGTGGAGACAGGAGCTGCCACGTAAAACGGGATTCCGTTC
Organism: Deltaproteobacteria bacterium; assembly: GCA_026992735.1. Lineage (GTDB taxonomy): Bacteria > Desulfobacterota > Dissulfuribacteria > Dissulfuribacterales > QOAL01 > QOAL01. The sequence continues at coordinate 64,078 of JALWYO010000020.1, forward strand.
TCTCTGGCCATTACTGCAACGTTGTATGTCCCTATCTTGTTTGCAACGTCCCCATTTGCCGCAATCCTGTCAGCTCCGACAACAACGGCATTCACTCTGCCTGTCCTCATCAGAAAACCAGAGGCATTATCTACATTCAGAAATACTGGAATATTGTCGGCCATAAGCTCCCAGACAGTAAGCCTTGCTCCCTGAAGCCAGGGCCTCGTCTCGTCTGCAAATACCGAGAACTCCTTACCCAGGCTTAAACCTCCCCTGACAACCCCAAGGGCCGTCCCGTATCCTCCTGTGGCCAGGGCGCCTGCATTGCAATGGGTAAGCACACCGCCCCTGTCAGGAAGAAGTGCACCTCCAAATTTACCTATCTGGATATTCGCCTGCACATCCTGTTTCCAGATGGAAACAGCAAGCTCCTCTGCCTCTGCCAGAGGATTTCCATGCGATGAAGAAATGGCCTCTGCCATCCTGTCAACTGCCCACCTGAGATTGACTGCCGTGGGCCGTGCCTGCTTGAGGCCTTCACCTGATACAGTAGCGAATTCCGGGACATCTTTCCCTTCTTCCAATGCCTGCCTCACAGCAAGAACCATCCCGAAGGCAGCCGTTATGCCTATGGCAGGCGCTCCCCTGACAACCATATCTCTTATGGCAGCCAGGCAATCCCGCACTGTCCTGCAGGGGAGCCATTCCTCCTCAAAGGGTAACAGTCTCTGGTCCAGCAGATAATAGACACCCTGCTCCCATTTCATGGGGCATACCCGGCTGCCAGCCTCTTCAAGCATTCTTGTAATATCTTCCATGTCTAACTGCCGAGCATCTTTCTGAGAAGTTCGTTCACCGTCTTTGGATTTGCCTTGCCCCTTGTCTCCCGCATAACCTGCCCTACAAAGAAACCAAAGACCTTCTTTTTGCCGGAACGGTATTTTTCCACCTCTGCCGGATTGGCATCCAGGACCTTTTCCACCAGCTGCTGCAATTCTCCAATATCGCTTACCTGTGCAAGCCCCTGCCTTTCCACGATCTCGGACGGAGAGCCACCATTTTCAAAAATCTGCTCCAGCACCTTCTTGCCTATTTTGTCACTGATCACACCTTTTTCCAGTAACTTCAGAAGCTCAGCCAGGGCGTCGGGCGTCACTAAACAGTCATTTATATCCGAGCCACTAAGCTTGAGTAATTTCATCAGCTCCACCATGATCCAGTTGCTGACTTTCTTAGCTCCGGGATACAAGGCCACACAGGCTTCAAAATAGTCAGCCAGGTCATAACTGGATGTAAGTATGGCTGCATCATACTCCGGCAGCCCGTATTCTTCTACGAACCGTGCCCTTTTCCTGTCCGGCAGCTCGGGCATGGAGGCCAGCACCTCTTCCAGCCAGGAATCTTCCACATGAATTGGAACGAGATCCGGATCAGGAAAGTAGCGGTAGTCATGCGCTTCTTCCTTGCCCCGCATGGAATGGGTTACGCCCTTTGCCGCATCATAAAGCCTCGTTTCCTGGACGATCTCACCTCCATCCATGAGCACCGCAGTTTGCCTTCGTATTTCGTATTCCAGGGCCCTCTGCACGTGTTTGAAGGAATTCATGTTCTTGAGTTCACTCTTGGTGCCAAGGGTCTCCTGTCCTCTGGGCCTCAAGCTGATATTGGCATCACACCTCAGGCTGCCCTCCTCCATGTTACCGTCACTAATCTTAAGATACCTGACGAGCTGCCGTATCTTTTTGAGATAGGCAGAGGCCTCTTCGGGAAACCGTATGTCAGGTTCACTTACTATCTCGATAAGTGGTGTGCCTGTCCTGTTGAGATCCACAAGGCTCACGGGCCTGTTTTCATCATGGATGAGCTTGCCGGCATCATCTTCCATGTGAATCCTGTTGAGCCTTACACGCCTTGAGCCCATGTCTGTCTCCACGTCCACCCATCCATTCTCGGCCAGGGGCAACTCATACTGTGAAATCTGGTAACCTTTGGGAAGATCAGGATAAAAATAATGTTTTCTTGCAAACAGGTTTTTCCTGTTTATGGTGCAGTTAGTGGCAACAGCCATGCGCATCGCATATTCAACTGCCCTGCGATTAAGTACTGGAAGCACTCCCGGCATGCCAAGGCAGACCGGACATGTATGCGTGTTAGGGGGGGCGCCGAATTCAGTAGAGCAGGAACAGAAAATTTTGCTCCTGGTCTTCAACTGGACATGCACCTCAAGACCTATGACCGCCTCGAATTCCATACTGAAACTCCTCGAATTTAAGCCCTAAAGGATAAAAAAAACCTGCGTGAGGCTACCATGTTTACACCTGTCCATCAACCAGGCTTAATCGTTGCTATCTTCATTGCCCGGCAAATGACCCGTCTGTGCATGATTGCCTGACCTGCATGATTCACTGTGAAGGACAGGATTCAGCCCTAAGATAACAGCTGATACAAGGCCGCACTCTATACCGAATGGCAGATAACCAGCATATCCCAACAGCGGCATCTCAAATATCCTGAGCTGACCTACATATGGAATAGAATAGATCCATTTTGCATAACTGTAATAATTCCACATCTCCCAAAAAAAGCCGCATACCAGGCCGGCTGCAGCCAAACGGCAAAGACCTGACCAATCCCCGTTTTCAATGCCTTCACATACTGTAGGCAGGCCAAGGAGCCGATTTACAGCTGTAACTATTATAAGAGGGGCAACCCAGGGAAGAGAAAACAGGAAATCAGGCAAGATGCCCATGGCCAGGAGGCCAATGGCAGAAAAGAATAAAACAGCTGCTGCAACCGCAACCGGATGACTCATCCTGATGGAAACGAAATTGCCAAATGCCTTTTTAAACCTGGGGAAAACCTTCAGCAACTCGTTCATGGACAGCACTGCAGGGAGCACGGTAGAAAAGGACAGGCTGGCAGTGATACAGTATCCTGCTGGAGAAAAATCATCCACACCGAGGTAATGCCAGTTCTGGACAAACCGGTTCAAAAATTCAAAATACCACCAGAATATACTGCTCAAGGGAAACAGTGCGGCAAAACGCCAGGGATGCCTTTCCACAAGGCTGCTGCCCTTGAGCCGGTGACAGACAGCATTCAACACGAAGACAAAACTGCACCACAAGGGAATAAACGTATATGGCTGGAATGATTGAAACCACGGAAACCTGGTCCATGATAGAAGCCAGGAGGCCAGGCACACTGCAAGGGCTATCCTGCCCCACCAGGGATAAGACCAGCGTTGCCCGGAGTGCCTGGAACCGGCTCCAGGAGATGCGGCCAGAAACCTGCTGACAAAAGGGTAAAGGAACAGACACAGAACAATGGCCAGGGCTGCAAACACGGGCCAACTTGCGCCAGCATGCCTCACATACATGGTCCTGGGAGGAAATTCAAGGTAGCGTTCTATTGGCAATCCTGCCAGGAACACCCCTGTCAAAGGCGGCATCAGCAACAAAATGGATGAAAAAATAGCGGAAAAGATCATTCTCATCTTGAAAGCCCGGAAAGATTCAGGGTAAAGTTCCACACATGCGTAATTTATCCTGTCACGAGTCTTGAGCAAAGCTCTATTCAGCCTGATCCTGGCTTAAATTTATAGAAACAGACAAAAAATAAAGACAAAGGAACTAACAACATGAGCCACAATCTGCTTTCCAGCAATTTTTTCACCATGGCAAAAGATGTCATACCCGGAGGTGTAAACAGTCCTGTCAGGGCCTGCATGTCAGTAGGATGTGATCCTGTCTTCATAGAGAAGGCAGAGGAGTGCTATTTGTATGATCCTGACGGCAACTCCTACATAGATTATGTATGCTCCTGGGGTCCAATGATTCTGGGCCATGGCCATCCGCATATGGTATCCGCAGTATCAGAGGCACTTGCCCAGGGAACAAGTTTTGGCGCACCCACCTGGAGAGAGGTCGCCCTTGCCAACAAAATCGTGGACATGCTGCCCTCTATTGAAATGGTGAGGCTTGTAAACTCTGGCACAGAGGCGACTATGAGCGCTATCCGCCTTGCCAGGGGTTACACCGGCAGAAAAAAGATACTTAAGTTCGACGGTTGCTATCACGGTCATGCCGATTCTTTCCTGGTAAAGGCCGGTTCAGGAGTAGCCACGCTTGGGATACCCGGCAGCCCTGGTGTACCCGAAGAGATCGTGTCAAATACTATCTCTATACCATTTAATAACAGATCAGCCCTTGAAAAGGCCATTGAACAGGAGACCGACCAGCTTGCTGCCGTGATTATGGAACCAGTGCCTGCCAACATGGGAGTAATATTGCCTGACGAAGGTTTTCTGGAATTTGTAAGAGAAAAGACCAGTAAAAATAATATCCTGCTTATATTCGATGAAGTCATCACCGGTTTTAGACTCGCCCCAGGCGGTGCGCAGGAATACTTTGGCATAATGCCGGATATTACATGCCTTGGGAAAATCATAGGCGGAGGCCTGCCTGTAGGAGCCTATGGAGGCAAAAAGGAGATCATGGAGCAGATAGCCCCGTCTGGCCCTGTTTACCAGGCTGGCACCCTTTCCGGAAATCCCCTGGCGACCGCTGCAGGAATCGCAACCCTTGAAGTACTCGAACGGCCTGGCTTTTACGAAAGCCTTAAGGAAAAGGCTGATTACCTCGCTGAAGGAATGAAAAAGCTCGCAACAGATAGCGGCATTCCATGCGTAAATCAACGCATAGGCTCCATGATGACCACTTTTTTCGGGCAGCAGGAGCCTGTAAAAAATTTTCAGGATGCCATGAAATCAGATACCGACATGTATGCTGCATTTTACAGAAATATGCTCTCAGAAGGGATATGGCTGGCCCCGTCCCAGTTTGAAGCGGCATTCGTATCCCTGGCGCACAACTGGGATGCCCTTGACTTTACACTCGATGCCGCTGAATCGGCATTCACTCGATTAAAGAACATCTGACTATTTACTATTGACACCAGGATGCCCTTATGATAAAAACTGGTTCTCAAGTGTAGGCCCTCTGAATAGGTGTCTGACATCCATAAAATGAGGATTGATTCAGTCACCGCTGGCGCCAGAGCCGGTTAACATCAAGGGCCTCATGGTATAAAATAAGGGATAGGGACTTAAGGGGAAACAAGCCTATATATCAAAAATTGGCTGTCAGTAGCATGTCAGTAAACGTTTTCTCATGAGTTCATAACTATTTAATGGAGGAGGCATCGTCGCCATGGAACATCCGTTACTTTTTTTACCTATCATTCTAAATGCCCTCGGGCTTCCAGCCTATGGTGAACCTGGCCAGGGCGGACCTTTGGACCAGATCCTGGCGCCGCACATGCAGTACAGTTATCTGGCCATGATCATCTGTATCCTGATAGCAAAGGCTGCCACCAGGAATATAGAGATGATTCCAAAGGGCGTGCAGAATGTCATGGAAATGTATGTTGAGGGCCTTGAAGATTTCATAATCGAACAGGTTGGCACCAGGGACAAGGCTCTGATTATCTACCCTATGGTAGCTACCTTTGGTTTCCTGATCTTCATTTCCAACTACATGGGGCTGATCCCGGGATTTATGTCTCCCACAGCCAATCTCAATGTAACCTTGGGCTGTACGCTCATCGCAATCGTAACCTACCATGCTCTTGGCATCAGGTTTCATGGCTTCAAGTATATCAAGCATTTCATGGGCCCCATCAAGGTCATGGCGCCATTTTTCCTAGTAGTAGAGACATTTAGCCATGCAGGCCGTATAGCTTCACTGTCTATTCGTCTCTTTGGAAACATGATGTCCAAGGAAATGTTGCTTGGGCTCTTGTTCACCATGGCAGGACCATACCTGGCACCTCTGCCAATTATGCTCCTGGGGGTTTTGGTTTGTTTGCTGCAGGCCTTCATTTTCGTAGTGTTGCCTGTAACATATTGTGCAGAGGCAATGGGCGAAGCACATTAAATTTTTAGGTATAATTATAAAAAGGAGGAGTTTGATGAAAAGGAAAAGCTTAATTATTTCAGGACTGAGTCTGCTGTTTGTATTGGCAATGAGCGCTGTTGCTCTTGCTGCGGGAGAGGGCGGAGCTGCTGCTGCTAACCCAATGATCATGGCGGGTGCACTTCTTGCTGCAGGTATTGCAGTCGGTGGTGCTGGCGGTGGATGTGGTGCTGGCATGGGTCAGTGTGCACGCGGTCTGCTGGAAAGTACCGCAAGGAACCCCGAACTTGCCGGTAAATTGACCGTTTCTATGTTCATTACATTTGCCCTTATCGAAACATTTACCATTTACGCTCTGGTTATCGGTCTGATCGCCCTGTACGCCAATCCGTTTCTTGGATAACAACCAAAGACATGACGGCTGCCTGGATGAATCCGGGCAGCCTCTATTGAAGGATACCTATTTAGCGGTGGATAGCCTCACCGCTTTTTTTATTCTCTAATCATGGAACCCGCAACCAAAAAACACCTGCACAGTATGCTGCGCCAGCTGAGCAGGGTTTCCTACATGGCATCAGCCATGGTATTCTCCACATTCGCAGGTGTATGGTTCGGCTACTGGCTTGACAAAGACGTGTTTCATGGCAAGACACATCCCTGGATGACCATCATCTTTTTCCTGTTTGGACTTGCCGGAGGAATAAGAAATCTATATGTGCTGGGCAACAGGATGAAGAAAGACGAAGACAGACGCTCGGAAGAAGGCTATCAGAAGGAGCAAGATTCTAATAAACAATAATGCTTATCTGGCAAGGTGACATAGATAAAGGCGTTGGAAAAAGATTTATAATCACTTCCTGGGCCATGTTGGCAGTGCTTGTGGCAGCTGCCAACATCTGGTGGACTCCCGAAGGCGTCAAGGGCATCCTGCTGGGAGGCGTGATTGCCAACCTCAACCTGTTTGGGACATTCAGGGATACCAACAGGATAGTAAAATTCAGAACAGCACTGGTATATTACATAGGCGTGCTTACAAGACTGATATTGACGGGAGTTGTCCTGGTTACCTTTATAAAAAAGTTTCCCGAAACATTTTCATATCTTGGAATCTTCATAGGCCTTTCCACGGTTCCCATGACCTTTTTTCTCATGGTATTTCAGATACTGCTTAGAAGACTCACCATGGGAGACCAGCAAAATCACCCTGGAAAGGAAACCTGACCTCTCTCTGTCTCACTGGGCTCGATTCACGCAGGTCCCTGGTAAACAATCTCACCGCCATCAGGGCCGCTTCCAGGCCCCATCTCTATAATCCAGCCACAATGCTCCAATACCTGCCTGTTGTTTTCTGCCATAATTATAGTATGGCCCTCTGACACCAAATCATATAACAGGCTGCACAACCGGCTGATGTCCCTGGAGCTCAACCCCCTGGCCGGATTGTCCAGTATAAACAGCGACGGCTTCTTTATGCTCCTGCCTGATAAAACAGTAGCCAGTTTAAGCCTCTGCCTTTCCCCTCCTGACAAACTACTGATCTGCTGTCCAAGCTGCAGATATCCCAATCCGCTGCGTTCCAAAGCCTCCAGAGGCTGTCTGATCTTTTGAATGTTCCGGAAAAATGTAGCGGCCTGACTCACTGTCGTGGAAAGGACCTCGCACATATCAATACCTTTATACTTGACAGACAATACCTGTTCTGAAAAACGCCTCCCAGAACATGCGTGACAGGTAAACGTGACAGGTGGCAGAAATTTTGGTTCCATTGTCAATACACCGGTCCCCTTGCATTTGTCACAGCGGCCTCCCTTTTTTGACAGACTGAGATAACCTGAAGAGATACCGTGGGCCCTGGCAGCAGGTGTCCTTGCAAACAAGTGGGCAATATGGCTGTAAACCCTTGAATATGTAGCAACCATGGATGAACGGGAACCACGTGGAAGGGCATCGTCCATAAACAGGACATTCTGTTGAAATATGTCTGAGCAAGGCTTGATCGAGTCCTGACCCTGCTCCTCCTTTGTAACAGTACGATCTGACTTGGAGCATGTAACAATTGCATTTAAAAGCAATGATTTGCCAGAGCCGGATGGGCCGGTTATGCCGGTAAGCACGCCTGCAGGGAAACGCACACTGATTGACTTGAGCGGCCTCCTGGCCCCCTCGATCTGAAAATTCACAAACTGATCAAATCTCATGCCCTCTTGGCCCTTATTCCCAGCGACCCGGAGCAGCTCCATGGATTTACTCCCGGAGATGGATGCTGGCCTGGAGATAACCTCTCTGTCATTCACGTAGTCATCCGCAGGGCCTTGATATATCAATTCTCCGCCAAACTCTCCGGCAGCAGGGCCGAGTTCAATGACATAGTCAGCAAGATTGCGCACGAGATCCATGTCCTGTTCCACCACCACCAGAGTATTCCCGCTATCTCTCAAAAGGCCTATCTTGTCTCTAACTACTGCCTTCTCATTATCTGAAAGCCCCCCTAAAGGCTCATCAAGAACATAGAGTATCCCTGACATTTTTCTGGTTAGAACTGAACCCAGTCTAAGTTTCAACAATTCACCAGTAGATAGAGTGGGAATAGACCTGTTCAGGCTGAGATAGCCGAGTCCCATTGATAAGAAGGTAGATACGCCCCGATACATTTCATAAGCAGCCATGGCAGCAGCTTGATATTCCCTGCGCCTGTTTATTGACCAATCCTTCTGCCAGGCCAATAATTTTTCCCCAAGCTCTTGCATGGCAAAGGACATGATCTGGTCAATATCATGACCGTCAATTTTCAGGATAAAATTTTCAGTAAAAGAAAACGGAAGTCCTTCGTCATTTCCAGTATTCCTGGAAACATCGGCCTGTTTTCCAGACATGCAGTTAATACATACGGGAGTGTCTGAAAAAACCACGCTGTCGCAAGCTGCGCTATCTGTAGATGTCCCTTTTAATATCAGATCTACTTCAGCCACTCCACTCAGGCTCAAAGCCTGTTTGAGAGAGTCAATAACACGGTCCCGGATGCCAGCCTTTTTTATTATCCTGTCCACAACAATTGATATCTTTTTGGACAGAAGATCATCGTTCCGGCCAAGTAAATCATCAAGATAGCATATAGATCCATCTACCATACAGCGGACAAAACCATTGCTTATATACTGTTGCAAGACCGTCCTGATACCAGGATCTTCTTCCGAATCAACAGGAGATTTTATAATAATCCTTGTGCCATCAGGCAGATCCATCAATTCACTGCATGCCTGTTCAGGTGTTTTGACATTTATTTTAGTCCCGCATTTATTACAGAATGCCTCCCCAGCCAGTTCAAAGACACCCTTCAAAACATCAATTAAGCCGGTAAACGTGCCAACAGTTGAACGGGGATTCCTATTGTAGCAATGCTGCTGCAAGGCAATAGATGCTAATGCAGGTTCTACTATCTTTACCCTTGGATGATAAATATTCATCCAGTCTTCACTGATAGCACCCAGATATCTCCTTTTTGCCTCAGTATAGAGGACATCAAATGCAAGGGTGGATTTCCCAGAGCCCGAATCTCCTCTGATTACAGTTATACAACCGAGAGGTATGTCCACTGATATATTCTTGAGGTTGTGCTCGGCAGCCCCCCTAATACTTATAAAATCTTTCATAACATCTTGAATCCAGAGTTAAGGCTTTTTCAAATCCTCCATGAAATCATCACGATTATATCTGTTTGTTAATGGCCATTTAAAATGACCCGCCTACGGCCAATAATTTTGCCCCCCTCTTTGAGGGCACATTAATAATTATTTGGCTGTAAAACTTCCATATCTGAACAATTAAAAAAAGATGGGAGGTAGACATTGAAGGAACGGGTTGTGATTCACAAGATCAAGGCATTATACGAAGAGGGCAACGGCCTGCTTGGGATATCCCGCAACAGGGTCAAAAAGTATCTGTGGATGGAGGAAGTTGTTCAGCTTTCTTCATGAAAGAGTCTATAGTGCTCTTAGCGAATCCCCCGGCATTTTCTACAAAATCAGCTACATATCTTTCGCAGTGGCGCAAAAATCTCGCAAAGCGCGAATAGAAATAGTAAGTATCGTTGTAGGGTTAACGCACTTTCCTTTTTCTCTGGAACAGAGTAGCAGTTCCAGGGATGAGATCAAGGGAGGAAGGTCCACTGTTATCGTATCCCACAGCAGGTCATAGTCGATAACATCATATCCGTGAATCAAGCGATTACGCATGCCAACGATCTGTGCCCAAGGAATGCCTGGTTCTTTTTGCTGGGTTTCTGCTGAAACGCGATTGGCGGCCTCGCCGATAATCTCTACCAGCCGGGTCAGCGCAAGCTGCATGACACGATTACTGGCAAATTGCGCTCGGCTCGTGTTCCCAAGCAGCCTCACTGTTTCCCGAGTATGATCAAGCATGTCCCTGAGGCTTAAGCTATAATCACGCCTGCTCATAATGGACCTCTGCCACATCCAGCACCTCGCTGCGAAAATGAGGGTTCAGGCCCTTTGGCGTGTGCATCTCCACCCTGCGTCCGAGAAGACGTCCAAGCTCGATTTCCATTCCAGCAAGCGTAATCAGCCCTACTCTCGCCCCCGGCTCGAACTCAACAAGCACGTCCACGTCACTGGCAGGACCGAAGTCATCTCTGACCACAGATCCAAAAAAGGAAAGTTTCCGGATATGGTGGCGGCGGCAAAACTTTGAAAGTTTTTCATTATGAATGTCTATCTTCAGAAATGGACAGCTCCTTACCGAATCATTTTTATATGATAACGATTGTTTTGTCAAAAGTGAAATTATTTCCCCGGATGTAAGGCGGACCAAAACCTTCTGCAATCTACAGGCTATCTCCTCAGTACGAGGCCATCCTCTTCCCATTTTAGGAATATGCTCGACATGCTGCATTTTATCATAATTGAGCCTCACCCTGTGACCTCACAAAAATGGTTCATGCGAATAATGAGTACCTTTGCTGAAGCAGGTGATACAGCCGGAGTTTGAAATACTCCTTTTGCCAGTGCGGGAATACCCGATCTCATAGCTTCATAACCCCAGGCATTGAGAAACTTCCTGGCTTCCTGTCTTGTCTCCATATCCCAGAAAAGACGGAGTTGTTTCTTCATCAGATGCATCTTGGATAATGGTTCATTGAGCTGTAACAATTCATCAAGACGTGCTTTCTTGCCTGTTTCAAGATTTTCATAGTTGCTCAAAAGAAGAAACCTGGCTCCCTTGAGAATCTTACGATCAGTCTTGTTCAGCATTTGTTGATATTGTCTACGAGCGGTAAAATCATCCACTGGCTGCATAAAAATTGCTATCATTTCCGCGTAGTTTGGGATAAAAATATTGTTGATAGATATTTTTGGATGCCTTTGTACTGAAACTCGTCACGTGGATGGATATTTTTTTGGCTGTATCTCGACGATAACTTAACGAAATTATAGATGAATTGTTTTGTTGTCATTTGAGGCATATCATCTGAATTTAATAAAGATACGGTGCTGGGATATGATAAATAAAGAATTAGACAGTGATCTATTGAAAATAATAGAGGCGCGTCATCATGATCCGTTTTCTGTTCTTGGAAGACATGAAGACAAAGACGGTCAGGTGATAGTGCGCACGTTTTTGCCTGGAGCATCAAATGTCCGTATCCTGGATGCCGACCAGGAAATGAAACGTGTCGAGCATACCGATATTTTCCAATGGAAGGGGAGTCAGGATATCCTTCCCCAGCATTACAGGATATGGTGGCAGGATTCAGAAGGCTTGGAGCATATATACTATGATCCTTACAGTTTTCCGTCTCTGCTTTCCGAATTTGACCTGGGGCTGTTTGCAGAGGGAAAACACTGGCACATATACAGGATTCTAGGGGCGCACAAACACAAAGTGGATGGGATACCAGGGATCATCTTTGCTGTATGGGTGCCAAATGCAGAGCGTGTCAGCGTGGTTGGCGATTTCAATTCATGGGACGGGAGAAGGCATCCCATGAGGATTCGAGCAGATTATGGAGTCTGGGAACTTTTCATCCCAGATCTGGCACCTGGCGGGGCATATAAATACGAGATCAGAAACCGCAGCACTGGCATGGTCTTCCTAAAGACAGACCCGTACGGTCAACAGTTTGAAAAAAGGCCCAAGGAGGCGACAATCATACCGGATGAATCAAGCCATTCCTGGGATGATGATCAATGGCTTGAGGCAAGGAAATCCTTTGACTGGCAGCACTCCAAGATCTCCATTTATGAAGTGCATCTCGGGTCGTGGCAGAGGGGACCTGAGGGAGAATTCCTTAACTACAGGGAACTTGCAAGACGCATTGTTCCCTATGTAAAGGAATTGGGATTTACGCATATAGAACTGCTTCCCATTACAGAACACCCTTTTGATCTTTCATGGGGATACCAGACAACAGGGTATTTTGCCCCCACGAGCAGATACGGGACCCCTGACGACTTCCGATTTTTTGTGGACTTTTGTCACCAGCACGACTTAGGCGTTTTCCTGGACTGGGTGCCTGCCCATTTTCCAAAAGATGCCCACGGCCTTGCAAGGTTTGACGGTACACCGCTGTATGAACATGAAGATCCCCGCCTGGGGGAACACCTCGACTGGTCTACCCTAATCTTCAACTATGGGAGAAACGAGGTAAAAAACTTTTTGCTTTCCAGCGCCGTATTCTGGCTTGAGGAATTCCATCTTGATGGCTTGAGGGTGGATGCAGTGGCATCCATGCTATACCTGGATTATTCCAGAACGGACTGGGTGCCTAACCGCTTTGGCGGCAGGGAAAACCTTGAGGCAATAGAATTCCTGAGGGAATTAAATAAGGTAACGCATGGACAATTTCCAGGAATATTGATCATGGCCGAGGAGTCCACCGCGTGGCCCCAGGTCACCCGGCCTACCTATGTAGGCGGGCTTGGTTTTGATCTCAAGTGGAATATGGGCTGGATGAACGACACCCTTGAATACATGTCCAAGGACCCGGTTCACAGAAAATATCACCATGGCATGCTGACCTTCAGTCTCCTATATGCCTTTACAGAGAATTTTCTGCTCCCCTTTTCCCACGACGAGGTAGTACACGGAAAGGGCTCCCTTCTGAGCAAGATGCCAGGAGACGAGTGGCAGGCATTTGCGAATCTGCGTCTCCTCTATACATACATGTTCACCCATCCAGGGAAAAAACTTCTGTTCATGGGCTGTGAATTTGGTCAGGGAAGTGAATGGAACAGTTCAAGCGTGCTTGACTGGTTTGTACTGCAATACCCACTACATAAAGGGATAAAGACCCTTGTCAAGGATCTTAACAGCCTTTGTGACCGCCTTGCCCCTCTTTATTATTTTGATTTTGAGTGGAATGGATTTGAATGGATAGACAGTAACGATGCAGAGCAATCGGTGCTCACCTATATCCGGAAAAAGAAGGACGATTTTCTTGTTATTGCCCTGAATTTTACGCCAGTGCCCCGCCTGAATTACCGGGTAGGCGTGCCTTCAGGGGGAAAATATCAGGAAATCTTTAATTCCGATTCCGCTTTTTACGGGGGAAGCAATCTTGGAAACGGTGGAATGGATATTGTTGCTGAAGAAAAGGAATGGATGGGGCGCCCCTTTTCTTTGAGCCTGACCATCCCGCCCCTGGCAGGTATCATCCTGAAGCCTAAAAAAAACCGCCGGTCATGAGACCAATTGATGCCAGCCATCAAAACTCCTAATCCTGTGGGGCGTTACTTGACTGACCTGATACGGTAACTATCTTTACTTTAATAGCATTTAACGCCCTATTACACCATCGAGATGGAGTTCGATTTAATGCATGATCACAACATATTTCACGCCCTGGTACTTAACTTCCATCAACCAGCTGGAAATCTGGAATACCTGCTTGAACACAAACCCTGGGAGGCCTACCAGATTCTCTACAGCATGGACCGCGTGCCCAGATCGCTATGGAAACACGAGGGCATGACCCTGCGAACAGTCAGCAATGGGCTTGCCCTAATGCTGCCCTGATGGTCTCGACAATTACATGGCCCCCTTAACCCAGCTATAGAAGTATTAACTGGAGAAGATCAATGGAAAAAATCAAGCAAGACGGTTCCACAAATATTGCCATTCCTGAACTTTCCGAGGAGATTGCCGGCCTGGGAGAGATCGCACTCAACCTTTGGTGGACATGGAATCCCAGGGGTAAAGGGCTTTTTGAACTGCTAAATCCGTATCTTTGGAAAGAAAGCGGCCAGAACCCCATTGAAATGTTGAAAAAGATTCACAAAGAAGAACTCCAGAACCTTTGCAAAAATGAGAACTTTATGAGGGAATACAGGTATGTCCGGGCTCTTTTTAAGCAGTACATGAACGACAAGACTGTATACTCCGAAGAGGAACCCCTGCCCATCGCCTATTTCTGTGCAGAATACGGGCTGCATCATTCTATTCCAATCTATTCTGGAGGGCTGGGTTTTCTTGCAGGAGATATCCTCAAGGAATCAAGCGACATGGGCCTGCCCATGGTGGGTATTGGATTCATGTATCCTGAAGGCTATGTGCGCCAGGTTATCGGAAGTGACGGCTGGCAGAATGGTGCCAATGAGACCATTGACAAAGATACTGCCCCTATAGAACGAGTCCTGGACAAGGACGGAAATCATCTCACCATACAGATTCCATTTATCGATCCCCCGGTCTTCGCTACGATCTGGAAGATCAATGTAGGACGGGTGACCCTCTACCTGCTCGATACAGACATCGATCAGAATGATCCATGGGACAGGCAGATTTCTTCGCATCTGTATACACCTGACATACACCAGCGTCTGCGCCAGCAGATCGTCCTGGGCATAGGAGGTTATCGCGTTCTCGAAGTGCTTGGTGTGAAATATTCCATTCTGCATCTTAACGAAGGGCATCCTGCGTTCGCCCTTTTTGAACGGGTGCGCACCCTTATCGAAAATGAAAAAATAGGCCTGGAAGACGCTCTTGAGCGGGTGAGGACCACTTCCATATTTACGACTCATACACCGCTACAGGCTGCTACAGATGTCTACAGCTTTGACATGATGAGCCACTATTTCGGTGATTACTGGAAGCGTCTTGGCATGGACAAGGAACAGTTTATGCGATTCGGCCTTAACCCCGATGCACCTCAGTCGGGTTTCAATATGACGGTTTTTGGACTCAAAATGTGCGATCATATCAATGCCGTCAGTAAAAAGCACTGCGAGGTGACAAAAGAGATATGGAAAAATGTTTTCGACCAGGCTGACACCGCATCTGTTCCCATTGATTACGTAACCAATGGCGTACATCTCCCTACCTGGCTTGGAGATGAACTCTTCGAAGAATTAGACAGGGCGCTTGGAGAAAACTGGAGCCACATGCAGGCTGAGCCTGATTTGTGGCTGCGCATCCAGGATCTTTCCGACCATAAGATATGGAATCTGCATTATATTTACAAGGTGCGCATGGTTAACTTTATCCGTGAACTGGTACGCCGAAAATGGGCGGATGAGGGAATTGATCCGCTGGTAGCCATGGCCGAAGGGGTAATGCTGGATCCGGATATACTGACAATAGGTTTTGCCAGGCGAATGACGGGTTACAAGCGTCCGGATCTGATTCTACATGATCTTGACCGTCTGGACCGGATTATTAACAATTTTGAGCGCCCTGTGCAGATAATCTTTGCCGGCAAGGCCCATCCTTCGGACAATCCTGGCAAAAAGATACTCCAGCGCATTTTCAAGGCTGCCCAGGATCCCAGATTCAGGGGGCGCATCGCCTTTGTGGAAGACTATGGGGAAAGCCTGGCAAAATACCTTGTTCGGGGCTGCGATGTTTGGCTCAATAATCCTGTGCTGCCCATGGAGGCATGCGGGACCAGCGGGATCAAAGCGAGTATCAACGGCACATTGCACTGTTCATCCCTGGACGGCTGGTGGCCAGAAGGATACAACGGGGAAAATGGCTGGGCATTCGGCGGAGATGTATCAAACGACGAGGCAGATGCAGCGGCCCTTTATGACACTATTGAACAGAAAATTGTGCCTCTTTACTATACACTGGATGAGCAGAAACGGCCTGGAGGCTGGATTCGCATGATGAAAGAGGCCATGGTAAGTGTCTCTCCAGTGTTCAGTGCCAGGCGCATGATGAAAGATTACCTTAACAAATTTTACATACCTGCATCCAGAATAGTCAGGAACATGGAAAAGACTTCTTAATCAGTGGTGACGAATATTGAAACGTCAAAACAACCGATTTTACCCTGTCTGATGTTTTGGCAGGCAGCATCCCAACCCTAGCAGGGGGTTTGACAGATAACCGCTTAAGCTGTAACCGGCAACTAAAAAAACCCGCACATATGGCTGCGCAGCCACGGTGCGGGTCGGATAATCGGAGCAAATCTTTTTAATCAGGCAGGATACACACTGATAAGCTGCCTGTTCCTTCTGGTCTCAAACTTGACCACGCCGTCAATCTTGGAAAAGAGAGTGTAATCCCTGCCAAGCCCTACGTTCTTGCCAGGGTGAAACCTGGTGCCAAGCTGACGCACCAGGATATTTCCGGCCTTGACTACCTGGCCGCCATAACGTTTTACTCCGCGTCTCTGCCCCTTACTGTCTCTGCCGTTTTTAGAGCTTCCGCCAGCCTTTTTATGAGCCATGATTAAGCCTCCTTAAATCCTTACTTCCTGGATTTCAATGGTGGAAAACTGCTGCCTGTGGCCCCGTTTCACCTTATAACCCTTACGCCTCTTTTTCTTAAAGACCACAACTTTCTTTGCCTTGCCGTGCTCTACGAGCTTGACCTTTACAGAGGCGTTCTCAAGCACGGGATCTCCTACAGAGACATTGTCTCCATCCACTACCATAAGCACTTCAGAAAGTTCCAATTCACTACCAGGCTCTCCATCAAGCCTTTCCACTCTTATAACTTCTCCGGGAGAGACCTTGTATTGCTTTCCCCCCGTCTTGATTACAGCCTGCATGACAAAATAACCTCCAGTTCAATGGCCGGATACAGACAACTCATTTATCAGATACCCTTGCATCCGGACTGTTTTTGTAATTGACAAGCCCCAAAAATACCCATGAAAATCTGCGATGTCAATAGCCGCAATGCATCTGTTTGTCTTGATCCATCCAAGACCAATTTACCTCGTAATAGCCACACCAAGTAGGGTGAGGCAGCAATACTGCCACATCATCCCTCTCACAGAACCGTACGTACGGGCCTCGTATACGGCTCCTGTCTATTCTACCTCATATCGAAACAGAAATGCCACGGCCCACTTTGTTTGCGCCGCCATAGACGCGCCTCTATCCAATGATACAGGCAATACAATTGCATCGGGCACAGCCTAACAGGTTACCTAAGATGCGGTTGATGAAGCCCAGGATTATGTGATCCAGGAGGCTACGGATGCAATTTTTACCACCATGTGAGCACCCATACAGTTACGGCCACCAAACAGCAGTACCCCCATGATGTGGCAGTGGATTAAAGTGGACCCCAAATTTTGGACAGTAGTTTAAGCTGTTATAAAAAGAGCCGAGGTATAAATATGACCGAGAGAAAAAAGCGTAAAATTTACAATCCTGAGTTCAAGGCCAAGGTAGGAATAGAGG
>JALWYO010000021.1 GCA_026992735.1 Deltaproteobacteria bacterium
AAGCAACACAGTCTCAATCCCTTATTCATCAGGTCTAGTAGTGCAACATGATGTTAGGGGTGCTTTTTTTGATACGACTGATAACAAGTCTCAATCCCTTATTCATCAGGTCTAGTAGTGCAACTGCAAAAAACATGCCGGTTGTACAATGGCGAGAATCGTCTCAATCCCTTATTCATCAGGTCTAGTAGTGCAACTATTGGGAAAAAAGGACGTATTATCACGGCCATTCAGCGTCTCAATCCCTTATTCATCAGGTCTAGTAGTGCAACGTACATGGGTGTGCAGCTTATCAACCGCAAATTCAAGGTCTCAATCCCTTATTCATCAGGTCTAGTAGTGCAACACAAAGTGTTTCCGTGGTATGTGCAGCAGCAATACATTGAAGTCTCAATCCCTTATTCATCAGGTCTAGTAGTGCAACAGGTACCTATTTTTTGCTCGTAAATTAAGAGAGTTAGATATGCATTTTCTGTAATCCCTGTTTTTCACATTCTCAGAATGTCCCTCAAGCCAATATACGGCCATACTAATCCGACCAAATTATAAAATATTTCAAATAGTTAAGCCTTTTACTGTTACCTCCCCCTATTTTTTGTTCTTTTTAAAAAAGCCAGCAACTTACTGAAATATAAACAAAAATCTTGGAAATACGCACTTTTACAAAATATACACGTCCTTATCTGCCAAAACCTTGCCCTTACCGAGAATCATTATACCGTGTTTCACGGGTTGCACACATGGGATAAATACGGACGCTGTCTTCTTCATCATTTATCACATTATCTACATGCTGGAGCAATCTGTCAACCTGTCAAGCAATTTTTGGTCAAGCACTGCCTCAAAAACACTGTAGCTGTCCATGTCAATATTTTTTTAGTCTTCGTGTCCTTCGTGAACTTCGTGGTGAGAAAAAATTTTTTAAATCAAAGCGTTCGGATGTAGTCTGTGATTCTTTACTGGATTCTATTCAGAGTGTTCTGGTTCCGGCCTGACAACATTGTTTGGAATATCACCACGAAACAGGTAGAGAAAATCCTCCATGGAATTGATAAGACGGCAGAACAAGTTGCTGACCACATCTCTTCCTGTTACAGGAAACAGAGAAACATTACAGCAAATTTAAACGGACTTTTTAATTATGGTAAGGCTGCCGTGTTTGTTTTACTTCAAGCTTCCTGTTCCCCAGCCTCCGATCCCAAGGAGCTCCACGTTGACCAGGAAAGAGGTATCATCAGAGTCCGTCTTGACCTTACCTTCTATTGCCCAGCATGTTGACTGGTAGCGAAGGGCATAGCGCGATTCTATCTGGCGGCTTTCCTCGAAGTTCTGCTTGATATGAAACATGAATGACCAGCCGTGGGTCAACATGGCCATCAAGTCGAGGTTGAGCTCGTTTATATCGGCCAGTTTGTGGTACCTGTAGTCCAAGTCAATGGTGCTGCCAAGGTAGCCGGTGTAGTGCCAGCGCACATTGTGGGTCCGGAAACCATCTCCATAGAAGTTATATGTAGTATCGTACCTCATGAAAAAGTTCAGGAACGGCCTAAATTCCACTTCGCCGTAAAGATCTGAAAGGCTGCGGTCCGGCATATCACCGGCAAGCTGCTGGCTGGGAGCCTTCTTGAAATTATAGTCTTCCAGTATCTTGACCCTGATAAGATCAGAATAGGAGAAATGTCCATGACCCAGATCTCCCTTGTTGCTCAGGAAGGTGAGCATGGAGAACCTCAGGCGGTTGACCTTGTTGAGGTAATCCTGCCTGTCTATCTTGGGTATATTGTCATCGTTCTCATGAGGTGTGAACAGGTATTGAACCCTTGGTATTATACTGTGGCGCCATAGTGAATGTCCGTTTGGGTGGTATGTCCTGCCAAATGTCTTGCTAAGGTCTGCCTCTAGTCGGTAACGTAATTTGTCCTCGGTGTCGTTAGGTCGGTCGCCTGTGGTTTCCTCGCCGTAGGCAACATATATGCTGTTTTCCATGTTGCCTGTCAGCACCAGGTCCCCCCAGCCCAGGAGATTTACCGGCATGCTCAACCCCGGCGCCATCTTTATCCGGTGTTCCTTGGTGCCCTGTTCCCTCCAGTAGTCCGTGTAGTCAAAATCCATCTGGTAATACAGGGGAGAGTGAAACAGCCTTGTCTTGAAGGCCCGCATGAAAAAGCTCGGCAGGGTTTGAACCGTGTAGGCACGTTCTCCAAAGTAGTGATTGTCATTGTACCTGCCGTGGAAGCCAAGAAACAGGTTTTCTGTCTCCCTGGTGACCTGTGCGGTTGAGGGCCTTATCTCGTCTGCGTCGTCAGCAAGCGAGCGGTGAAAGTATTTCTTGAATACATTGTTACTGGCGTCATATCCCATCAGGCCGTTGTCGAATTCCTGGAGATAATCCATGTCGCTCATCAGGTCCACGTCCAGTTTTGCATTGAACCCCAGCGGAAGCTGTTGATTAAGTTTTCCCCTTATCCACCACCTGAAGTCATTGCCCCTGGTCTGACCATCTCCGTTAAAGTCCGAGTCATCCTTGGCATCGTTGAGAAAGTTGTACCGGATTACCGCCTTGTCTGTCGGAGAAAAGACATGCCTGTATTCTATGCCCTCCATCCATCCTCTCTTGTACATTGGATGCTGGTAGAATGTCATGTCCATGCTGTCATTGAGCGCAAGGAAGAACGGAATATTGACACCAATGCCGTTTCTTTTGGATGAAGTGTATTCGGGAATGAGAAATCCTGTCTTCCTGTAGCGGTTTATGGGCACATAGAGCCAGGGGGTAAAGAATACCGGCAGATTTTTTATATCAAATGTGCTGTTTTTTGCCTTTGCCTCTCCGTTTACAGTGAGAGAAAGCTCGCGGCAGCGGAACCTCCATGCCTGCCTGGGACCGGCACATGTGCTTATGGTGGCGTCAGTGGCATGGTATTGTTCAGGCCCTGTCTTTTCCAGCTTGCTGGCTGTCAGGTGTATATTGTTTCTCTTGAGATACAGGGTGGCGGTATCCATCCTGCCCGTAGATGTCTTGAGATCTATCTCGCCTCTTGAACCCCTTAATACATCCTGGTCCATGTGGATCACAACGTGACCGGATGCCATGATTTTCTGCCTGGTCCTGTCATAGAGGACCTGGTCTGCATAGACCTTCAGCTTGTCCTTTATTATCTGCACCTGTCCCTGGGCAATGACAACGCCTGACTGGTGGAAAAATATTATTTTCTCTGCCTTGATATCCCATGGCTGCTTGGCGGACTTGGTGGCATAGGCCGGAGAGGGAGAGAGGCAGAGCAGCGCAATAAACAGCATGATAATTGCCGTTGGCAGTGGCTGCGTATGAAAACGGGGACCTGGTGCAGACATGCTCATACGACAGAAGACGGCATGAATATCTTGTTGTAGAGATTTTGGGCGTAACGGTCTGTCATCCCGGCTATAAAATCGCATACGTTTCGTTCGTACGGGGTCTGTTCTTTGTCAATGCACAGCTCCTCTTCAAACAGCCTGGATCTTTCCCTGCTGAAGGCATCCTTGTTGTTCAGGAAATAGTCATAGAGTTCCTGGAGTATCTTCCTGGCCTTTTCAAATTCGTTGTGTACCTGTGGAGCACGGTAGACGTTGTCATACAGAAATGCCCGAAGTTCAAGCATGGTATTCAGCATAAGCGGGCTTATATCCAGCTCCATCTTCTCTTCTGTCACCACGGTGCTTGAGATGACATCCTTTATCATGGAGGAGATGCGGCTTCCGTGGGTATCTCCAAGAACATTTGTAACGTCGTCGGGCACGAAGGATGCCTTTATAACGCCGCTCCTTATGGCGTCATCCAGATCATGGCTCAGGTAGGCAATCACGTCAGCAATCCTTACTACGCGGCCTTCCATGGTCTGAGCGCATTCACCAGGCATCTTAGGTATTATATTGCCGAATCCCTTGGAGTGTTTGAGTATTCCATCTCTGACCTCGTACGTCAGGTTCAGGCCCCTTCCCCCGTTTTCCAGTACATCAACCACCCTGAGGCTGTGCCTGCAATGGCTGAATCCTCCAGGTACTATCTCGTTGAGTATGGTTTCGCCGGCATGTCCAAAGGGAGTATGGCCCAGATCGTGCCCGAGGGCTATTGCCTCTGTGAGGTCTTCGTTGAGTTTCAAGGCCCTGGATATGGTCCTTGCGATTTCTGCAACTTCCAGGGTATGAGTTAGCCTGGTCCTGTAATGGTCTCCCATGGGGGACAGGAAGACCTGCGTTTTATGCTTCAGCCTCCTGAAGGCCTTGCAATAGACAATGCGGTCCCTGTCTCTCTGAAATGCAGTGCGTATATTGCAGGGAGCAGAGTCGAAGCGTCTTCCTCTTGTTTCAGCACTCAGGCAGGCGTGAGGGCTGAGCATTTCCCGTTCGCGCAGCTCAATCTCTTCCCTGACAGTGAGTGATGTTATATTTTTGGCCTCTGGCCCTGAATCAATATACATAAGTTAAATGTTATAATGGGAACAAATTGGCTCGGCAAGTTTCAGCACGCCTATTTCAGAAAAATTCTCCCCTGGAAAACAGTTCCCTGTGCAGCCGGATATCTGCTGCCAGGTAGGCAAGGGATGCGGCAGATGTCAGGATCAGGAACCAGCTTATGACATCTGTCATCCTGACTCCCAGGGATATAATCAGTACTGGCGCCAGGATCAGGCCCGGAACCATGTACTGTTTTTTTATGTCCGAGATGTCCACCTTGTTTTCCTGCACGGCCCACATGTCTATGCCCTGTGCAGCAAATTCTATTGCCAGGATGAGCACAACCAGCAGGTGCGTGCTGGAAGGGGCGGCTGGCAGCAGTCCAAGCACCAGCAGGGGCAGGACAATGGACCATGCCAGGTGAAAAAAGGCCTCCTTGCCAGCCTGGATAACATGGGGCAGGCAGGCCTTGACGTATTGCAGGCCGGATACCAGGGTAATGCCCAGAACGATGACGCCGTATATGAGGTTTATTTTTGGGGCAGGAAATATGACTGCTGTTAAAAGTCCGACAACCTCGAAAACTATGGCTGACTTCAGCCTGCTGCTCATAAGGCCGGTTTTAAAATAGATGGTAATCCCCAGAAAGATGGTGGCGAGAAACAGGCCTGACAGGAAAGAGATAGTAATGAGCCTGTCAGGGAAGGTGTCGGTCAGCAGGATCAGGCCTACACCGACCATCTGGATAGTGGTCTTCAGCTTGGCGAGTTCCGTTACCCTCAGGCCCTTGGTGTCCGGAGGCATAAACCTTCTCATCTCGGTTACCAGGAATTCTCTCAGGAAGATGGGCCAGACTATCCACATCGGCAGTATGTTCAGGTCAGCCAGGGGCACAAGGGTCACGGCAATGAAGATCTTGTCCGCTATCGGGTCAAGCAGCTTGCCAAGGGTTGTTACACCGTCTTTCCTTGCCATGAGGCCGTCCAGGTAATCGGTGAGGCCAAGCAGCGTGAGAATGATCAGGGCTGCAAACCTGGCGGCAGTACCGCCATAAAATAGAAAAAGGGGAAGGGGAAGCAACAATATCCTGAGCGCCGTTATCTGATTGGCTTTTATCTTCATGCTGATTTCTTGTCTTCAGGTAGTTATGATGTCCTTGCCAAGTTTTTCCCAGACAGGCAGAAATGCCCTCATTACGTCTCCACGTGTTCTGCTGAGGTCCTGCACTCCCTGAATAAACTGCCTGTAATGTTTGATCGGCCCTATATCTATCTGTGCCATGAGAGGATCACAGAAATACCAGGTGCAGCGGTAGGGCCTCTGGAGCCTTGGAAGGATGCAGCCCTTTTCTCCAATGAACTGGCAAATTGCATCTTCGTCAACATCCAGATCGTAATCCGGGACCTGGAGGCCAAGGGCTAAGAACGAGATTATGTCAGCAAATTCAGGAAAGCCGAACTTGTTGGCACAGCATACCGTGCCGCAGTAAGGGCACACCCTCGAGGTGTAGTGCTGTATGAACGGATCAAACTCGTCGAAGCATCTTTTCATGGCCTGGGCGCTTGCGATTACATCTGTAAGGCTGTCATTATGAATTGAAAAGAATTCCTCGAGATATTCAATGGTTTTCCAGAAATTTTCCGGTGTTTTGTAGTCGAGTTTTGGAAATACTGTGGTATCAAAGCCTATTACCATGGCCCGTCCTCAAAATGCAACTTTTTACAGGGAGAAATGCGATCTCCCCGAATAGCTGCATACCTTGTATTTGGTTGTAAGATTATTTGTTTCATGCCCTTGTCCCGGGTTTATCAGGAGTATTTCTCAAAGCCCTTGTCCTTGAGTTCATTTACCAGGTCTCGTACCCTGTCCAGCTGATCCCTTGGGCAAACCAGCACGGCATCTCCTTCAGACACAATGACCATGTCTGAAACACCTATTGCAGCCACAAGGTTTGGGCCTTCGGAGAGCATGAGCACACCCTTGCAGTCCAGCCCGAGTGCATTCCCCACAAGTGCGTTGCCGTTCTCATCCTTGGGTGAAAGTTCATAATAGCTCTCCCAGACGCCCATGTCGTGCCAGTCGAACGTGCAGGGGAAAACCACGAGCTTCATGGGCCTTTTGCCGTCTTTCGCTGCCTGGCAGCGGGCCATCTTTTCCAGGATTGCCGTATCGAAGGAATCCTCCGGGAAGTGAGAATACGTTTCCCTGGTTTGCGGTTCTCTGGCTGTATAATCCATCCTGTGCGCAAGCTCCAGCATGGGTTGCCAGATGTGAAATACTTCCATTTCCAGCAGGGTGCGGAAAGGCCGGACGGAAAAAGAAAACATCCCGCTGTTCCAGAGAAACCTCTTGGAGCCGAGATAGGCCATGGCGGTTTTCCTGTCTGGTTTCTCATGGAAGGTGGTGACATCCATGCATTGATGCCCTTTGCATTGATCTATAGTGCTTCCCGTCTCAATATAGCCATAGGAAGTTTCCGGCCGTTTTGGCTTTATGCCATAGATTACCATGGCAGGATTTTGAGAGGCCCATTCCATGCCCGCACTTATGACTTTTTGGAATTTGTCTATGGGTCTGATGATGTGGTCAGATGGGAATATTGCCACGGTGGCGCCTGGGGCCTTTTCTTCTATGAGCAGAGAGCCGTAAATTACTGCTGCACCGGTACCCTTAGTGCATGGTTCTGTAATGATATTGCTTTTCGGTATGTCAGGAAGCTGGGAAAAGACCTCCTGGAGATGGTAAGATTTGCAGAGTATCCAGATATTCCAGGTATCGAACAATGCCTGGGCGCGTTCTACTGTGCGCACCAGCAGCGTCATCTCACTCTGGATCTTCAGGAATTGCTTGGGTCTGTGTCTGCGGCTCTTGGGCCATAGCCTTGTCCCTATGCCGCCTGCAAGAATCAGGGCATGATGGTCTGATCTCATGGGCTCTCCTGGTTTCTGAATGCTTCGCATGCCACTGATGCTCCGTAGATGGCTGCGGTTTCGCTTCTAAGTATTCTGGGACCCAGGCCTGCCGGCTTGAATCCATGCCTTGTGAATAGCTCCTTTTCTTCCGGGCTGAAACCACCTTCAGGCCCCACCACTATCGCCAGGGGAAACGTATTTCTGTCACCATTGATGAGTGATGAAAGGGCCTGGCCGTTGTCTGCGTCTTCCTCGTATAAAAATATCCTGGTGCTAAAGCCCTGGCAGCAAGGCAGGACGCTATCCAATGTGGTGGTTTCCATTATCTTCGTGGCCTTGACGCCTCGGCACTGCTTGAGACTGTGCAGGCTGAGTGCCTGCCAGCGTTCGTGTTTTTTCCTGAGCCTGTTGACATTCATGCGCATTACAGTCCTTTGCGTGATCACGGGTTGTATCTCTTTTATTCCCATTTCCGATAGCTTCGCTACTGCCATGTCCATCCGTTCTCCCTTTATGACTGAGAGGATGAGCCTGACAGGTACAAGGTCATCAATAGAATACACAGTGCCATGTCTTTCGAGAAGCACCATGTCCGGGGTTATTTTTTTTATGCGGGCATTCAGCAGTTTCCCAAGGCCGTCCACAAGCCTGACGAGGCTGCCTGGACCAAGGCGTTTTGCCTGGACCATGTGCAGGCGTTCCCTGCCTTTTATTATCACAGGCCCCCGGCCCTCTAACTTTTCTGGCGCAACGATAAATTCAGGCGGTTTCACTTTTGATGAATCCGTAAAAACAGGTTTTTTCACGCGAAGACGCTAAGGCGCAATCTTTTTCTTTTATAATTACAATATATTATCTTTGCGAGCCTTGCGACTTTGCGTGACATTTTGACTTTTTATGAAACCGTCACTTTTAACCGGCTATTTTGTAACTTCTCAATAAGTCCGTGCAAATTCTCCTGTATCTGCTTGCAGGACGCGCAGGCGTACCTATCTGTACTTCAAGTGCCTGACAACGCCGTAGGTGCGGTTACCCTGTGAGCAGATACGCTATTTCCACAAGCATGACTGTAGATATAGTGCTCTGTGAACGCTTACTGTTTTTCTCTGTGAAATTCCAGGCATACCCATTCAGGATCGAGGCGGTCACTCGTACTGGAGTGCAGCACAAGGCCTCTTCTGGCAAAGGCATCGGCAACGCGCCGATCCTGTCCTGTGATAATGCCGGAGGCGATGAGCATGCCTTCCGGCCGTACCAGGGTTGCAATCTCCCTGGAGAGAAACAGAAAAGTGTCCATATCAAGGTTTGCCAGTACAATGTCAAAAGGGCCTTCTACCTCCCAGACAGGGGTGTTGCTCACTGATACAACCTGGTGGCAGTTGTTCAGGTGTGCGTTTTTCCTGGCAGCATCCACGGCATCCTGATCGATATCTATGGCCATAACCTCACGGGCCCCGAGCCTGGCTGCAACGATTGCAAGAATGCCTGTGCCTGTGCCCACGTCTATGATCGAGGCATCCTGGACAATGCCTTTCGATGCCGCGTTTTCAATGGCCTCTATCATCAGCCTGGTGGATGCATGCGTTCCTACCCCGAATGCACGGCCCGGGTCGATCTCTATTACAGTTTCGTGCTCTTCAGGCACGTATGTCTCCCATGATGGTTTTATTACGAGGCCCTGTCCAACCTTTACCGGCTTAAAGTATTTTTTCCAGTCCTGGGACCAGTCTTCCTCAACAATATGCCCGGTATCCCAGGTTATGGGAGAATATTGGGAATGCAGCTCCATCAACTCGCGGAAATAGACCTCGATATTGGACATGGTGCCAGCTTCTATGTCTTCCTGGGTGAGATAGGCCTTTATGAGCACCTTTTCAGGATGAGAGCTGTCTTCGGATTCAAGCTCATGGACAATCACTCCCCTGTGCAATTCCGAGACCAGGAAGTCCATGATTGCGTCCGAAAGCTCCCTGACGGTTTCCACCTGGAGTTCAAACCAGTATTTTTTCGTATGTTTCTCGTCAGACTCCGGTATTGTCATTTTATTCTGTGATCACTTGGCTGCCATTGATCCGATAATTATACTTAGATAGGCTCAGGTCTTTCATACTGGTTTTGATTTGCCATCCTGCATTGGTAACGTGAATCATAACTGGTGCTTCACCATCGCCTGACATGGCCTGATGGTTCGCAGCTGCCTGCGTGGCAGACGTCTTCCGCTTCTTTTAATATGATAACAGATTGAGATAACCCTACAAGACATGAAAACACTTTATGAACAGCCTGATTTTATCTTTCCACTCCTGGAGCGCAATGGTCTGCTGTCCAGGCAAAAGACAGCAGAGTTGAGAAAAAAGGCCCATATAGCCAGGCGCAGGGGTATTGACCTGATCCAGTGGATAGATTCCCTGCAGATACCGAGGGAAGGAGGTGGAGGTGAGCTACTTACCGAGGCCGAGATCCTGGAGGCCATCTGCAGGGAAAAGGCGTGGAGATTCAAGAGGCTTGATCCTCTTAAACTGGATATAGACATTGTTACCAGGACCATACCTGCATCGTTTGCAAAGACCAGGCTGGTTCTTCCCGTGGAATGGCACGGGGATGTCCTTGAGATATGCTGTTATTATCCAGAGGATGAGGAACTCAAGGAGGATATCCAGAGGGCCTGTCAGTCGCGCATCGAGTTTGTCGTGGCGCCAAGGGCGGATATAGAGCGGGTAATTGCAGAATTTTTTGATTTTCGCAAGTCCATAGCAGCAGCAGAGGATGTGCTTACTGCGCCAGAGGTGGATATATCCAACCTTGAGCAGTACGTGAAGCTTTCTTCCAAGGAAGGCGGTGCCGCAAGCGACAAGCATATCAACAAGGCTGTTGACCATCTCTTTCAGTACGCATTGAACGAAAGGGCCAGCGACATACATATTGAGCCAAAGCGCAATGAATCAGTGGTCCGCTTCAGGATAGACGGGGTGCTGCACACCATACACCGGCTTCCGAGGGTGGTACATGATGCTCTCTGTACCAGGATAAAGGCGCTTTCCAGGCTGGATATTGCCGAGAAAAGGCGGCCTCAGGACGGCAGGATAAAACTGTCCTGGAAGGGAGAGGATGCAGAGGTAAGGGTTTCCACCGTGCCCGTGGCCTTTGGGGAAAAGGTGGTGCTGAGGCTTCAGAGCGCCGCAATACTCATGAGCAACCTGGAAGAACTCGGTTTTTCAGAGAGGGATTTCAAGGCCTACAAGAGTTTTCTGAAAAATACCTACGGTATGATACTCATGACAGGCCCTACCGGCAGCGGGAAGTCCACGACCCTTTATTCCACCCTGAGATACCTGAATTCACCAGAGGTAAACATTGTTACGGTGGAAGACCCGGTCGAGATGGTTTACGAGGACTTCAACCAGATTGCTGTCCAGCCCAGCATAGATGTCACCTTTTCTACCATACTCAGGAATATCCTGAGACAGGACCCTGATATCGTGATGATCGGGGAGATCCGCGATGCCGAAACCGCGAGGTACGCTGTCCAGGCCTCTCTTACCGGGCACCTTGTTTTTTCCACGCTCCATACAAATGATGCTGCAGGTGCAATAACAAGGCTTCTTGATCTCGGCCTTGAGCCGTATATTATCGCGTCCACTCTCCTCGGCGTGGTGGCCCAGCGGCTGGTCCGCATGATATGCAAGAACTGTAGCCAGGAAACCACTGTCAGTGCCGGGGAAATGGCGGCCTTCGGCTGCAGGATCAGGGCAGAGCGGGCAAAGGTATGGGAAGGAAAGGGATGCAATATGTGCAGGCGCACGGGCTATTACGGAAGGATCGGCATCTACGAGGTGCTTGCTGTCTCATCCAGGATAAAGGAAATGATACATAAGGGCCGGTCGGAAAACGAGATAAGGAAACAGGCACGGAAAGAGGGGATGAAGAGCCTGAAATACGATGCCTGCAAGAAGATGCTGTCCGGGATCACTACCATGGAGGAAATCGTAAGGGTGACATATTGATCATGCGCCTCGCCGGTAAGTGGCAGTTTTTGATCCAAATGCATGGAGATATCCAATTCCCTGCTGGTCATTTCCAGCACTGCACGACCGCGTTTGATATTATCCCGGATTATTGCCGTCAGGAAGTCTGCACAGGGTTCGCAACAATGACAAAGATGAGGCGAAATAGTAGGTTGGGTTAGCGTAGGTTGGGTTAGCGCAGCGTAACCCAACATTCCCTGGCATATACAACAGACTGCAAGCCGGGCCAGCAAAGCGTAACAACATCAAGGCAACCCGACATTTTATCTATCCCACGTAAATAATTACGATATCGGGCAGGTCTGGAAAAACGCAGTAACAGCAGGACACAACTGAAAATGCAATATCGCCGTTCAAAAACAGGGGGCGGGCGTTATTTCTTCACCGTCGTAACCGAAAATAGACATAAAATATTCACCAATGATGAAACGGTTGACCTCCTGCGCCAGGCATTTTACCAGGTGATGGAAAAACGGCCATTTGTCGTGGATGCCGCAGTGATACTGCCTGACCACCTGCACTGTATCTGGACATTGCCTGAGAATGATAATGATTTTCCTGTCAGGTGGCGGTTGATAAAAACCTGGTTTACGAAACATTGCGGCCCTGAACATAAAAGGCATCCGGGCACTTCCAGGATAAAAAGGAAAGAACAGGGGATATGGCAGCGCCGTTACTGGGAGCATCTGATTCGTGATGACATGGATTACGAGCACCATGTCCATTACATCCATTATAATCAGGTAAAACACAATTATTGCAGGGAACCGGCAAAATGGCCCTATTCCAGCATCCATAAATTTATCAGGCAGGGTATTGTCGCCAGGGACTGGGGAAGCTCGGGAATTGTTCTGCCCGATACGGTTGGGCATGAATGAGGTGTTTTGTGGTTCTGCTGGGCAGGGTGCGTTTTGTGTTGGGAGTTGATTTTTTCGTTGGGTTATTTCGTGTTGGGTTACGCTTCGCTAACCCAACCTATGGTTTTGGTTGTCCTGCATGGTTAGAGGATGTATAAATTATCCAGGCATTGTAATTTTGTGGAAAGGGCTGCATCATTGACATGAAGTTTCTGGCAATAGATTTTGAGACCGCTAATCATCACAGGTACAGTGCCTGTTCAGTTGGGCTGGTCAGGGTTGAAGACGGCCTGGTAGTGCAAAAGTCAATGTTTTTTATACGTCCACCTGAAAAATGGTTCAGGTTTACTCATATTCACGGCCTGACCTGGCAGGATGTGAAGGACGCCCCTTCATTCCATGAACTCTGGCCGGACATAAAGCCCCTGTTTCACGGGGTGGATTTTCTGGTTGCCCACAATGCACCGTTTGACAGGTCAGTGTTGCTGAAGACCTGCGAATATTATGGCATCCGTTCCCCGGAAGTTGATTTCATGTGCACTGTACAGCTTTCCAGGAGGTTGCTGGGTATTTATCCAACAAAACTTACGGATGTATGCACGGCACTGGATATCAGGATTGACAGTCATCATGAGGCCTTGTCAGATGCGATGGCTTGTGCCAATATCATGCTTCATATCCATGAGCAATATCCCTGGTTATGATGCAGGGCAGCAAGCAGGCATTAGATCATAATTCGGTATAATGTATGCATATCCCATAATGAATGAATGGCATATGCTGATATTTAGGAGGATATAAAAATGAATAATCTGGAAAGGTTTGCAGAAGTAGCATTTCCATGGGATGAACTGGAAAAAAGCTGGAAGTGGCACCTGCTTCTCGGGTGTCTGTTTATTGCAGCAGGCGTTATTGGTCTTTTGCTGATACCCTTGTCTACGCTTTCTACCGTGGTTGTGTTTGCCTTTTTCATGATGGCTGGCGGAATCGTCCAGCTTGTTGACGGTATCCGTGCCGGTGAGGCCAGGCGTAGGATAAGGGTACTTCACATAATAGGCGGAGGGCTCTATGCGCTTGGCGGCCTTGTCATGCTGCTAAACCCGGTAGCAGCCTCGCTGGCCCTGACATTTTTGTTTGCAGTTATCATATTTGCCGGCGGTCTGCTGAGGATAGTGCTTGCCTGGCAGCACAAAGATGAGATTCCAGACTGGCCCATTGTCCTGGCAGGGGGGATTGCATCCCTGTGTCTTGGGATATTGATCGGGATTTCATGGCCTTATTCCGGCCTTTGGGCCCTTGGGCTTGTGATATCAGTAGATCTCATATTCAACGGATGCACCCATGTGATGGTTGCGCTTGGGCTGGGCAGAAACAGGTAAACCTAAATTCTGCAATTGCCGAGTTTGCCGAAGATGCCGCATTGTCAGGGACTTGAAGTATCAAAATACGTACTGTGTCCCTTTCGCCTCGCATCTTCGGCAAACTTGCGAGCTGCATAACCCGGGTTTACAGGCTTCAGAAGCTGGCCTTTCCGCCCATGTACGTATGGATTTCAAGCCTTCCACTGGCATTCAAGCGTACATCCACGGTCCCGTCCATGTCTGTCCTGAATACAGGGATTCCGAGTTCTCTGTACCTTGAAATGACCTGCCTGGATGGCAGGTGAAAGCGGTTTCCGTATCCCACCGGGCATACTGCCGCTGCCGGGGAGACTGCTCTTAGAAATCCAGGGCTGCTGGATGTGCGGCTGCCATGGTGAGGGATTATCAGCAGCTTGGCGGATACATCTGCTCTTGAGATGATCTGTTTCTCCCGCTGTCTTTCAATATCCCCGGGCAGGAGTGCATGTGCATTTCCGTGGTTGAGCCGAAATACCAGGCACCTCGAATTTCTGCGGCTGCCTGGTGGGCATTCCTGGCATGGCAGGATCGTTACCGAGGTACCTGGATCAAGGCCTGCAGCTACATGGGCAATTTTCTCCAATCTCGTGACAGGTATGCGTTTCTCCCTTGCAAGCCTTATAGTTTCTCTGTAGGCAGGTAATCCCGGATTTGCATCCTGGTTCATCCATATCCGGCCTACTGGAAATTCCCTGAGCAGGGCAGGGATGCCGCCTATGTGATCCATGTCAGGATGTGACACTGCAAGCACGTCTATCCTGTTTATTCCGATACGTCTCAGGTAGCGGGCCACCACTGACTTTCCTATATCAAAGGATTCGGACCGCATGCCGCCTGCGTCAAATACCATTGTTTTCCCTCTGGGAAATTCAACCACCTGGCAAAGTCCCTGGCCAACATCAGGGACGTGAAGAAGCAGGTTATTCCTGTGCGTGCGTTGATAGTGCTGCCATCCTGTGACAATGGCCAGCAATACGGCAATAAGCGCTGCCGGTCTTCTGAATCTGGCCTGTTTCCAGGCATAGGGGACCAGCAGGAACAAGGCGGTAATAAGGCAAAGCTGCCCGATGGAAGGAGGCGGCACGTAGGAATAGATGCCCTGGATGCGGGCTGCAAGGTGAACTATGCCTGACAGCATGGAGAGGCTGTATGATGCCATGTGCCAAAAGATATTGGGTGCAAACGGCAGCAACAGTGACAGAATCAGCCCCATAAACAGCAGGGGCAGCAGCAGGAATTCTGTAAGGGGAATGGCAGCGAGATTCATGGCCGTGCCCATTGGTGTAAATCTCTGGAAATAAAAGGCCACCATGGGGGCTGCAGCGCAGAAGGCAGCTATTGTCAGGAAGAGGAATTGAGTCACCCTTGAACGGATATTGCTTCCCTGCAGTCTAATCATACTGGACCAGTGAATCAGGAAGAAGACCACGTAGAATGACAGCTGAAACGAGATATCTGAAAGGTAGAACGGGTTAAGCACCAGCAATGCCAGTGCGGCAAGGGCCAGGGAATTTAAGGCAGTGCCTGGTCTCCTCATCACAAAGGCGAGGCTCAGGGCAAGGATCATGATAAATGCCCTGGTGCTGGATGGTGAAAAGCCGGCAACAGCCGCGTATATGAAACAGGCCATGGCTGCAGACAGGCAGGATATTGCCCTTACGTTCATGTTGAGCAGTATCCATTCATTGCAGCCAAGAAGAAACCTTGCCAGGACAGCGGCAAAGGCTGCAATCATGGCCATGTGCAGACCAGAGACTGCCAGGAGGTGCCCAAGGCCTGATGCGCTGAATTCCTGCCTGAACCTCTCACTGAACCATTGCCTGGAGCCAATAAGAAGGGCAATGGCTACGGCCTGTCTGTCATTGTCATGAAAAAAGCTGCAAAGTTGCCTGGTGATATTGAATCTCACCCTTTCCATCTTGATCCCTGGAACCATGTGCCATGGAATCCGGACAGCCCTGGCAGGAATGTCAACCACTTTGAGATTGCTGCTGCACCATGCCCTTATCCGGATTCCCCTGAGCGCCCACCAGTTCTCGTAGTCAAAGGTTCCAGGAGTGCGGAAATTTCTCACTTTTCTCAGCCCTGCCTGGAACCGTATAGCCTGGCCTGGTTCCAGGTCGTTCCAGGACAACCCCTTGAAAGTCACGGCAAGCCTTTCATGCACTGGTTTCCTGCCACCCGGTTCTTCCAGGGAATTCACATAGATTATGCTTCTGCATCCGTTCTTCACCGGTGTTGCAGCCTTTATGACCACGCCGGAAAATATTTGTTCCTTTCCGGTTTCAGCCAGCATGGACAGGATCTCCTGGCTGGTATCCAGGTTTCCTGTTGCAATCTGCTGGTGCAATATGCCTGCTGCAAAGACAATAAGCAGGCTTGCTGCAAGGCAGAGGGCATGTTTAGCAGTAAGGGGCCATCCTTTTTCTCCGGCTGTATGGCCGTGGCCTGCCAGCGGCATGAAAAAGAGCAGCAGGCAGAAGCACGAAAAGATGGTTAGGCAGGTGAAATCGGCTACTGGCAGGCCATCAGGCGCTGCTGACAGGAATATGCCGTAGGAAAACGCCACTAGGACCAGCAGCAATGGAGCAGGATCTGCAAGGCCTCTATTATCCATTACAGGTGTCAGCGCGCTTTTATCTCTATGAGGCTGACCTTGTCTGCTGACAGATTGAATTTGACCTTGTCAAAACCGGGAGGGCCAAGGCCGGGAAGCGCATTGTTGGAAAATCCGAACTGTTCTCTTGGCATGCCGAGAAACCTGTCAAACCTGTTGTTGCGGTTGGCATCATGGTACATCATTATTGCGTACTCGCCAGGTGGCAGCCCGTCGAATTTGAGGGTGATTTCAGGCCCGGTTATCTCCACTGCCACAGACCTGACTGGCCTGGATCTGGTTTTATAGCTCTCTCTGGAGTCGTACAATGCAAGCCTGAGGATGCCTTTTGGAGGATCAAGACCGGTAACTTTGACAATCAGCGTGCAGGCAGGAAATACCTTTGCTGGATTGCCTTTTTCATCCCAGGGGCTGAGGATGCCCGGCAGCCTGGCCTGAGCTTTTTCGGGTCTTTCAGGAGTGTCGCCAGCCAGGCATTGGATTGGCGCAAGGCATCCGGGCAGGAAAAGAAGATTCAGGCACAGCAGGAACAGGACATTTACGGCATACTGCATTACAGATGGCCTATATCCGGCAAACCGGCAACCCTTACAGGCTTTAGCTGCATCTTGAAAAGCCGCATGACCGGCACAGGAAACAGCCCTCTTCCAGCTCCAGAACCGCGCCGCAATCCGGACAAGCCATGATGGCGCAATCATCCTGCTTTACTTCCACGTTTGCCACAGATGCAAGTACCTTGGCCATGGCATCCGGGCAGGAGAGTATCTGTTGACCTTCCACCCAGCTTGGCGAAGGACATCTTATGCCTGAAAGCTGCTTGATGATGGCCCGTGGGCTTATGCCTGAACGCAGGGCCAGGGAAACGAGCCTGCTTTCAGCCTCTATCTGGCAGGCCGCGCATCCTCCTGCCTTGCCCATCTGTGCAAATACCTCGCAAAGGTCTTGTTCATCTCGATTGACTGTGACGTACAGGTTGCCGCAGCCGGTCTTCACTCTCTCGGTAACTCCGCTGGTCCTGAGAGGCCTTGGCCTTGGCGCAATTTTGCCGTTGGGACTGGTGGTGCGTTCCGAATCTTTTGACCCTTCTTTTTTCCTGAGATTGAGTACCTGTACCGGCCTGCTGCCATACCTGTAGATGGTCAGGCCCTTGAGCCCCTTTTGCCAGGCCAGCAGGTAGGCTGCCCTTACATCTTCCTCGCTGACCCATTCCGGGAAGTTGATGGTTTTAGATACCGCGTTATCTGTATGCTCCTGGAAAGATGCCTGGATGGCGATATGGTCATCCGGGCTGACATCCATGGAGGTTATGAAAATCTTTTTCAGGTCTTCCGGCACCTCTTTGATACCCTGCACGGAGCCTGCCTCTGCTATTTTCTGCATGAGCTCTTTGCTGTAAAGGCCCTTTTCCTTCATGAGTTTCTCGAAGAGCGGATGCGTTTCTACCAGTTCGCTGCCATCCAGGACCCTGCGTATATAGCTTACTGCAAAGAGCGGTTCAATGCCGCTGGATGCGCTGGCAATGATGCTGATAGTCCCGGTGGGCGCAATAGTAGTGGTGGTGGCATTTCTCATGAACGGTGTGTCCGGGTTGTCAAAGACGCTGCCCTTGTACGCAGGAAAATTGCCCCTGCGTTCTGCCAGCTCGGTAGAGGCCTCCTTGGACTTGCTGTCTATGAAGGCCATAAGCTGGCCTGCTGTCTCAATTGCCTTGGAGGAGTTATAGGGGATGCCCATCTTGATGAGCATGTCTGCGAAACCCATGACCCCCAGGCCGATCTTCCTGGTTTTCCTGGTCATCTCCCTGATTTCTTCCAGGGGAAACCTGTTGGCGTCTATGACGTTGTCCAGGAAATGCACGCTGTCCCTGATGGTGTCTCCAAGAGCAAGATAGTCTATCTCTCCCCTGTCAGTGACGAACCTGCCCAGATTGATGGAGCCGAGGTTGCATGATTCGTATGGAAGCAACGGCTGTTCGCCGCAATTATGGACCACGAGGCCATTGGCATCGAAGGCATGGATATCTTCCACTGTGCAATCATATACTTCTTCCATTCCATCTCTGGTTACTGACTGGACCGTGGTCAGAAATCCTTCCCTGTTCAGGGTCCTCTTGTATGCATTTATGGCATCTCTGAGCCGCCTGTCCTTGTCACTGTCTCGAAAGCCTATGTTATTTTGAAATTTCAGGATATTTTCTATGGAAATTACCAGTTCATGTTGTGCTGCCGTATCATAGGCATGGTAGCCGCCCCGCCCGTCGGGGAGCATTCTCTTTTGCGCTGGCCTCCTGTTTTTGTAAATCCTGCTGGAGATGCCAAGCCTGAGAAGCATCCTTTGCACCCTCTCAAGATTGTTGAGATTGCTCTGACTGAGCCTGATGCTTACGCCTTTCTTCTGGTTGCCCTGAACGGAACCGTCTGCATCAAAGAACCCCTGCAGGAATCCCTTGTAGAAGTTGCAGGAACAGGTTTCAATTTCATCTGTTATCTGCTTGTTTCCAGGGGAAATTCCTAAGGTTTCAGCCACCTTTTTCACATGGCCCAGGCTCAGTCTGAATTCATTCCTGCCTGGAATTTCCATCCATCCCTTGAAGTCAGATCTGTGAGGCAAATTTCTGGCACATTTTAGTGCATTTTCCATGACAGCAGCCTGCCCGCAGGACAGTGACGGGCATTGGCCATTGGCAACAGCCCTTGGGAGCCAGACAGATATCATGGCCTTGTCTGCCTTCATGGTTCCATCACCTATGAGCAAGCCCAGAAGATAACCTTCGTCCATGCCAAATGGATATCTCCCAGGCCATGGCTGGATGTCCTGGTGGCTGTTTAGGATTATCTTGTCACCGGTTCGCAGTGAGGCTGCAGTCCTCCACGAGGTCTTGATCTCTCCACGGGTTACTTCTTGAAGCGTAAGGATCTTGTGGTCTTCTGTGCATCTCAGGCTGAATCCATTATTCGTCTCAATCCTGACAACCTTCTTTTCCCCGGTCTTGAAAAACCCCCTGGACTTCAACGGGTAAGGACATCCGTTCACCACTATGTCGAAATCGTCTCTTCCCACCAAGTCTTTTACCTGAAGAGGTCCCAGGGAAGTCTGGACAAAGGTTTCGGCTGTTACACATGGATTCGTACTCTCTATCTCCCCTAATGCAGGTGTTGGATTGGAGCGGTTGATCCTGTCTATGAAGATTATGCCTGGTTCCCCGCTGGACCATGCCGAGTGAACAATCTGGTCGAAGATGACAGATGCAGGGATCTTTCTGACTGTCTGCCCTGTCCTGGGGTTGACAAGGGCATAGCTCTCTCCCTTTTCTGCAGCCTCCATGAATTTTTCTGTGAGTGCCACCGACAGGTTGAAGTTGTTGAGCCTGTCCGTCTTGTTCTTGGCAGTTATGAATTTTTCAATGTCAGGATGGTCCACCCGGAGTATCCCCATGTTGGCGCCACGCCTGGTCCCGCCCTGCTTGATGGTCTCCGTAGCCACGTCAAAGATGGTCATGAACGAGATGGGGCCGCTGGCCACGCCATGGGTGGTTTTTACAATATCTCCCTCCGGCCTGATCCTTGAAAATGAAAATCCCGTGCCACCGCCGCTTTTGTGAATCATTGCGGTATGCTTGACTGTTTCGAATATACTCTCAATTGAATCTTCCACTGGCAGCACAAAACAT
The DNA here is from genome assembly GCA_026992735.1 of Deltaproteobacteria bacterium. Taxonomy (GTDB): domain Bacteria; phylum Desulfobacterota; class Dissulfuribacteria; order Dissulfuribacterales; family QOAL01; genus QOAL01. The sequence goes on from JALWYO010000021.1 coordinate 19,919, forward strand.
GCGGAAAGCTGACCAAGCACCCTGCCTGCGTTCATCAGCGTAGGGCTGTTGGGCATGAAACGAAAGGTGGTCATCATTTCGTAGAATTTGTCTGCCAGGGCACCAGTGTCTGCATTTTTATCATAAGCGCTGTCAGGCGCGGCAACTGTTTCGGCCACCCTTCTGAACATGTCTTCCGGGGTCTCTATGACGTTTCCCTGTTCATCCTTGCGCAGGTATCTCTTGGCAAGGACTACCAGGGCATTGTCACTGAGAGGCAAGTTGGTCTTTGGGAGTTCCTGGTCCATAGGCTGATTAATTACCTCGAAGTCTCTGTTATTTTATAAGATTAAATTATATACACAATATATTGTTGTTTCCTGGATCGATGATCATATATTTAGTGAAGAGTTATGCCAATGTCAAGATTGCCAGGCTGGTGCAGGCATGACTTGTGCAGAGTTTGAACAGATATTACAGAAACTGGAAGGAGAAAATAAACATGAAATCTAATGCTCGTACAGATAAGGCCATAGCCTTTATGACAGAATTTGCAGAAGCAACAGGTCTTGTGCCAGGAAAGTCAGCTTCTGAGCGATATCTCTGGACGGACGCCTTTGCTGTTTGTAACTTTCTCGAGCTTTTCAGGCTTACCGGCGAGAAGAGATACCAGGATCTGGCATTGAAGCTCGTGGACGAGGTCCATTTCGTGCTGGGCCGTTTCAGCAGCGAGGATCCCAGGACAGGATGGATAAGCGGCCTTGATGGCAGGGAAGCAAGGGAACATCCGACCATAGGCGGCCTGAGAATAGGCAAGCCGCTGCTTGAAAGAGGAGAGGATGAACCCCTGGACCAGGGTACAGAATGGGACAGGGACGGACAATATTATCATTATCTGACAAAATGGATGCATGCCCTGAACAGGGTCAGCAGGGTGACAGGCGATATGAAATATCATCGCTGGGCAGTGGACCTTGCAAAAACAGCCCACGCGGCCTTTACTTATGTATCTCCGGTGGATGGCAGAATGCGTATGTACTGGAAGATGAGCGTGGATCTTTCGCGGCCCTTGGTTCCTTCCATGGGTCAGCATGATCCCCTGGACGGCTACGTGACATACAACGAGCTGCAGATGTGCGGGCCGAGGGCGCTGATGGATCAAGGTGAATACCCTGAGCTTTCTGCTGAAATCAGGGATATTGCTGAAATATGCCAGGGCATGGACATTGTTACCGATGATCCGCTGGGGCTTGGTGGCCTGCTGTTTGATTCATGCTGGGTTGCCTGGATGTTGAATGCGGGCTACATGAAAGATATTGAGCTGTTATCCAGCCTTCTCAACGGTGCTGCAGAGGGCTTAAGATACTTTCTTGGCAGCCGTCTCCTTGAACAGCCTGCTGAATGCAGGCTCGCATTCAGGGAACTCGGCCTGTCAATAGGCCTTCACGGCGTAGAGATGGTCCGGGACTGGCAGCAGGACAGGGATTCCATGCTCAATAACGGCAGTACCAGCAGCCTGGAGCAGGCCCTGTCCAGGGTGGAAGAACATGTATCCCTTGTACCTTTAATAGAAGAGTTCTGGCTTGACAGCAGCAACAGGGCATCAGGTACCTGGATGGAACACAGGGATATAAACGGGGTGATGCTTGCCACAAGCCTCTGTCCCAAGGGTTTCCTGGTCATTTAGCAAGATAGGCGCTACCGTATATTGTATCTATCGTTATTGGGCCGGGCTTTTTCCGAGATCATCAACAACTGTCCGATTTCATAAACCATCGAAATCTTGCTAATTTTCATTGTGCCGGGGATCTTGAGCTTGTCTGTGCCGGCCTCAGGTATTAGGCACTTGTCTATGCCGAGCCTTGCGGCTTCGTTTATCCTCATCTGCATGCTTCCAACAGGCCTTACTTCTCCTGTCAGTCCGACTTCTCCGAATACCGCGGTTTCCAGGCCCAGACCCTTTTCTGTCAGGCTGGACACCAGGGCGCAGATGAGCGGCAGGTCAGCGGCTGGTTCTGAAAGCCTGAATCCTCCGGCTACATTGACAAATATATCCTTGTCATAAAAGTTGATACCCAGGTGTCTTTCTGCAACTGCGGTAAGAAGTGCCAGCCGGTTGGCGTCTATGCCGGACGTGGTTCTTCTAGGCATGGCGAGGTAGGACTGGTTTACCAGGGCCTGTATCTCTACCAGTATCGGCCTGCTGCCTTCAAGACAGGGAACGATGACAGAGCCCGGCGCGTTATGAACCCGGTGTTTCATGAATATATTGGAGGGGTTTCTTACCTCGCTCAAACCCGAATCTGTCATCTCGAAGACCCCTATCTCGTGGGTAGGGCCGAACCTGTTTTTTACTGTCCTCAGTATCCGGAAGGAATGGGTCCTCTCGCCCTCAAAGTACAGCACGGTATCTACCATGTGCTCCAGGGCCCTCGGCCCTGCGATGGCGCCTTCCTTGGTCACATGCCCTATTATGATCACGGGCAGCAGCATAGCCTTGGAGATCTGCATCAGTGTGGACAGGATGTTTTTGACCTGGCTTATGCTTCCGGGGATAGAGCCGGTCCGGGGATCGAAGAGTGTCTGGATGGAATCTACAGCGAGAACATCCGGCCTGCTTTCCGAGATGGCCTCTATTACAGAGTCCATGTTGGACTCGCATAGGATAAGCATGTCGCCCTGGGCAGCCTTGAGCCTCTGGCTCCTTATCCCTATCTGGGAGGCAGATTCTTCCCCGCTGACGTAAAGTACATCGAGTTCTCTGCCTGCAAGCATGGAAAGGGCCTGAAGCAGCAGGGTGGATTTGCCTATGCCCGGTTCTCCTCCAAGAAGGATCAGGGAGCCCGGCACCATGCCTCCGCCAAGGACCCTGTCAAGCTCGTTTATGCCTATGGGAATTCTGATGGACTGGTCCGTTGCAGGAATTTCAGAGAGACGGACGGGTTTTGGCCGTTCATCACCGCCTCTTCCATGGATGTCTGGGCCATGTGGTACTGTATCAGGCGTTGTTTTTTCTACCATGGTATCCCATGATAGACATTCAGGGCACTTGCCAAGCCATTTTACAGAGATGTAGCCGCAATTCCCGCATACAAAGATTTGTTTTCCATGTGGATTGCTTATCATGGCCATTGATTTTCCCTATTCATCTTCTCCCGGCCATGGCAGGAAAATTTCCACCATTGCCCCGCCTTCCCTGGAATTTTCCGCCTTCAATGTCCCATCCATGGCGGTTACCAGCCTTTTTACTATCGCAAGACCCAGGCCTGTACCCTTTGTTTTTGTGGAGACGAAGGGTTCAAAAAGCTTGTCCTCCATGCCCGGCGGGAAACCTGGACCAGTATCCTTGACGGTTATTTCAATTCCTTGGTCAGATATATCAAAATCTACGGTTACTTTCTTTTCACCATCCCAAGACGATAGTGCCTCAATAGAGTTCTGGATGAGATTAAGCAAGATTTGGGCCAGCTTTTCCCTGTCGGCACTGATTTCTTTGGACTGGCAATTCATGACCAGTTCAATACCCTTGTTTTCTGCTGAAATCAGCCGTTTGAGTTCCATGCACAGCTCATGGGCATCGAACATCTCCACGTGCAGCTCGGTTGGCCTGGCATATACAAGCAGGTTGGCGGTAAGCCTTTCCAGGCGGTCTGTCTGCTCTACCACTACTGCCATGTCTTCCCGAAGGTCTGGATCGGATGTATCTTCCATGTATATCTGCGCAAAGCCTTTTATGCTGCTCAATGGATTTCGTATTTCATGGGCCAGGACAGCGGCCATCTGTCCAAGGGCTGCCATCCTCTCCCTTTCTGCCAGGCTGGCCTCTAGGCGGTAGTTTTTCTGCCAGGCCCTGATGAAGAACAGGGCAAGACTCCAGAGCAGGGCAAGTGATGCCAGTATCATCATGAGCTGGAACTTGGCTCGTCTCTCAATGGACCGGGCAGGGTAGGGATGGAGCGCGACCCTGAGGCAGAAGACCCTTAGAGCAGGCATTGGCTCCAGGGCCTTTTGCCTGATGCCTGGCGCTACCTCGGCCATCTGGTCAGCAGGGATGTCGGCCCTGTTCATATCGCTGATGTGCAGCTTGAGAGGAAAGTCCAGGATGAAAACCTCTTCTCCTGTGGCAAGCCTTTCGAAGTGGTTGAAGATCCTTTCTTTTTGAAATACCTGGTTCACCGACGGGTCATCTATTTTCCTGCCAATGAGTTTTTCATTGGAGTGCAGGATTATGGTTTTGTCCTTGTCGATAAGGGCCAGGAAAGCCAGGTACTCCCACCTGTCAGATTCCACCAGGTCGCAGAACAGGTCCGGGCTGAGGCCCAGCCTTTCCAGGGTGAATCCCAGGTTCACTGCTATGTCGGTCGCCCTGGTCTCCAGCAGGTGCCGGGAGCCTTCTATGGATATCCTGTAGGTGCTTATGGCACTTATTATTGTTATGATGCTGAAAAGCCCCAGCAGTATCACCACTGTAAGAAGATACTTGTTCTGCAGCAGTCCCGGGGTGTTTTCCGTATCTTTTTTGTTTTCCAGGATCATAAAGAATAGTTATAAGGCTGAATGTCGATCTTGACCAGTATCATCGCAGTTATTACTAAGTTGGTGCATCGGCCAGGCAGTATGGTTCACTCATGTCAGGCTGCACGAATTCAGGCAATAGAGCAAATATAACATGAGCAGGGGAGTTTGATATGGATAAAAAGAATATTCTGGTTATTGGATCAGGAGGCAGGGAGCATGCACTCTGCTGGAAATTCGCACAGAGTCCGAGGGCAGGAAAGATATTCTGCGCACCTGGGAATGCCGGTATTGCAAGGCATGCTGAATGTGTACCAATAAAGGCTTCAGACCTTGAAGGGCTGGCTGATTTTGCATCTGAAAACAGCGTAGATATAACCATAGTAGGGCCGGAGGCCCCGCTTGCAGACGGCATAGTTGATCTGTTCATGGCCCGGGGGCTGACGGTATTCGGCCCTGACAGTAAGGCTGCGGAGATAGAGGCCAGCAAGGTATTTACCAAGGACCTGTTGAGCAAATACGGCATACCAACAGGCAAGTACCGGGTGTTTACCGATCCTGACGAGGCAAGGGCATATGTGAAAAACGAGACAGGGGTGCCTGTGGTAATAAAGGCCGACGGTCTTGCGGCAGGGAAGGGCGTTCTCCTATGCTTCACGTTGCAGGAGGCGGACGAAGCCATCGAGCTGGTCCTGGAAAAAAAGGCATTTGGCGAGGCAGGAAACAGGCTGATAGTGGAGGAATTCCTTGAGGGTGAAGAGGCATCTTTCATGGCCATTACCGATGGCCGCACCGTCCTGCCCCTGGCAACTTCTCAGGACCACAAGGCAGTGTTTGACAATGACAAGGGGCCAAATACCGGAGGAATGGGTGCCTATTCGCCTGCCCCTGTAGTTACCCCGGAGCTGTTTGACAGGGTGATGGACGAGATAATGAAGCCCACGGTCGAGGCCATGGCCAGGGAAGGGCGTACATACAGGGGAGTGCTCTACGCCGGCCTGATTATAAAGGATGGCCAGCCCAAGGTGCTTGAGTTCAACTGCCGTTTTGGAGATCCTGAGGCTCAGCCCATCCTCATGCGCATGAAGACTGACCTCCTGGAAGTAGTGGAATCAGCAGTGCGGGAAGAGCTTAATGCTGTCAAGCTCGAGTGGGATTCCAGGGCATCCGTGTGCGTGGTTCTGGCATCTGACGGTTATCCGGGAAAGTATGAGACAGGAAAACGGATAGAAGGGCTGGACAAGGTGGAAAAGATGGAAGACGTGTTTGTCTTTCATGCCGGAACAAGGCTGGAAAACGGGCATTTCGTTACGGCAGGCGGCAGGGTGCTGGGCGTGACTGCCCTGGGCAGCACCATAGAAAATGCCATCAGGAAGGCCTACAAGGCCGTCTCCAGGATAAGATGGGACGGCATGCATTACCGTCGTGACATCGGCCAGAAGGCCCTGCGTCACCTCAGGGACAACTGCCAGGTTGCCATAGTAATGGGCAGCAAGAGTGACGCAAAGGTAATGAAAAAGGCAGCAGAGATACTCGATG
>JALWYO010000022.1:0-7072 GCA_026992735.1 Deltaproteobacteria bacterium
AGCAAGCACTTTGCCTGTTTCCACGTCAACCAGCCGGAGGTCAAACCGCACTTTGCCACCAATTTCCTGGTATCCGCCAAATACCATGCACCTGGCTCCTGCCATCCGTCCAAGCCTCAGCCTGGTATCCTGGCTTGCGAGTTCGCCGGATCCGAGCCGGAGTTCTTCCAGTATCTGAACAATCCTTTCACGCTCCACCACGTCCAGCCCTGCCCTTTCCTGAAGCACCTGGATTATCCCGGCAGACAGGAATTCACCCATGTCAGGCCTGGTGCCCTGCCCGGGTGTAAGATTGTCCAGATCCCAGACGGCAACAGGCACACTGTGCAGGTCCAGCCGGGCAGGAGCAGAAGACATGCTGCAGCCTGACACAACGGATATTACCAGCAGGCAAAGCAGCCTTAGACCACAACACATACCATGGACATGTGAGGAGAGGTCAAACACGGACTTGTGCTGGCCCACAAGAACAGGCTTCGGTTCATATTGCACTGCTGCCGTCTCCTGCAATTTCTTCTATCTTGTCATCCCGCGCCAGGGGCTTTTCAGCCTTTAGTATTTTCGCATGGGAGAGGCCAGGCTCCACCTTTATCACCTTGATAAGCCCTTTCACAGATGGTGCTCCAACCAGCCTGCGACCCTTGTAAACAATGGGATTGCCTTCCTCAATCACCCTGAACATGGTGCCGAGCACCACACCCTGCATGGAGCCGATGTTTATCATCACCCTGTCTGTGCCCTCGGCCTGCACTATGTAACCCCGCAAGGGATATTTCTCTGTCACTTCTTTGAGAATATTCCTGTTAAGAGCCAAAAGTTCCCTGTCCATGCCTGACATGGATTGAATACTCCTGTTTTCCACCATGGAGATCCTGGAAGTCTCGGTATCAATCATCCGCATGCTGAGCAGGGTACTGCCAGGAAGATAATAGAAGGAACCCGTGCCTATCAGCTTGGCAGCGAGAATCTTACCCAGCCTCAAGGCCGTGTCCCTGTCAGCCAGGTCCGAACTGCCCAGGTTCAATTCCTGGAGCAACTTATCTAGTATGACACGCTCCACAACCTTGACACGGCCACTGGAATTCAGATAATCGGCAAGCTGGCTTGTAAAGAACAATGGCAGTCCATCCCGCTCAGGCAAAGTGCCCTGCTCCCTGAAACCCAGAAACGTGAGCACCATGGGCCTGGATGTCCACTGGTCCTCGGGAGGCGGAAGTTTCTTCTGCTCCCTGTAGCGCTGTGCCAGTTCCTTGACCAGCCTGTCGATGCGCTTGCTGCGTTGTGCATCCCTCTGGAGTTCAAGCATCTCCTCCGCCTTGCGTGCAAGCAGGGCTGAAACCGCATCCCTGTTATCTATCTTGAGGGCCTTCTGGTACGATGACAGGGCCTTGTCCCACTTTCCCTGCTTTTCGTATGTGACTCCCTTGTTGGCCATGCCCTCAACATAATAAGGATCTATAGTGACAGCCTGGTCATAAAGCTTTCTTGCCTCCTCGTATTTTCCCACACTTGCATAGAGCCTGCCGAGCTGGTTGAACCTGACACCCTGCTGAAACGGCTCTGCCTTGGGGCTTTTAACCGCCGCCTGGAATTCATGCTTCGCAGCCTTCTTCTTTCCTTTGGCATACAGGATATTGCCCTTGATTACGTGCGGATATGCACGCTTTGGTGCCTTTTTAATGACCTTGTCCGACAATTCCATTGCTTTTTGAGAATCACCCTTGTAGGCGTAGACAGCAGCCAGCCCCTCTGTGCCGAGGATCTCGCCCTTTCCAGGTTTCTGGGCAACAGTGGAAAATATCTTTTTGGCCTTTTCCGTCCTGCCTGTCTTAAGTTCGGCATAACCTGTAACCACATGGGCCCTGACATTGGAAGGATTCTTCTTTATGACCTCCCTGCCCAGCTTTTCCGCTACCTGGAAATTTTTCCTCTGCAGTTCTCTCTCAGCTATGCGGACCACCATCACTTCAAGGCCCTTGCCTCCCCCCTGGAGTTTATCCATGATCTGGAAAGAGGGCCCTACAATCAGCACCGTAGGGAGGATGACATCGGCTTTATAGAGGGCGCTTATGCCGGCATTGTCCAGAAGCACGGGAAATTTCGCCCCGGTCTTCCTGCAGAATCCCCTGGCCTTTTCAGCCGGGGCAGTGGTAACAGCCCATATCCGGACATCCATGCCCTTGTACTTCTCTTTCATATTGCTGAGCCAGATAATCCCCTCCTGGCATGGCATGGAATCCGGATCAAAAAAATAAAGGATGAACAAGGGACAACCCTTCAATGACGAAACATTGTACTGTTTTCCATCTATCCCCTTCAGGGAAAAGGGGGAAAGCTTCTCTGCACAGGCAGGCTGCATGAGAAAAGCTGCCTGCATGAAGACCAAGGCCATTGCCGGTACTATCAATGTTTTAATCAGCTTCTTCATGTTTTTTCTCCATCCTTCAATCATTGAAAACAAAAAAACTATTCCATGGGCAGTCAGTTATTGCCGGGCATTTCACCGATCAGCTTAACCTTCAAGGGCGTTGTCATCCTGTCTTTCAGGTTGACCCGGGCCTCCCAGTCATAATAACCTTCATGGGATATCTTGACGTTGTGGGCGCCTGATACAAGTCTAAGGACAGCCGGAGTAAGGCCCTTGAAATCGCCATCAACGAATATCCTCGAACCGTCGGGCACACTGGTTACATCCAGAATGGCGGTGGCAGCTGGCATCTCCTGTCCTGGCCAGAAGTGCTGATAGAGCCCATAGCCGCCAAGAGAAAGAAACAATACCAGGAACATGCCTGCAATCCACAGGAAGATGCGCCTTCCTGCCCCCTGCCCTGCCGGGCCTTTTGCCGTCTGCCCATGAACTGCATCTGTTGATTTGAAACCCTCCAGCAGGCTGGCCAACTCGCCGGCGCTTTGAAACCTGCGTTCAGGCTCCTTTGACAGGCACTTCATCACTGCACTGGACAGCTGCCTGGGCACCTGGCTGTTCAACTTGTTAGGAGGGCTGGGGTTGTATTGTGTTATGGCATTGAAGATGGCGGACAGGTTTTCACCCTTAAAGGGCCTGGTCCCGGTCAGCATCTCGTAGAGCACGATGCCGAGAGAAAATATATCGGCACTGCCCTGCACGGGCCTTCCAAGTACCTGTTCAGGAGACATGTAGGCAGGTGTGCCTAGTATCTCACCAGCCTGGGTCTGATGGGGCATGTTTGGGTCTTCAATGTGGGCTATGCCAAAATCAGTGAGTTTCACATGACCGGATGGATTCACTATGATATTGCTCGGCTTTATGTCCCTGTGAACAATGCCCTTCCGGTGTGCATATTCCAGGGCCCCTGCCACCTGCGCTCCAATGTCGGCGACCCTGGCAACAGGCATGCGTTCCTTTTTCATAAGATCGCTCAGCGCAAGGCCTTCCAGGAGCTCCATGGCAATATAAACCGTGCCATGATCCTGGCCCACGTCATACACTGTAACGATGTTTGGATGGGACAGGCGGCCAATTGCCCTGGCCTCCTTGAGAAACCTGTCCACAAACGCCTTGCTGGTAACCCTGTCCGGCCTGAGTATCTTCAGGGCCAGAGACCTGTCTATCTCAGGATCATAGGCCTTGTAAACCACCCCCATGGAACCCCTGCCGAGTTCCTCGATGATCTGGTACCTTCCGTATCGTTCCACCCTGCCGCCTTTGATATATCTGATGGACTTCAATCCATCCATCCGTAAGCCCGTACAATGCCTTTACTGCACCCCCCTGAAGATGGGAAGCTGATATCTCATGGAACGGCTGCTGCCAGGCTGCCTGCCCTTACTCAGGAATTCCCGCACCGTATCCAGGGGAATTATAAATCCTTCGTGATGATCATTTCTCAGCCTCCCCTTTATCACCCCTGCCAACCTGCCGCTGCTGTCAAAGACAGGGCTGCCGCTGCTTCCAGGCTCAACTACCATGTGCACCTGCCACAGCAGCTGCCCTCCCATGTTCCTGGGGCCTTCAACAGTGCCGGAGCGCATCGACAGGCCCTGGTGAAGCGGGCATCCAATGAAATATACTTCTTCGCCCCTTCTCAATGGCACAGTCCTCCAGGATGGCACGGGAAAGTCAGATGACAAACTCCCAATCTTTACCATGGCAAGGTCTCTATTCCTGTCCATGGACAGTTTGCGGCTGACCAGTTCAGCGCCGTCTCCCATGGTAATGCTAACAGACTTTACCGAAGTCATATCATGAGCAGTGGTAAGGATACCTCCCTTTTCTGGAATATAGAGACCTGACACCTGAATATCTCCATCTTCCTGGTGAATCACCATGCAGGCAACCAGGCGACTGAACCGTTCCTGCAGGGTGCCAGTGCCTTGCCCGGCAACCGCATCAGCACTTGCATTACCGGCTTGGATATTGCTATTTTCCGTAACAGGTCCCAACTCCTTGCCAGCATCTGGTTGTCCTCCGCCGTTTCTGACAAAGGCGATCATATCTGCAAAGACTTCCATGCCAGCAGACTGGCCCCGGCCAGCGACATTCATGGCTATCCTGGTTGCAAGCGGGGAATCGGGCAGAAGATTGAGGACCATCTGGGCCTGGCTGCCCTGCATCACTAAATTCCATCCACCTGTACTGCTGTCCCTGTGCGTTTCACTGATAACCCAGCCGTGATTCAACGCCCATTTATCTATAAGTGCTCTGACTTCCACAGCTGGAACCTGTACAGTTTCCACAGGCATCTCGTTGAAACCTGCTGCAGAAAGCCCGGGTACTGCATATAGATACCATGACAGCAGCAATATCAGCCATAGCCAGCAGCACAAAACCACGCAGACCACTTTCTCGTGCATTTGCAAGCCTTGGGCCATGGCTTTCATGTCACTTCGCCAATCAGCACGGTAATGTTATCCCTTCCACCTGCATTGTTGGCCATTTCCACCAATACACCGCATATCTCTTTGGGTGCCAGCCCGGAACCGATTACACTCTCTATTCTGGCATCAGGAACCATGTCGGTCAAGCCGTCACTGCACAGGAGAAATATATCCCCTGTGCGATAGCTTCCCCTGATTATGTCAACGGCAAGTGTCTCGTTTACGCCTACCGCACGCACAATAACATTTCTCATTGGATGTGATGCCGCCTCTTCCTCTGTAAGAAGCCCCTCATCAAGCTGTTCCTGGACCACGGTATGATCTTTTGTGAGCTGTTTCAGGTGCCTGCTGCGATACAGGTAGGACCTGCTGTCCCCCACATGGCCCAGCACGTACCCATCCTCGCAAAATATCACAAGCTCCGCAGTGCAGCCTAATCCAGCATGGTTCGGATTTTCTTCTGCATGTTTTATGATTGCCTGATTGGCAGACAGGAAAATATGCTTCACAATCTCCACGGCCTGCACCTGCATATTTACCGGCCTGTCAATCAGGGCATCCACCTGGCTTATAAAGATGGCGCTTGCCACCTCTCCGGCAGCTGCGCCACCCATGCCATCTGCAACAGAAAGCACGCCAATCTCAGGCCTGACGAGAAAACTGTCCTCGTTGTTCTCCCGCACAAGCCCGGGATTGGTCATGCCACAGGCAATAAGAGTTGAATTACATTCCGGCAATACTGGCATTATATTGTGGAAAACATATTAAACGGTATAGGCTTCACCTCATCTCGAACAATGCCGAACAGACACCTGACAATATGAACGGATTGCCCCGTAGCCTTCTTTCCATAAAAAGTGATATAGTTATTACCTACCCGTTTCATCTTAGCACATTTAACTTATTTTTATAAATATATAAATTTCAATAGATACTTGACAGCAGCACCCATGACAAGCAAACTGAAATTATGAAAAGACCAGTTCCGCTCAAAGTTGAACTCATACACATAGCAGGGCCCATGAAAGGCAAGATACAGGAATTCTCCGGCCCTGAGATAACCTTTGGCAGGCATCCGTCCTGTGATGTGATCTTTCCCAAAGACCTGACCATTGTATCGAGGAAACATGCCAAGATTGTCCGGGAAGGAAACCGCTTCAAGCTCATTGACCAAAGCACCAACGGCACACTTGTCAACGGCAAGCCGGTAAAGGAATACCTACTCAGAAACGGAGACGTGATAACCTTTGCCCAGGGCGGGCCTAAGTTGAGTTTCCTGCTGACAAAGGCCAGCCAGCAGACTGTCCCAACAGCTGAAGACAAAATAGATATCTCAGAACAGGAAACACTCCACGGAGATACCCCGGAATTATTCCAAGGGCAATCGGCAAGCCAGGCACCACTTCATGGAGCAGGACCGGAGCCAGCCAGCCTGGAGCCAATTATCGGGGATAGAAAACTTCCAGGCAGCAGGCCGGACAACATTGGACAGCCTGTTCCAGGACTGCCAAGCCAGAAGATCGACATGCCGGTGGTAATACAGTTTGGTCCTGTAATAAAATCATTCAAAACACTGCCGGTCACCATGGGCACTGATCCATCCAGCGATTTTGTCATAGACGATCAGGCATGCCCTGATGTGAAGGTGGAGATATCCTTTCACAACGGCCAGTACATGCTCAGGAACCTCTCAGGGCGCTCCGAGGTGACGGTGAACGGCAGGCTGCTTGGGGACATGGATGCCCTTTCTCCCAACGATGTCATTACGTTCGGACAGAATGGGCCAAGGATTGAATTTATAGGGCAAGGACGTTTTGCAGAGATGCTGCAGCCAGAATCTGCAGGCAGTCAGGGCCCTTTCAATGCGTCGGGGCCTGCTGGAGACAGGCACGAGGGCCATTCTGGCAAGAACAGGTCATTCTTCAAAAAGATATTCGGCTCCTGAGAGAGTTGGCATACAGCTCTCCTTTCACAGGTAGCAAGGTATCTGCCACAGGATACCGCATCTACTGCATCGTCAGACGATACTGTTTACGGTGTTTTTCACACCGGGCCGACGGCCTGGACATGCCCAAAATAGGAGAAAAAATATGCACATGCCCGAAATGCCCTTCAAAATCATGGCTGCTGCCCCTTTCTGCGGAAACCAGGGTCAGGAACAGGCTGCTGCACATGCCGTATCCATTGATAAGTATTCTCTTAAACAGGCGTTCCA
>JALWYO010000022.1:7082-25893 GCA_026992735.1 Deltaproteobacteria bacterium
TTCCAGGCCTTGCGTCCCGTATTTTTCAAGAGGATATCCGGCAGAATAGTCAGCAATGCAGATATACAGATACAGTTTACTAGTATCAAGGACTTCAGGCCTGCCGGCCTGTTAAATAAATGTGGTTTCCTGGCTGAAGCTCTCCGTGCCCTGAAATTCGTCCAGGGCAGGGAAGCCAGAAACATGCATTCGGAGAAACTAAAAAATCTCGTGTTAGAGAAATGGCCAAGCCTTCCGTTGAACTTCCCGGAACAACAGCCTGGTGCAACAGCAAAACATACCGGTGCATCAACATCTTCAATAGTCGATGACATACTTTCCAGGATTGCCATGCCGGATACACTGGATACAGGCTCTGGCCATGATATCCCCACTGAAGATAAAAGGAATGAAGAGCATTTTTCTCTTCCGAAACAACTCAGGGCCATCATAAAAGACGTTTTGGAAACCGTTTACGCAGATCCGGATTTCAAACAGGTAGAGGAATGCTGGAGAGGGATATAGTTTCTGGTGAAACAGGGCAAGTGGCCTGACAACTTCATCCTGGAGCTGCTCCCTGTTTCGGAATCTTCTTTAGAACAGGAGCTGGAGTCATATTTTGCAGAATGCCTGCCAGATAAGCTGCCTGACCTGGTCCTGGTTGATAACCCTGTGGACGCCAGCCCGTATTCCCTGGAACTCCTGGAAAAGTTGGCTTCAATTGCAGAGGCCAATATAGTGCCCCTGGCCATATCCCTGAGGCCGGAATTTTTCCACGTGGAGTCAAAGGAGGAGATTGACAATCTCCCTTACCTGCCTAACTACATACAGGAACCTTTTTATGCGACATTATGAAAATGGGCACGAAAAAGGGGCGTAATGAACCGTCGCCCCTGACCCTGCACCACAATCAATGCGGAACTATTTTACAAATCCATTAGCAAATCCCTTAACATGGCATCGGCCACCTTTTCAGGATCAACTCTGTATGCTCCTGAACGAACCTGGTCTTTGAGCTTTTTTATGCGCATGACACGTTCTGGCTGCGGAAGCCCGATTCTGCCCCGTGCCTTGTTCAGCAACAATCTCATAACCCTTGACCGGCTGGCTGAGTGCCTATTTTCTGTCGAGCAATTACGAGATTTTTCCAACGGAATATTCAGACATTGCATGCCGCTTTTCATCTTTTTCTCCAATAGCTGGCACTTCAAAAATATCTTCGATCATCCTTTTCAGATCGTTTATAGAAATCTTTTTGACAACACCTTCCTCTCCTCCATCTTCGCCACCGATGACCCGGAATCTGAATTCTGCATTCAGCAGATCTGCAAACTCCTTCCCGGAACCAGCCACTTCATCTATATTATTCTCAGACATCTGTTCCTGGACCCTTGACACAATATCCCTGGTGATCTGTTCAACAAGCAGTTTACGCTTTGTCTCATTAGACATGACAAACCTGCCCAGAAACTTTACGGTTGCATCAGAATGCTGCAAGTCACTAATAATATTACGCCCTAATTTTTTTCTGTAGGCGTTTATAACATGCTGTATATGAGAGGATGATATTTTCACAAATCAATAATGCGCTCTTAACTGCCCTGTTTTCTATATATTGTTATATGGTTCGGTTGAAATACAATATAACTTAAATTTTATTCAACCGATTGTTCAGGAAGAATGATATGCAGCCATAAAACCCGGATTATGCAGCTTACTTACTTCAGACATTTGGGGTGGATAATCAGGGATAAAAACAAAAATAAAAAAGCCGGTTTAAACCGGCTGTAAATTTTCATTATGTGGGGTTTAACTTCTTAACGATTTACCGAATCGGCCAGCCGTGAGCCGGTACGAAACTTCACGATATTTTTTGCTGGTATTTTCATTTCCTTCCCGGTGCGCGGATTTCTACCCATCCTGGCCTTTCTCTCAGTAACATAGAAGGTTCCAAAACCAACCAGGCTGACTTTGTCATTGGCTGCCATTGCATCCATTACAGCATCCATAAAGGCGTTCAATGCTCTCTCGGCGGCTGCCCTGGAAATGCCTGCTCCCTTTGCCATATGTTCCACCAGTTGTCCCTTGTTCATGTGATAACCCCTCTCTTCGCAATTATAAATTTTGCCAACCAGGAAAAAAGGCAATAATTGACTCCATATTAGGTGAAAAAGGCCAAAACGCAAGGGTTTCTTTTTTCTATTTAAAGAAAAATTTGAATTCCTGCCCTATTCTTTTCATCTCTTCAAAACACATTTTTATGTGATCATCCTCGCTTTTAGAAAATAAAATATGGATATTATTATCATTTAACAGACATATATTGGCATTAACAGAAATTTTGTTAAGAAAATCTTGTAATTTATCAATAACAAGCAATTTTTCCATGGAGATCTCGGTATCCCTGAAAATCCTTGTGGCAAGGCACGACTCGGAAGCCAGGTCCCAGAAACTGAATCCCCATTTTTTTAATGTATTCCGTATAAGGATCTTTCCTATGCCGAAATCTGCCAGGGGCCTCGTTATTTCAAGTTCATCAAGAGCGGCTATCCCTGGACGGTCTCGCCCGATATCATCTGCCTGTGTCCCGTCCATGACAATCATTGCGCCTTTTTCAAGCGCATTGCGCCTGAGCAGTGAATACATTGTCTTCTTGCAGAAATAACATCGTCTGGAACTGTTTTGCCGGATCTCCCGGATGTCGAGAGGGTCCCAGGATATAAAATGGCAATGAAAATGACGAGCACCCACCTCCTCAAGCACCCTTTTGGCACGCTTTCTGTCCAAGGATGAGACCAGGCACGAATCCATGAAAAAAGGAAACAGCTGAAAGCGCCCCCACCTGGAAGCAGCGACCAACAGAAATGCACTGTCAACCCCACCGGAAAAACCCAGGGCGACCGGCTCTTTAAGTGACGACAGCCAAGCCCGCAATGCCCTTAAACCTTCTTCATTACTGGAAGAGTAACCAGGCAAGGCTAACTACTTTTTACCTTTCTATTCTACCCAGATTATGCACTTCAAATGTCTGAAGAAAGTAATTTTTCTAGTGAGCTGCATAATCTGGGTTCTATATAACCGTCCAGATTCAGGACGGCAGCAGCTCCTGGGGCTGCCCTAACTGGAAATCGCCTTTTTCTATCCATTCCTTCAATATTTCAGCGATTTCTCTTGCTCTTACATAACTTGAAAGAGGAGCTGTTTTCACCTTTTTCCCATCTATTTCTATGGAACCGCTCTTCAGCTCGGCATAACTGACCTCTTTAAGGCTGTGAGTCTCTCCTGTTGGATATTCAGCGCCATAATCTATCACCTGGGTAAATATCTCGTCGTCTCCAGTACCGGTATACATGGCCATTTCTTCATTTAATACAGGTATGGGTACCCCAAGCCCAACTGCAAGGGAACAGCCATAGCCCAGTATGCTGACTCCGACCACCCATCTCGGAGACATGAGCTTCAGATTCCCTGAAACCATAAGCGTACCTGCAGATGAGCGCGGCATGCCTCTGTCTGTTCTTTCCACATCCGGATTATGCTGTGTCCCTGGGCCAATGACGTAACCAGGGCCTCCGCCAAGGAATATCCTGGTCCCCATCCCAATGGTCTTGTAAAGCGGGTCATTGAAAAGCGGGCTTAGCTGGCCTGAGGTGCAATAATTGGCATTACCCATCCTGGGCTTCAGCGTGCCCATATAAGTAAATACAGTCTTGTCTGTCAGGTTTACCGCGCAGTTATAGTTCTGGTAGGCGTTTCGCGGGTTGCAGAGCTGGGCATAGGGTATCTTTTTAAGGGTGATACGTTTCTCCACCGATTTCTTTGGATAACAGTGGGTGCCATAGGCCTCGGCCCTGAGCAAAACACTTTTCCCGGCCACCAGGTCGTGCAGCACATGGCCGCCTCCATAGAGAAACTCACCTGGATATATCTTGTTCAGTGGATCGTCTTCCCTGGGCTCGGTAGCGCCGAGATAACAGTCTACTGCAGCCAGACCTGCATAAGTCGGCACTCCATTCAGCCAAACCCTGGCCGCCTTTATGCCAGGCCTGGTATGACCTATATTGAGAAACGCTCCGGAAGAGCACATCGGTGAAAAGGTGCCGGTGGTTACCACATCGACCTCACGTGCTGCCTTGACAGTGCCTTTTTTGCGCACGATTCCCACCATTTCCTCGGCCGTTACCACAACGGCCTTCCCCTGGCGGATTTTCTCGTTAATCTCCTGAAAGGTCTTGTTTACCTGAAAATTTGCCATTTGTTCTGCTCTATAACCCTATATTTGACTTGTCCGTCTCCGGCTTTCTTTGTTTGCTCCGAAACTTTCTGCGCCATGGCCCTATTCTATCAACGAGATAACCTTGTGCCCCATGCCTTCTATAGCATTGATTATGGGCTCGATATCCATCTTTTCCAGCCGTATGTGGTATACCTTCTTCCTGGAAGACTGGGTGTCCACCCCGACACTGATAGTCCTTCCGCCCAGGTTTCTGATCACCTTGAGAACATCGTCCACGCTGCCCTTCTTTTCATCAAGCACTATATCAAGCCGTGTACTTTCTTCCAGGAGGCCCAGAAGTTCTATGAATGAGCCAAGGATATCGGTAATGGTTATGATACCAACGAGCCTGCGCCTTTCCAGCACAGGCAGTCCACCGATCTTGTACTGGTAGATGAGCTTTGCTGCCGAATCCACACTGGCATTGGAATCAATGGTGATCGGATTGATTATCATCACATCTGCCATGGTCAGCTCATTTATTACATCGGTAAGAAGATATTGGCGTATATTGCTTTCTGTAACAAAACCAAGCATCTCCCCTTTCTCCACCACTGGCAGATGCCTGATGGAGTGGTGATGCATGATTTCTATGGCATCTCTGAGACCTGCATCAGGAGAGATGGTAATCAGGTTCTTGTTCATCCAGTGTTTGACTTTCACAGTGATTTAACTCCTCTTTCGCTGGCAAACAGCTGCCGACCAAACCCCTTGATTGGATAACCACATGGGACAGATGCAACTTGAAAAAACTTTCTTGGAAACCTGCCTGCAGTTCCAGCATGCAAGGTATAATATGGCAGATAGAGGCTGTTTTCAATCGAAAAGAAAATGAAAAGTGGATATATGTGGACAGGATACTTGATATGTGCAGGATGGCTGTAAACATGTTCAGTGATTCATGTGAAGCCGCACTAATAGCACAGGAGTGGAAATAAGAGGCAATATAGGCCATAAATCAGAAATATTGCCATAATAATCGGCAGAGGGACTGTTTTTACATGACTGTTTCTGTTTACATAGGAGGTTACAGGGATTAAATAGATCGGCATATATTAAGGGCTTTTATGCCAGAAACTGAAAAGATAAGGAGATTTGTGCAAATGGCAAAACATAAGAAGAGAGAACGTGAAAGAGAGATAGAAAGGCGCAGGAGAAGAAGGAAAAAGAGGAAAAAACTTCGGGCAAAGGGGCTTTTGCCGGAAAATTAGGCAAAACAGATCAGGACCATATTATTGATGCGGCAAGGGCAGCGGCCCCAAAGCCGTTGTCTATGTTTACAACTCCTATGCCCGGGGCGCAGCTGTTCAGCATGGCAAGCAGGGGCACCATACCCTTCATGTTGCTGCCATAACCTGTACTCGTGGGAACTGCTATTACCGGGCACTTAACCAACCCGGCCACTATGCTGGGCAGGGCCCCTTCCATGCCGGCAATGCATATAATTACCCTTGCACTTCCAAGGATGCGAAGGTGGCTGAAGAGCCTGTGGATACCGGCCACTCCCACGTCAATCAGCCTTTGATGGGGAATGTCCATGAGCTTCAGGGTCAGGGAGGCCTCACTGGCCACCGGCAGGTCCGAGGTTCCGGCTGTTACGATGGTCACCTGGCTGGCTTCCTGGCCATTTGATGGATTGGTGTCCTCGTCTGCCGATCCATAAGTGTCATCCCCCTTGCGGCTTTCCCTGTACAGCGCCCTGGCAACATGGTCGTATTCCAGCCCCGGCAGGGCAGCCACGAGCTTTAGGGCCTTTGCCTCCCCTACCCTGGTCACCAGTATTGGGGCATCTTCCACCAGCAGCCTTTCAAGGAGATTTTTGAGTTGCCCTTCAGATTTCCCCTTTCCGTATATAACCTCTGGAAAACCCTTCCTGAGCCGCCTGTGATGGTCGAACAGGACATCATCCATGCCTTCATAGGGCAGGAAACGTAACAGCTCCATGCCCTTTTCAACAGAAATATCACCCCTGGCGATATCCTCCAGGATGGACTTGAGCTTATCCAAACCGTATGGCGATGATCAGCGCAGGTAGGCCTTCAAGGGCTCAAGCTGTTGCTCGAACTGCTGGTTTATCTCAGCAGAGATCTTGTTCCATTCCTCTTCCATGGCTGCAAGGGCCTTGAGACCTTCCTGGTTCATGGACATGGCCGCCATGTCCTGGCCGCCCATGGTCTGGGAAAGCTGCTGCTTGAACTGCTGGCGGTAATGGTTCACCGTCTGCTCGTAATTTTTCAGAAGCTGCTCTATCTGGGGCATGACCTGGGAGGCGATGCTGCCCTTTATTTCTATAAGGCCCTGCATTGCCCTGTTTATGGTGTTCCACTGGTTCGAATCCCTTGGCAGCACAATATTGCGCAGCAGGATATCATTTACTCCATTGAGTACTGCCTGGAGATGTTCTCCGGGTATGTCTGCCAGGCCCTCCCGGAGGCTGTCGGACTTGCCGTTTATGTAAGCTGCTGCCACTTTCTTTCCCTTTTCTTCCCATTTCTGGGCCTCCAGTTCCTCCTTGCTCATGGAGCCGATCTTTTCCGCCCTCTCCATGGCTATCTCAAGAGCACTCTTTATCTCCGCCATTTTTCTCCCCTGTGTGTAGTACCGATTGTAAAATCTTTGACCTTTGGCTAAACTCGCCCACTGTATGATCCAGGTTGCCGCAAGACACGGGCCAAAAACCCGCACCGGCATACCGTCGTGAATCTTTATAATCACTGTCCGGCCATTCATCAAGAAAGCATGTGATGCCAGGCATATTTACTGATGGAGAAAATTATGAAAAATGAACCTGAATGGTTGAAAGCAATGCTGGAGCCGGATTTTTATCCCCATGCTCCAAACAGGGTGGATCTAGTCCAAACCCATCTTTCCTGGGTATTTCTTTCAGGAGACCGGGTTTACAAGGTGAAAAAGCCGGTTGATTTCGGGTTCCTGGACTTCACCACCCTGGAAAAGCGCCATTTCTTCTGCCAGGAAGAAATAAGGCTGAACAAGAGGTTGTGCCCGGAAATATACATCGGCGTCACGGCTATCAACCATGGCGGACAGGCCGGTTTTTCCCTGGGCGGGCCCGGTAAAACCGTTGAATGGGCAGTGGAGATGAAGAGGATGCCTGACCAGGGCCTGATGTCCATTATGATAGAAAGGGACGAGATAGAAAAGGTAGATATAGACGGTATCGAGGAGCTGCTGGTGCCCTTTTACCAGGATGCCGTGGCGCCTAAGGGAAAACTTTTTTTAGGCGGCATCGATACCGTTCGGGAAAACTGCGAAGAAAACTTTACTCAGACAGAGGAATTCGTTGGAACAGCCCTTACGCAGGACATGTACCAGCAGATAATGGCATATACCAGGAAGTTCATGGAAGACAACAGGGAACTCTTTTCCCTCAGGCAGGAACAGGGCAGGATAGTTGAAGGCCACGGCGACCTGTACTCAGCCAATATCTGCTTCGACAGGGCGAAAAATAAGATATACATCTTTGACTGCATAGAATTCAACGAGCGGTTCCGCTATGGAGATGTGGCGGTTGACATGGCCTTTCTGGCAATGGATCTTGACTTTCTGGGCCTCTGTGATCTTTCTGCCCATTTTGCCAAGATATTTCAGCAAGATACAGGAGACCAGGACCTTGAAAAGCTGCTTGATTTCTACAAGTGCTACAGGGCAGTGGTGCGCGGCAAGATAGGGTGCTTCACCTGGGCATCGCCGGGCGTGGATGAGAAGACCAGGAACAGGAGCATGGAGCAGGCCAAGAGATATTTCCGGCTTGCATGTAGGTACGCAGGGAGAATTGCCGAGCGCCCTACCCTGTTCGTGTTCATGGGGCTTTCCGGCACGGGGAAATCAACTGTTGCCACCACTTTTGCAGAAAAACAGGGCTTGCCAGTCTATAATTCCGATTTCGTAAGAAAGGAATACGTATCGAGAATT
Organism: Deltaproteobacteria bacterium; assembly: GCA_026992735.1. Classification (GTDB taxonomy): domain Bacteria; phylum Desulfobacterota; class Dissulfuribacteria; order Dissulfuribacterales; family QOAL01; genus QOAL01. The sequence continues at coordinate 15,271 of JALWYO010000022.1, forward strand.
CCTGCCACTGAATCAAGAATCGAGCCGTTCGGCCAGGGAATCTATTCCAGGGAATTTACTGAAAAGACCTACAGGGCCCTGGCGAGGCTGGCTGGCCGGCAGCTCATAGTTGGAGATTCCGTGGTCCTTGATGCAACATACATCGACCCGGAAAAGAGGAGGCATCTAAGGGAAGTGGCAGATGCCGCCAAGGCAGAATTGGTGTTTGTGCTGTGTAAATGTCCTGAAGATGTGGTATTGCAGCGCCTTGAAAAGCGCCAGGCATCAGGGGATTCCGTATCAGATGGCAGGACGGAAATATACCGCAGGCAGAAGGAGGTATTCTCTGAACCCCTGCCAGATGAAGCAGACCGAATTATAATCCTGGACACGCAGGGCCACCCAGAAGAAGTCTGCTCCAGATTGACAGACATGCTTGAATAATCCTCTATAGGCCTGTATTTCCGAGATGAACGACTGGATTCAAGACGAGCTGGCAAAGATTACTGAAGCCGGGCTGCTCAGGCAGACAAGGGCTGTGACAGCCATTGGCCATGGAACCATCACCATGGACGGCAGGGATCTCATTGATTTTGCGTCAAATGACTATCTGGGATTGAGTCACAGGGAGGAACTTACAAAGGCAGCTGCCGAAGCAGCAAAGAGATGGGGATGTGGCAGCAGGGCATCCAGGCTGATGAGCGGCTCCATCGGGTTGCTGCACCGGCTGGAGCAGGCAGTGGCAGAATTCCAGGGTACAGAGGCAGCCTTGTGTCTTGGAAACGGCTACCTGGCCAACTGCACCATAATTCCAGCCATTGCCAGGCGCGGCGACGCGATCTTCCTGGACAGGCTCTGCCATGCCAGCATAATTGACGGTGTGCTGCTGTCAGGTGCGATATTTTTCAGGTTCGCCCATAATGATGCGGCCCAACTGGAACAACTCTTGAGAGAGAACAGGCACCTTTACAGGCGCGCCCTGGTAATTGCAGAAACCGTTTACAGCATGGATGGAGACATGGCGCCTGTAGAAAGGCTCATGGCGCTGAGACAGGAATTCAATACCATGCTCATGCTGGACGAGGCCCATGCCATAGGAATATTCGGAGAACATGCTGAGGGAATCATTCCCAGGCACCAGGAGAGAAAGCCGGATATATTGATCGGTACCTTTGGCAAGGCCCTTGGCAGTTACGGGGCATTTGCTGCATGCGACCGCAACATGAAGAGATTTCTCCAGAACAGGTGCCGTGGATTCATATTTTCCACAGCCCTTCCCCCTCCAGTGGCTGCAGCAAATCTCGCGGCCCTGGAACTGCTGGAAAGTACCGGCGGGGAAAGGCACAGGGTGCTTGACCTTGCAGCAGATCTCAGGGATTTTATCGAGGCCAGGCTGGGCAAGGCCACGTCAGGCAGCTCGCAGATAGTTCCTCTCATTCTTGATAATGTCCAGAAAACCCTTGATCTTGAAAGATACCTGGCAGATGCTGATATATTTGCCAGGGCCATCAGGCCGCCGACAGTACCTGGAAACACACCGCGCATCCGTTTTTCCATCACCGCCGATCACAATGACCAGGACATTGAAAGACTTAAGGCAGTGCTTTTATCATTTTTCAAAACTTAAGATAATAACGTGAAATTTTCGTATATAGATCAGGGAGCTGAAAAGGCCATGGTCATACTGCCGGGCTGGGGGTTTGATGCGGCAGTATTTCCTCTGGGCAGGTTTCCCTGCAATATAATAGTCCCGGACAGCCCACTTACAGGCCATGTGGACGATTCCCTGTTCCAGTTTCTACAGCATTGCGGCTGCGGTCCTGTCGATGTCCTTGGCTGGTCCCTGGGCAGTATCTGTGCAGCGAGGTTTGCATCCAGCCATCCTGAGCTTGTCGGAAACCTTGTATTGGTATCCGCAAGGTCTCACTATCCTGAGCAGGAACTTTCAGGCATGATGACCGCCATCATGGAAGACAGGACAAAGGCACTGGGGAGATTCTATGTCATGGCATTTCACGGCCAGAAGGAAGACTACAGGAACTTCAGAAAGGAACACATGGAAAGACTGTCAGGCGCATGGGACACAAAGAATCTTATAAAAGGCCTTAACTTTCTCACACAGCAACCTATTAATACGTCATATTTCAACAATATAAATGATATTACTATCTCGTTTATCCATGGAAGGCACGACATTATTGCACCAATTGAATGCATGCCCGTGCCAGGTCATCTATCCAGTGCCAGGGTGCATATCTTGGAAGATGCCGGCCATGTCCCGTTCCTGAAACAGGAGTTCCATGAGATCATCTCCAACCTCTCCTGAACACCGCAATAACAGGGTCGGTAAGAAAGAGATCAGGGCATCCTTTTCAAGGGCGTCCTCAAGCTATGACCTGTTTGCGGATATCCAGAAGGATGTTAACAGGCTTTTGATGGTGAGGCTGCCTGGGCGTGCATTCAGGCACGGGCTGGAAATCGGCTGCGGCACAGGCATACTGACCAAGATGCTGCTGCCGCGATTCCATTCCGGCAGGCTCGTATCTATTGACATGGCTCCGGGCATGATCATGGAAGCCAGGAACAGGGTCTGCCAGTCACGTCATTGTATTTTCATGTGCTGTGATGCCGAGTTTCTTCCTCTGGCTTCATCGGCCAGGTTTGACCTGGTTATTTCCGCAAGCACAATGCAGTGGTTCTCCGGGTTTTATGATTCTCTTGAGAGGATCATCTCCGGGCATGTAAGGAACGGCGGCGTTTTTCTCGCAGCATTCTTTGGTAAAAATACGCTGCCAGAGCTGGCAGGGGCACTAAGCATGGCATTTCCAGACAATGACAATGCCATTCATACAGGCCTTTTCCCTGAATACAGCCAAGTACAGAACAGGATGAACAGCACGTTCCCTGCCCTAAAGGTGGAACGCTGTATCATTCAAAGGGATTATTCAGGACTGATGGAACTCCTGAGGGCATTGAAGTTTACCGGAGCAACACCCAGGATGAGGCAGCGCCATGCCCTTCTCCGTTCCGCCAGGGGGCTGAGGCTGCTGGAACAGCGCTATCTCGAGTTGTACGGTGCCCTATCAGCCAGCTATGAGGTTATCCTGATATCAGGCACGCTGAAAAGATAAAAAATCCGTAAATTCTGTGAGCGGATACAAAATCCTGTATTGCATGGCCATGAATTGTTATTATCTTTAGGCAAACCAGGGGAGGATTACGAATTGATTACAAGTCCAGACAAGACCCGGAGAAACATTGGAGTTTCCCTATCCATTGTGATTTTCTCCCTGTTTTTTTGCCTTTTTGCCCTTCCGGCAACTGCCATTGCCGCCGACGACCTGATTTCCATATTCAAAAAGGCACAGGAGACCGATCCTGCCCTCAAGGCCGCCCTGGCAGACCTGGAGGCATCAAAGGCAGAGAGGCCCCTTGCCATGTCAAAACTGCTGCCGCAGTTTACTGCACTTGCCGGAATTGGCAGGTACCGGAAAGACATATCCGGTATCCAGCCGGAAGAGATTGACAAGGGTTTCTGGGGAGACGAATACAGCGCCATGCTCGTGCAGCCCATATTCGACGGGCAGGCCTATGTCAGCCTCAAGATGGCCAGGGACCAGGTCCAGACCCAGGAAGCAGAGGTGCTTGCAGTGAGCCAGGACCTCATGGCCAGGGTATGCAGCGCCTATTTCGAGCTGCTGGATGCAAAGGCGCAGGAAACGCTTGCCAGGGACAACGTGGGTTTTGCCAGGAAGATATACGACCAGGCCGAATCATTTCTCAATGCCGGCACAGGCGACATAGTCTCCGTCAAGGAGGCAAGGGCCAGGCTGGATGGCGCAAGGGCCCGGCTTATCAAGGCAAGGGACAGGGTCTCTGTGGCAAGGGAACACCTGTCCATTCTCATCCATGAAGAGGTTGGGGACATCGTGGATGTCAGGCCATTCAAGCCGGTTGGCCCTGACCCGGACGACGTATCCAAGTGGGTACAGGCAGCCCTTGACAACCAGCCCAGGCTGAAAGAAGCGAGGCTCAAGGTGAAGATTGCCAACCAGGAAATAGACTATAACAAGAGAGAACGCTGGCCCAGGCTCAATCTCAAGGGAGAGGCATCCTATTCCAAGGGCGGTTTCCTGCCGGATGTCATCTACAGGGATGTGCACGGCATGGTTGAGCTGTCCATCCCGTTCTACCTTGGCGGTTCCATAAGCGCAAAGACAGACAGGGCAACGGCAAAGGCCCTTGCCGCAAAGCATGGCATGGAGCGCATGAAGGACGAGATAATCTTTGGCACAAAGAGGGCATTCCTGCACCTGAAGGACAGTATCGCCCACCTGGAGGCGGCCAGGCAGGCCATGGAATCTGCAAGGATCTCCATGGAGGCGACCAACAAGGGCTACGAGATAGGCACAAGGAACGTGGTGGACGCGGTGAACATGACGGACCGGTACGTGGCAAACAGGACAGCCTTTCTCAATGCCCTGTACTATCACCTGCTTGCCAGGGTCGAACTCAAGAGGATAACCGGCCTTATGACCATAAAGGACCTGGAATCCCTGAACAGCCTTTTGAACAAGAATGAGGACTGATATGCCCCCTGTAAAGAACAAGAAAAAGCTAATAATACTGGTAGTTTTGCTGCTGCTCGTTGCGGCAGGGTTCCTTGCCTATTCCCGCTACGAGAAGATGGAGGCCGAAAACGAACCAGGCGTTCTGACCATCTATGGAAACGTGGATATCCGCCAGGTGGAGCTTTCATTCTACGATACCGGCAGGATAAAGAGCATGCTTGTGGACGAAGGCCAGCCGGTCAAGGCAGGCCAGCTTGTGGCAGAGATAGATCCTGTCCGCCTCGAGGCCCAGGTCAGGCAGCTGGAAAACGAGGTGGAGACACAGCAGCAGATAGTCAACAGGCTGCATGCCGGCTCCAGGCCCCAGGAGATCAAGGAGGCAGCGGCCCAGGTCAAGGCCTGCGAGGCTGCCCTCAAGGATGCAAGGATTACCTTTAACAGGCTAAAGAAACTCGCGAAGACAAAGTACGTATCCCAGCAGCAGCTTGATGATGCCGAGGCGCGCCTCAACGAGGCCCTGGCAAACCTCGATGCTGCAAGGCAGCGCCATGAGCTCGCTGTCATAGGCCCGCGTAAAGAGGATATTGCCGCAGGAGAGGCAAGGCTCAATGCCCTGAAGGCCGCGCTGAAGCATGCAAGGGAGCAGCTGAAGGATGCCAGGCTTTATGCCCCTGCCGACGGCATAATAAGGGACAGGATACTCGAGCCTGGTGACATGGCATTTCCACAGAAGCCCGTTTACACGCTTGCACTGACAAATCCCCTGTGGATCAGGGCCTTTGTCCCTGAGCCAGACCTCGGAAAGATACAGCTTGGCATGAAGGCCGAGATAAAGACAGACAGTTTTCCTGACACCACCTTCAGGGGATGGGTGGGGTACATCTCGCCTACCGCAGAGTTCACGCCGAGGAACGTGGAGACTCCTGACCTGCGGACCAGGCTCGTTTACCAGGTCAGGGTGTATGTCTGCAACCACGACAACAAGATGCGCCTTGGAATGCCTGCCACGGTAAGAATCATGCTGAACCAGGAGAAGAAGACCGGGGACATATCGCCCTCAAATATCTGCCGGGAAGAGTAAAAAGAGTAACATGCCCCCTGCAACCGAGGTCTCCAGCGAATCCCAGGCGCAAGGTCATGTTATTGAGGCAGACCAGGTAACAAAGACCTTTGTGTCTGCCAGGCAGAAGATCGTTGCCCTTGATTCCTGTTCCTTCAATACCAGGCCTGGCATAGTAACCGGGCTGATAGGGCCTGACGGCTCGGGAAAGACCACATTCATGCGTATTGTCTCTGGGTTGCTGGCCCCTGACAGTGGCACCGTTCGGGTCCTGGGCATGGATTCTGTCAGGGATTACCTCGAAGTGCAGGCATCGGTCCGCTACATGCCGCAGCGGTTCGGCCTCTACGAGGATCTCTCTGTCATGGAGAACCTGGAGCTGTATTCCGACCTCCTGAGCATCCCTAAGCCTGAGAGGCCTGCCGTCTACGAGAGGCTCATGAAAATGACCGGCCTGGCACCCTTTACCAGCAGGCTTGCCGGCAGGCTTTCCGGCGGCATGAAGCAGAAGCTTGGCCTTGCATGTACCCTTCTCAAGCCTCCACGGCTCCTGATCCTTGACGAGCCCACTGTAGGCGTTGACCCTGTTTCCAGGAGAGAGCTGTGGGAGATAGTTTACAGCCAGGTGGAGGAAAGGCAGATGAGCGTGCTCCTGAGCACCTCCTACCTGGACGAAGCGGAACGCTGCCACGAGGTAATCCTCATGCACGAGGGTCATGTCCTCGGCATTGGCGATCCAAAGGGCTTCAGCAAACCGTTGCAGGGGCACTGCTTCATGCTCTCCGTGCCCCATGGGCAAAAACGCCGCATCCAGGCAGAACTTGCCAACATGCCGGAGGTAGTGGACTCCCTTATCCTCGGGGAAAAAATACGTCTTGTAACAAGGGACGAGATGGACGCAGCAAGGGTCCGGCAGGAAATCGGCATACTCGCTTCAGCCGGCGTGGAGGCATCGCTTCCCAGGTTCGAGGACGCATTCATCTGGCTGCTGAAAAAAAGGATAGAGGAACAGGAAGGCAGGAGGGTCCAGTTCAAGAGCCTGGAACACCACAAGGTCAAGGGCAGGCCTGATGAAGATATCATAGTAGTTAAGGACCTGCAGAGGCGTTTCGGTGACTTTTACGCGGTAAAAGGCATCAGCTTTTCTGTAAAGAGGGGCGAGATCTTCGGGCTGCTGGGAGCCAACGGCGCAGGCAAGACCACCACCTTCCGCATGCTCTGCGGCCTGCTTCCGGCATCCGGCGGCACGCTCAGGGTTGCAGGAAAGGACCTGCGCAAGGCAAGGGCCGAGGCCAGGGCAAATGTAGGCTACATGGCGCAGAAGTTCTCACTCTACGTGGATCTCACCGTATTCCAGAACCTGCGCTTCTTTTCCAGCGCCTACGGCCTTTCAGGCAAGAGACAGAAGGAGAGGATTGCATGGGCACTGGATGCATTCGAGCTCTCTGACATGGCGGACTCGAACAGCGGCACCCTGCCCCTTGGCTTCAAGCAGAGGCTGGCACTGGCGGCAGCCCTCATGCACGAGCCGGACATCCTGTTCCTGGACGAACCCACGTCCGGCGTGGACCCGCTGGCGCGCAGGCAGTTCTGGGCCCACATAAACTCCCTTGCCGAGGCAGGCGTGACCATAATGGTAACTACGCATTTCATGGAAGAGGCGGAATACTGTGACCGCGTGGTGGTCATGAAGCGCGGGGCCATCCTGGCCGCCGGCACGCCGGAAGAGCTCAAGCGCAGATACCATCCCCCAGGCATGGAAAACCCCACCATGGAGGACGCATTCATCACCCTGGTGGAAATGCAGGAACAGGACAAGGCCACGGAGACTGGGCAGAAATGACCGGGAAAGCAGCAGACAACAGCAGGATGAGGCTTGCAGGCCTGATAAGAAAGGAAGTTTACCAGATAATGCGTGACCCTTCTGCAATAGGCATTGCCTTCCTGTTGCCCGTGCTGCTCCTGTTGATCTTCGGCTACGGTGTATCTCTTGATGCAGAGCACGTTCCGGTTGGCATCGTGGTGGAAAAACCCAGCCCTGAGGCCACAAATTTCACCAGCGGATTCCAGAACAACAGGTATTTTGAGCCCATTGCCTTTGATTCCATACAGGAGGCGGAAAAGGCCCTCATGGAGCGCAGGGTAACGGCCATCGTCTGGACCAGAAACAACTTTACCAAAAAACTCCTGAGCACCTCGGATTCGCCGATAGGCGTGATAGTAAACGGCGTGGACGCAAACCAGGCAAGGATCATAAAGGGCTATATCATGGGCGTCTGGATGAGATGGCTTGACAAGTTTGCCAGGGCCCAGGGCGCTTCTCTCAACGTGCCGGTGATGGTCAAGAAGAGGATATGGTTCAATGCCGCTGTGCGCAGCAGGAATTTCCTTGTGCCGGGCCTGATTGCAGTCATCATGACGCTCATCGGGGGCATGCTCACATCCATGGTGGTGGCCAGGGAATGGGAAAGGGGGACCATGGAGGCGCTTCTTGTAACCCCTGTGAGAAAGAAAGAAATCATCCTTGGCAAGATCATTCCCTACTTTGTCCTGGGCATGGGCGGCATGATGCTGTCGGTCATAATGACGGTCTGGGTCTTCCAGGTCCCCTTCAGGGGCTCGTTTATTGCCCTGACTTTTTCATCCGCCCTGTTCATGTTAACGGCCATAGGGCTCGGGCTTATCATATCCGTTGCTGCTGGCAGTCAGTTCGTGGCAGGCCAGATAGCCATTGTAATCACGTTCCTGCCTGCGTTCATACTCTCCGGCTTTGTCTTTGACATAGGCTCGATGCCTGCACCGATCCAGGGCATAACCCACATCGTTGCGGCAAGGTATTTTGTCAGCATCCTGCAGACACTGTTCCTGGCAGGGGATATTTGGCACATCTATATCGTGAACTGGCTCTGGCTTACAGGCATGGCCCTGTTCTTCTTCATGGTTATAAGAAGAAAGTTCCACAAGAGGCTCCAGTAACAAAAAGATACGGGACATCAAATGTTAAAACGCATCCTCGCACTTACCATCAAAGAATTCATTGCCATACTCAAGAACAAGAAGAGCAGGATGGTGCTGATCCTTCCCCCTGTAGCCCAGATAATCGTGTTTGGATACGCGGCCAGCTTTGACCTGAATGATGTAAAACTGGGCATCTACAACGAAGACCCTGGCATTGCATCGAGGGAGCTTATCGGGAGGTTTGAAGGCTCCAGGACCTTCCAGATAACAGAACATATCTCCAGTGATGCGCAGATATCCAGGCTTATTGATCTCCAGAAGGTCACTGCCGTGCTCCATTTCCACCGGGATTTCACCAGGGACATCACCAGGGGAAAGCCTGCTGAACTGCAGGTCATACTTGATGGAAGGAATTCGAACACTGCTCTGATATGCCTCAACTACATCCAGACCATAGTGGCAGACTTCAACCGGCAGTGGGCACTGGAAAAACAGGGAAGGACCGCGCCTGCAAGGCTCAAGGTGCGTTCATGGTTCAACAGGATGCTGAACTCCCACTGGTTCATCATCCCCGGCATTGTAGCGCTGCTCACAATAGTGGTCACCCTGGAGGTAACCGCCCTCTCGGTATGCAAGGAACGCGAGGCAGGCACCTTTGACCAGCTCCTGGTAACCCCCATGACGCCCTTTGAGATACTGGTCGGAAAGTCCCTGCCAGGCCTTGTTATCGGGCTCGTGGAAGGTACGTTTATCATACTGGTCACTGTTTTGTGGTTCGATATACCGCTCCGGGGCAGCCTCGTTGTGCTCTATTCAGGGCTGCTGGTATTCCTGATGTCAGTTATCGGCATAGGCATCATGATCTCTTCCATAGCAGTCACCCAGCAGCAGGGCCTGATGGGGGCCTTCATGTTCCTGGTCCCGGCTGTTGTGCTGTCAGGATTTGCCACTCCCATAGAAAACATGCCCAGGCTGGTCCAGGACCTCACGCTCCTGAATCCCATGCGCTACATACTGGTAATAGTAAGGTCCGTGTTCCTGCAGGGCGCATCGTTCGACCTGCTATGGACCCAGTATGTCCCCATGGCCCTGATAGGCGTGGTCTCCCTGGCCATTGCAGGCGTACTGTTCAGGAAGAGGCTGTACTGATACCTGGCCAGGGCAGCCAGCAGCCTTTCTGTGTAAAGCCAAGAAAAATTCACACTTCTTGGGATTGCAACCCTTCTTAGCCCTGTGCTGCCTGCCAAAGACCGGTCATGAAATCCCTTGCGGATCTCATTCAAGGGCTTGAAGTTGATCTCTGCAACATGCTCAACCTCGTGGAGCGTGATCTTGGAAAGGAAACGGCTGATCGTGCTCTAGAAGGAAAACCGGGCAAGACCGGCAACCCTTTGAAATACCTTGTCTACCTTCAGTTACATCATGTGGTCGGACTGTAGACGCTTATCATCAGGGCATAGAGTATGCCATAGCAGACTTCGGAAGGACTGTAATCTTCTTCGCGCCGTTTGCTGGTGCCGAGATTCCTGATGTGTTGATCCAGCTTCAACTTACCCAGGAACTGGCGCATGAGCCTCGCTCCCTCAAAATGGGGAAGATTCTTACCAGTGAACTCCTCCTTTAGTTTACGACCACTGGTTTTTGGGTCAATCCGGATTCCCCAATAAAATTTGGTTTTTCCGGCATATGAGTACCCGGGTTCAATTAGAGAGTTGAAAGTGGACATAAACAGAGACAAATTATTTGAGCCTAATCAAATAAAAGGAGGTCTCTGTTATGTCCACATTCATATTGTATCATGCTTTTGGGCTCAAGGGTATTCGGTATAATGCCACTCGGTATGAGGGTGAATATTTGATCTTTGAGGCATGCTTGCTCCGACGGAAAGCGGCCACCGATTCCGAAGTTATCCGGCCACCCATTCCGAGGGAAACAGGCCACTGATTCCGAGGGAAACAGGCCACTGATTCCAAAGAAAACCCTGCCATTTTTTAGGGGCTATCGGAATTTTTTTGGGTGTCTGTAGGCGCACTGGATAATCAATTATTTGATGGT
>JALWYO010000023.1 GCA_026992735.1 Deltaproteobacteria bacterium
ACCTTACTACAAATCTCCCCACAGTCATTCCCTTAGTCAGTCCTCAGCACTTAACTTCGTCCTCAGTCCTTGGCACTCAGTCCTCAGTCCTCAATTTCGTCCTAATTTCTTGCTCCTCAGTCCTATCCTTACCCCCATTTAACCCCCCTGAATATCTTGTGTTCATGTATGTTATTCCTATGTTTTTCAACCACCTCGAACATGGAGTCAAGGACATCATCTGTAAGCAGGTGGGGATCAAGGCCCAACTCTTTTAGGCCTGAATACGTCGGGTTATAGTAATGCTCTTCCTTTTCCACACGCGGATTCTCGATATTCTTGATTTGCACATCATGCCCCCTATCCCTGCCGACTGCCGCTACCTTCTCAGCCAGGTCATTTACCGAGAATGTCTCTGTGACCTGGTTGAATATATTGAGCTGTCCAGCTTTGGGAGGATTCAGCATGGCCAGTTCAATACATCGGATGGTATCCCGAATATTGATGTAGCCACGGGTCTGGCCGCCCTTGCCATAAACGGTCAGAGGATACCCTGCAACTGCCTGCACTATGAAACGGTTTAGAACAGTGCCAAACATTTCATCATAGTTAAAGATAGTACCCAACCTGTCATCAAGCACTGTTTCGTCTGTTTCCATGCCGTATACAGGTCCTTGCTGCAGGTCTGTAACGCGTATCCCCCAGGTACGGACATAGAACCAAAGCATGTCCGTATCCTGAATCTTGGTTGTATGGTAAAAGGAACTGGCCTGGCGCGGGAATAGAAAACGGTCTTTTCGGCCCTTGTGTTCAATTTCAATCCAACCCTCTTCAATATCAATGTTTGGAGTGCCATAAACGCCCATGGTGCCTAACTTTACGATATGACATTCAGGACAGTTTTCATGAATGGCCCAGGCGATATTCTGGGTTGATTGCAGGTTGTTGCAGAGTGTAAGGCTGGCCGCCTCGTGGTTAAGCATGGAATAGGGAGCAGATGGCTGTTCAGCATAGTGGATTACAGATTCAGGCTGGAACTCTTTGAACAGGGAAACCAGGAAATGGTAATCACAGCAGTCTCCCACACGTACCTGAATATCCTTCCCGCTGACCTCTTTCCATATCCTGACCCTTTCATACAGGTTTGGCGGTGCAAACAGGGGCTCAACATCGTGCTTGCGGCACAGGTTGCGGCGCAGATAATTATCCACCACCAGCACCTCATGCCCTCTTGCTGAAAAATTCATGGCCGTGGGCCAGCCAAGATAGCCATCACCACCCAATATCAATACACGCATAAAAATCTTCTCCTCTAACTCTCCTCACTACTCGCTCCTGGCCAATACCTTCTGTCAGGATGCTCAAAGCCCTCAAGAGGTGTAAGCAGTTCATTGGTAATGAGAAATTCACGCAGTTCATTCTGGCTCAAAGCTGGTTCATCCTGGGAAGCATAGGGCCTGGAAACAACCCTGGATACAATCTCAGGATAATCATAGGAAATATCACGGTAAATTCCCCTGAAGGCAGGCAACACTACAAAATACCTTGTGAGTTCCAGGGAACGCCTTGTTTCTTCCATGCTCATCAGTTCTTCATACATCTTTTCACCGGGCTTTGAGCCTATTATTTTTATGGAAATATCATCAGGATTGTGTCCATATTGAGGGGCAAGCTCCCTGATCATGACCTCTGCCAGATCCTTTATGCGTATAACAGGCATCTTTGTAATAAATACTTCACCTCCTCTTGCAAGGTCTGCCGAGTCAATAACAAGGCGGACTGCCTCCTTGATGCTCATTATAAAACGGGTCATCGCCTCGTCAGTCAGCGTAACCGGACCACCTTTTTTTATCTGTTCAATGAATATGGGGATGACAGAGCCCCTGGACCCCAATACGTTGCCAAAACGGGTGGAGGCAAAAACAGGGCCACCATCGGCAAGATTGCTGTTGGCCGCTGTCATGATCCTTTCACCCATGAGCTTTGAAGTGCCCATGACGCTGGTAGGGTTAACCGCCTTGTCAGAGCTTGTGAAAATAACTTTTTCAACCCGGTTTTCACATGCCGCATAGATGATATTCTGTACCCCATTGATATTTGTCTGTACTGCCTCAAAAGGGGATCGTTCACATAAAATCACGTGCTTATAGGCAGCGGCATGAAACACAATGTCTATGTTCCGCATTTTGCGGCACAGTTTATCCCTGTCGCGGATGTCTGCCAGGAAGCGCATGTTGACGAAACCGAGGTAGAAGGCGATGGCGCCGAGCATCAGGGCGATGAGGGCGGAGAAGAGGATGTCGTACTCGGCGTGGCCGGTGAG
>JALWYO010000024.1 GCA_026992735.1 Deltaproteobacteria bacterium
GCGCAATAGACATGTTGAAAAACAGCCAACGATTATTTCAAAATAACACTATAATTACAATATGTTAACCTAAGTCAGAAACTTGAGTTTATTATTTTATCAGGGTCTGGCCGTCTTCAAGACGCAGGGATGGCCATAGGTCCCTGGTAATGTTTGGATAGACTATGCAGTTGCCGCCCACGACAGCTTTGTCTGGGATTTGTGCCCATTTACCCACCAGGGTTATCCCTGAGGAAAGATGTTTGGGAAACTGCCGGTTTGGTGTTGATGCGGAAGGATTCCCTATCTTGCATCCCTGGCCAAACTCCACTTTTTTGTCTGAAATGACACTGTGTAACACGGCATTTTGGGACACCAGGGTATCATGCATTATGATAGATTCGTTTACTTCTGCACCTTTTTCTATCACAACGCCGGGGGAGAGCACCGAATTTCTAACTGACCCACGGATTATGCAGCCTGCTGATATGGCGGAATGGGATATATGGGCCGATGGAGCAATATGGGTAGGAGGCCGGTCATATTGCAGGGCATCGCTTTCCAGGTTCGTTACTATCCCCCATGTGGCAGGGTCCAGTTCGCCACCGGGCCTGATGAGATCCATGTGGGCATCCCAGTATGCCTGTACTGTACCTACATCTCTCCAGTATCCTTTAAACCTGTAGCCAAAAAGCTTACCGTCCTTCATGGCATTTGGAAGGATGTGATGGCCAAAGTCCGTTTCAGTGCTTTTTTTGAGGCAGTCTATCATGTAGTCGGTATCAAAGACATAGATGCCCATGGATGCAAGGTTGGACCGGGCCTTTTCAGGTTTTTCCTCCCAGTCAATGATTCTGCTGTTGTCGTCCAGAATGCCTATGCCAAACTGGGAGGTCTGTTCCCATGGGACTGTCATCATGGCAACCGTAACCTTGGCGCCAATTGAACGGTGAAAACGGACCATTTCCTTGTAATCCATGTAGTAAACATGGTCTCCAGAGAGTATCAGCACCTGCTCTGACGGCCTGGATTCTATGAAGTCCAGGTTCTGTCTCACTGCATCTGCAGTACCCTTGTACCAGTCTGAATCCTCTTCGCCTGTCCTGGGGGGAAGGATTTTAACCTCTCTTGTCCTGCCGGAAAGATCCCAGGCCGCTCCGTTGCCGATATGGCTCATCAGGGAGAGAGGTTTGTACTGGGTCAGAACGGCTACCCTGGTCATATTGGAGTTCATAACATTGGACAGTGCGAAGTCTATTATCCGGTATATACCACCAAAAGGCACGGCTGGTTTAGCCCGGTGCCTTACCAGGATGTTTAGCCTGGATCCTACGCCGCCGGCCAGGATCATTGCAAGTGTATTACGCATTATCTTTCCCCTGAGATGTGAGCATAGCTATTATACGTTTTTTTTGTCATCACTGAGATATCTGTTCAATGTCACCTCGGCATTTTTCAAGGCGCATAGCTCACCGCACATTGAACAGCCTCTGCTGGTCAGGGAACGCCTTGATTCCAGGATTTTCCTTGCATCCTCTGGGAACATGAGATTCTTGAAGAGATCGTTCCACTTGAAATCTCTCCTGTCCATACTGATTTTTTTATCAGCCAGGTCCGCCTTTCCTCTGAATTTTACTACGTCACCTATATGAGCTGCCAGGCGTGCCACCTTTACCCCTGTTGCAACATCTTCTTCGTTGGGCAGTGCCAGATGCTCTGCCGGGGTTATATAACATATGAGATCTGCTCCATACATGGATGATTGGGCTGCCCCTATTGCAGCAGTTACATGGTCCCATCCTGCTCCTATGTCTGTGGGCAAAGGTCCCAGCATGTAATAGGGTGCATGGTTGGACATCTTTTTTTGAAGGATAATATTTGCCTCTATCTCATCAAGGGGAACATGTCCGGGCCCTTCCACCATGGCCTGGCATCCCCTTTGACGTGCCAGCTCACACAATTCACAGTTTAGAATAAGTTCAGACATCTGCGCCCTGTCCAGGGAATCGTGTATGGCGCCGGCCCGTATCCCATTGCCAAGGCTTAATACTGTATCGTATTTTTTAAGTATATCACAGACCCTGTCAAAATGTTCGTAAAGCGGATTTTCCCTATTGTTTTTTATCATCCACTGGATCATGAGGGTTCCACCCTTGGAACACAGGCCCCCGTACCTGTAGCCCTGCTTTTTCATCCGTTCTATGGTGAACAGGTTTATGCCGCAGTGGATTGCCATGAATGCCATGCCGTCCTGACATTGTTTTTCTATCAGGTCGAAGAGGAATTCTGGGTCCAGCCTTGCAGGGTCCTTGTATTTTTTGATAGTTTCGCAAAAGGCCTGATAGAGTGGGACGTTTCCCACTGGAAGTGATACTGCCTGAAGAACTTCCTGCCTTATCCTGTCCAAATCCCCTGCAGCCGAAAGTTCCATAAGGGTGTCTGCCCCGTGTTTCTCCGCTATGATAGCTTTTTGCACTTCATGGTCTATGTTGCATACATCAGTAGATGTGCCAATGGATGCGTTTATTTTTGTGCGGAGACCCATGCCGATGCCAACTATCTTTTGCCTGTTGTAGCGGCCTTTGAGTATAACCACATGGCCATTCATGACATGTCTCTGGAGTTCAGCAGCCTCCACCTGTTCTATTCGGCTGATTTCTTTTATCTCCTCTGTCAAATTACCTTTTGCAGCCTGTTCTAACTGGGTCACAGATTTAAAATCTCCTCTTATAAAATTTGGTAGGCAATGCCTCTGCAGTCTCTGGCAACCAGCTGAGCGCAGGAGGCAAAGGGAATTGCCATTTTAACGATTAAAGGTAAACTTGGAAAGTGGGTAGCACGGATGATTCTACTAACAAAGAACTGACTACATTATTGCCAGGCAGTTACAGTTACAAAATTTCATTGGCAAAGGGGAGGATTATAACCGTATTATGAAGAGGCCCGTAGCTCTTTCCATCGCTGGCTCTGATCCTGGCGGCGGCGCAGGTATTCAGCAGGACCTGAGGGTATTCAGTGTTTTGGGGGTGTTTGGCTGTGCGGCAGTTACAGCTATTACCGTTCAGGATACAGTTGGAGTCAGGGATGTCTTTTCTGTGGCCAGCAGTATAGTGGCCAGCCAGGTTGAATTGGTGATGGAAGATATAAGCCCCCAGGTCGTGAAGATAGGCATGCTATCCACCAGGGAAAATGTTACGGCAGTGGCAGGTGTGTTAAAGTCTTTTAAAGAGGTGTTCGTTGTGGCAGACCCTGTTATGCTGTCAAAAAATGGCAGGTATCTACTGGAGGAGGCAGCTGTATCCGTCTATATAGATGAGCTTCTGCCATTGGTGGATCTTCTTACTCCAAACATTCCTGAGGCGGTCAGGATTTCAGGAAGCTCCAAGGATAGCCCGGACGCTTATCAGGAGATCTGTCTTTCTATTACGAGGCTGATGAATACGGGAAGAATTTCACCTTTTGGGCCTGCCGTTTTGTTGAAGGGCGGGCATGGGCCTGATATCAATGTCTGTACAGACTGTCTGTATGTAGATGGGAAATACCATTTTTATGAGTCAGACAGGCTTGACAATCCGCATACCCATGGCACGGGCTGCGCTCTTTCATCTGCTGTTGCGGCATTTATAGCCCGGGGTGATTCTCTGATTGACGCTGTTGAAAAGGCCAGGGATGTTGTGCATCAGGCTATCAAGGCAGGTTTTGCGCTGGGAAAGGGTATCGGGCCGGTAGATCCTCTGGTGTTACTGCCAAATACATATCCCGGATAGCATCTGCCTGGAATTACAGGTTATAGGCTGGTATATCCCTATCAATTGCAGGAGTCATGAAAAAGTGCACAATGTTTTTCAGTAACTTATGCTAAAATAAACTTTACTGAATTTGCATTCAGTATTAAAAGATGTATTATTTGATATTCATGATAGAATAGATCTTCAGACGTTTTTCATCTCAAAAATTTATCTTACCCAAATATCAAGGAGGTTAGAACAATGGCAGTTTACGTACTTGGTCACAAAAGTCCTGATACCGATTCAGTTACCGCAGCAATAGCATTTGCCGAGCTTCAGAAGATGCTGGGTGTGGATGCTGTGCCATGCATGCAGGGCACACTGAATCCTGAAACAGAGGTGGTTCTCAAGAAGTTTGGTTATGATCCTCTGGAAATCAGGACAGATGTATCCGGCGAGCAGTATATGCTGGTGGATCACAGTGATATTAAACAGGCCCCGGACAACTGGGACAAGGGCGAGCTCCTGGCAGTTGTAGACCACCACAAGATCGGTGATATTACAACTTCGAATCCCATATTCTTCTGTACAATGCCTGTGGGCTGCACCGGAACCGTGCTGTATTGCCTGTACAAGGATGTCTACAAGAAGGATATTCCAGCAAACGTGGCCGGTCTTATGATGTCCGCCATCCTCAGCGATACCGTGCTTTTCAAGTCCGCTACCTGCACTCCCCAGGACAAGGAGGCTGCAGAGGCCCTGGCAAAGATCGCTGGTATCGACAACATAATGGATTGGGGCATGGAGATGGCCAAGGCCAAGAGCGCTGTTGAAGGCGTATCTGCCAGGGATCTGGTCTTCCGTGACTACAAGGATTTTGACATGAGCGGCAAGGCCATCGGCATCGGCCAGTTGGAGCTGGTCTCTCTCGATCTGGTTGATAAGATCAGGGACGATCTGTACGCAGAGCTGGAAAAGATCAAGGCAGAGAAGAATGCCCACAGTATCTTTCTTATGCTCACCGATATCATGAAGGAAGGTACAGACCTGATGGCAGTTACAGATGATCCTTCCATCATCGAGAAGGCATTTGGAGCCAAGCTGGAAGGAAAGACCGTTTGGCTGCCCGGCGTTATGAGCCGCAAGAAACAGATGGTGCCTAACCTTGAAAAGGCTTGTGCAGCCTAACTGTCAGTAATTGTTAATATTGAGGCCGGTTCTTTATGTTCCGGCCTTTTTTTATGTTGGAATCACAGGACAAGGCCTATTATATTTTTCACTGTAGGAAATTTTTCAAAAATAAGGAAAAGGAGGTGATTTTATGACCCTTGAAGCCGATGAACTCTTTACCGAAGGTCAATTTAAGCTGATGGATGAACTTTATGATGAATCCATAGAGATATTTACCAGGGTTATGGAAATGGAGCCCGGGTTTGCCAGGGCTCTTCAGGCCAGGGCCATTGCCTATTTGAAAAAAGGGGAAAACGATCTCGCCCTTAAGGACATAGAGGCTGCCATTGAGATAGAGCCTGAAAATCACAGGTTCCATTATCACAAGGGGGCTATTCATTTCAAAAATGGAGAGATTGATGAGGCTGTGGAGGCTTTTTCAAGGGCCATTGACATAGCTCCGGAATATGCGCCTGCATATTTCCTAAGAAGTGAGGCGTTTGATAAACTTGGTGAAGAAGATGCAGCCATAGCGGATTTTAATAAGGCTGACATGCTGAGAAAGGAACAGGCTGCAACCAGCAAGGTAGTGGATTTCTGGAGGTAGCAGGTTTATCCATAACCAATGACAGCCAAGTGCCCAAATACGTAATGATCTTGTATGCAATTGCAGGGCATGCATGTATATTTGCTGTAAGATAGATTGAAAAAACAGTAAAATGTATGCCCTGTATCCGCATACATCCTTGTATTACATGCTGTCAATAATGCCAGCTTAGGCTGAAGTAAGCGCTAAAAGGGTTTGTCTCAATGTCGCTGAACTTGCCTGGCACATCATATTTCTGATCAAACAGGTTTTTTATGGCAATTTGTGCGTCCAAGTCTGGCAAAAACAACCCGTTGTAGGTGGCGGTAAGGTCTGTAATCCACTTGGGGGAGCTTGAATATTCTATGGTGCCTTTGTCATAGTAGTTTATTGTGGAACTTGCATATTTGAGCTTGGCCGCCATGTTAAACCGTTCAGAGACGTTAAAATCGACTCCAAGGTTGAACATCTCTCTCGGGCCAGTGTCGAAGGGAGTGGACCACTCTGAATAATACGGTTTCATGCTTCCGTCTGGCTCTATGATGATATAGTCCAGCGTTTTGTATTCTTCGTCATCTCCGTAATCATTGAAGAATGTACTATTGGCCCACAGATTGAGCCATGGCCATGGTTTCCATGCCGCATTGATCTCTATGCCGTAAATATCCTGTGATCCCGGTTTGGAGAGGCCCCCATGCGGGTCCTCGTTTATGTGTCTCCGTATCTTGTTCCAGAACGCCGTGGAGCCCAGATGTAAATTGTCCATAGGTGTCCAGGAGACATCTATGCTAAGGTTTTCGATTTCTTCAGGCTTCAGATCGTTTCTCTGTACCAGCTGCCTGTTGTACGGTGTCCTGTATGCTGATCCAAGCACCAGTTTCATTAGCCACTGGCGTGATATCTTCCATCCGAAACCGGTATTGAATGAGAGGGTATCTTCATACTGGTCATGGCTGTCAAATCTGAGGCCTGCCCAGAGTTCGAGAGCCTTCCAGTGCCGCCTGAGCTGTCCGTAGAAAGAGAGAAGGTGTGTATTGAAATTCTGCTGATTGATGATGGGGGCAAATATTCCATTTCCAGGCTGCAGATAGTCAGGAAGGAAGCTCTTGGAGGTAACGGCGCCCGTTATCTCGTTGTATCTGTAAGATGAACCCAGGGTAAGCAGACCCTGCGAGTCCCAGAGTTCCCTGTCGAAGAATATCTCCCCATTGTATATATGGCTCTTGGAGTGCCAGGACACATCCACCAGCTGTTCATCATAGGGCATTTCAGAATAATAGGCATTGAAATGCACCATGTTTAATCCGAATCTCTTTTTGGCTTCCAGTCTTATGAATCTGAACGGTGTTTCTTTCTTGGCAGGCCAGAGTTTATCGGAGTTCATCTCGCCAACTACGTATCTGTCTTTCATCTCGGACCAGCGCCCTGAAAGGCGCAGCCATTGTTTCCAGGAGAGATTGAATACCGTTTCAAGGTACTTGGAATCATCAATATCGCCGTTGCCCCGCCTGTACTGCCTGGGGCATGGGGCATCATCTTTACATCGCAGTACATTGTAGCCCGTGTCATACTTGCGGTTTTGCGTTGCACTTACTGCCACGAATCCTTCCCAAAGGCCGTAGTTCTTTCCCAGGCTTACAGTAAAATGCCCGGCGTGATTTGGCATGCCTCCCCTCAATTTGATATCTATCCCGTCAATGTCCCTGCCTTCCAGCGGTACAACATTGATCACACCTGCATAGGCATCAGGGCCCCATAATACTGATGCTGGACCCTTTATGATCTCTATTCTCTTGGTAAAATCCAGGGACATTTCTTCATCCAGCGGGAAAATGGATTTCGTGTTGTCTGAGGTCATGGGAACAGAATCATAAAGAAACAGAAAGCTGTTGGGAATGCCCCTGAAATATGGCTGTTTGCCCCATTCCTTTTGGGAGATATAGAACCCTGGTACCATGGACAGCGCCTCTCCCAATGTCCTGAGGCCGTATCTTTCGATTTTTTTGGAATCGATTATGGACACAATTGCAGGGGCTTCCTGAGGCGATTCAGGATGTCTGGATGCACTCGTAACAACTGAAATGTCTTCCCCCACAAAGAGCAATTTGGTGGGCACGGCTCCTGATGTTCCTGGAAATGCCAGGAGGGATATAATTGCAGAAGCCAGCATGATTATTGACGTGGCTAAGCCCCCAGGGAGCTTTCTGTATATTGTCCAGGGGATGGTATTCAACTGCTTTCCTCCAGCTGCTTTACCCTGGTCCTGAATTTTGACCTGGTCAATCCAAGAAGCCTTGCTGCAGCGCTCTGGTTGTTACCTGTAAGCAACAGTGCCTGTTTTATGAGGTCTTTTTCCAGTTCTTCAAGGTTTATTCCCGTGTCATCGAGCTGTAGTTGTCCTGACTCCCCTCTTGCCTGCATGGCGTTGTCCAGGAATGCCAGGTGGTCGGCAGTCACGGGAGGAAGACCGGCCAGTATTATGGCGCGTTCCATTGTATTTGCAAGCTGTCTTATATTGCCTGGCCATGAATGTCCCATGAGTATTTTCTTGGCCCCTTGGGTCAATAACGGTATGTCTGTGTCATGATCAGAGTCTATGAACTGTCTTATGAAATGTTCTGCCAGTGGAATAATGGCCTCTTTTCTCTCGCGAAGGGGTGGAATATGTATGGGGAATACATTGATCCTGTAATACAGGTCTTCCCTGAAGCCTCCTTGCTCCACCAGCTTTTCCAGGTTCTGATTGGTGGCGCATATTACACGAACATCTATGGTAATTGTTTCGTTGCCTCCGACTCGCTGTATGGTCTTCTCCTGCAGTGCCCTCAAAAGTTTTGCCTGTGCCTCCTGGGGCAGGTCTCCTATCTCGTCCAGCAGGAGAGTGCCTCCGGAGGCATATTCGAACACTCCCTGCTTTGAACGCTCGGCTCCTGTAAAAGCACCGCGTTCATGGCCGAACAGGGTACTTTCCACCAGAGTATCTGTGATGGCGGCACAGTTTACTGCTACAAATTTACCCTTGGCCCGCGGGCTGTGCTCATGTATAAATCTGGCCACGATTTCCTTGCCCGTGCCTGATTCGCCGGTAATAAGGACGGTGGTATCCGGTTTCTGGGCAACTCTTGACGCCATGTCCATTACCTTATGCATTGCCTTGGATACGCATATTATGTTGTCTTTGCTGGCAAGCCGCTTGAGTTCCTTCTTGAGTTCGGTATTCTCTTTGAGAATCCTGGAGACACCGATTGCCTTTTCTATGGCGAGTATGATTTTTTCTTCATCAAACGGTTTGGTGATATAGTCAACAGCCCCTTTTTGCATGGCCTTGACAGCGGATTCAATGGTTCCAAAGGCAGTTATTACGATGACAGGTACGGGTATTTCCATCTGTCTTATATTTTCCAGGAGTTGAAATCCATCCATTTCTGGCATGCGGATGTCGCTTATTATCACATCAAAAGCATGCCTTTCCAGGAGCTCCAGTGCTTCTCTGCCAGAGCCAGCCTCTGAAACCTTGTATCCTTTCATCGTCAGCATTATGCCAAGGATGTGCCTTATTTTTTTCTCGTCATCTACTATGAGTATTGAGGCCATATTTTTATGTCTGTTCAGTCAAGAGTTATGTTAAACACACTGCCATTGGGCAGGTTTCTCTCTATGGTCAATCTTCCCATGTGTGCGTCAATGACCCTCTTGGCAAAGGCCAGACCAAGCCCGGTCCCTTTAGCCTTGGTTGTGAAGAAGGGTTCCGTTATCTTGTCCAGCATTGTTTCATCTACGCCAGGTCCATGGTCTGCTATTAATATCGATATCTGCCCGCCTTCTTTTGATAGTCGGATTGTCACATGTTGCCCGGGTTCAGATACTTCGCATGCATTTTTGATGATATTGGCAATTGCTCTCTCCATAAGATCAGCATCTATGTTTGTCTCAAAACCTTGGTCGGATGGGGTTATTTCAAGCCTTATCTCTATCCCCTTTGGCATCCATTCCAAGTTCATCTTGCTGGCAATGTCAGACAGCAGGCTGTCCATGTCCACCTGCTGGAAACTCAAGGGCTTGGGCCTGGAAAATTCCAGGAAATCCTGGATCAGCCTGTCAAGCCGCGTGATTTCGTCTTCCATATAGGTGATCATTGTCTCCCTTGTAGCCTGATCTACATTGCTTTTTTTCAGGATATCCAGAGCCCCCTTTATGATTCCCAGGGGATTTTTTACTTCATGGGCAATGGTTACGGCAAAATGGCCTATTTCAGCCAATGCCTTTTGTTGTATAAGTTCCTGATAAGTCTGTTCCAGATCCCGTCTGCTTTGCTTCAGGGCCTCTGTCATGGTGTTGAATGCATGGGCAAGTTTTCTTGTCTCAGGCAGGCTTCCCTCTGAGAGTTTCACGTCCAGGTTGCCCTGGGCAACATCCTGGGCCGCTTCAATCAGGTGTTCAAGCGGTGCTGTAAGGGACTTGCTGAACATAAGAAACGCAATGATACCGCCTGCCGCAATCAGGAATGTTACTGCTGCATAACGGAGCTGTAGCTCTCCTGATAGTTGTTCTATCCCGGTGGTATTATAGAAAATTTTGACAGAACCCAGTATTCTCTGGTTGGGTTCCCCAGTGCTGAATGCCAGATTTTCTGACTGCGTGCTTAGGAATACCCGGGTTTGGACCGTGTAATGGCCTGGTTCTCCAGGCACATGCGCCTCAGCCAGCACGTTGCCAGCCCGGTCCCTTATTAC
This sequence comes from Deltaproteobacteria bacterium, assembly GCA_026992735.1. Lineage (GTDB taxonomy): Bacteria > Desulfobacterota > Dissulfuribacteria > Dissulfuribacterales > QOAL01 > QOAL01. Next base: position 10,197 of record JALWYO010000024.1, read on the forward strand.
TACCTTGGCAACGTCTTCTTCCTTCAGGAGGTTGCCTGCAAGCCCTTTGAGCATGGCCCTGTCTCCCAGGAGTATTCCCAGTTCACAGTTGGCGGCAAGATATTTGCCAAGGAAGTCCATGCGGTCTTTGAATCTTTTTAGCAGAAAATTTTCGGAAAAACGGCTGCCTATAACGCCAAGAGTTACAGTAGTGAGGATGGTGAGCACTACTATTCCCAGCGATAGCCTCTGCTGAAAATTGAGGTCAGATGTTTTCCTGATATTAATGAGCATCTGTGATCACTCCCGGTATATCAGCCCATCTATCGTGATGTCTCTCTTTGAGTATCCTGAGCACCTTCTGGTTCCATTCTGTTTTCACAGGTGGTGATGTCATAAAGCATGAGTGTTTTCTGATAAAATCATCGAGCAGTTCTGCGCCTTTTATCCCTACCTCTCTGTAGTCGATGATGAATGCCAGCAGGGCGCCAATTTCAAAGAAAAAGTGGTTATAACCGACTACAGCTATTCCGTTCAATAAGGCCTCCTTGGTAAGGTGTGTCACAATTTTTTCTGAGATAACAGTAGAGTCAGGGATAAACAGTATAATCTCTATCTTGTTCATGTTGGGCTTGAGTTTCTTGAGGATTTCATCAGTGCCTGATACGGCAAGCGGGATAAAATTTAAACCGTATTCCTCACAGGCCTTGGATGCCTGTGCAATGATATCTGAATTCTCCTGGGGATTGTAAAGTATTGCAAGGGTTCTGCCGGTGCCAAGTCTATAGGCAATTCTGGAAATTTGAAATGCGATTGGCACGCGCAGATCTATGCCGCAGGGCCTGGTCCCCTTAACCAGTTTTTCTATGTCAAGTGTCATAATGGCCATCTTGACAGGGATGTGGAATTCCTTTTGATAGATAAGCTTTGTGGCCTCCGGGCCTATGGCCACCGCTGCGGAAAGCCCTCCATTTTTCAGATAATGCCGAGCTAGTTCAGGATTTTCGTCCAGGTATACGACCTGGGTTGTGAAATTTGTCTTGCTCTGTATACCGTCAAGTGCCTCGATATACGGGCGTATCCTTGAGGATACAAAGATTCCCACTGGTTCGGATGCACACAGGACAGGGCCTGCCTGGAAAACAGACAGTAAGACAAAGGATATAGATAGTATCCTTAATACTTTGAGAGAATGTCTAATCACGAGCATGTTTCAAGGCCCATGCGACCTGCCTCAAAAAGCCTCTTACCATTTTTACGTCTTTTGCAGTAACCGGCTTGTGGTTGAATAATTTTCGGGCATTGAGCATCCAGTAAGACGGGGTCTGTTTTTCGAACAGACCTATTGCTTCAAATACCTGGGAAAGATGATTATACATCCCCTCCTTTTCCCTGAATGTAGCCAGACGCGGTTTTTCGATAGCTGTGTTGCCTGCTGCTTCTGCTGTGAATATCTCGTAACATAGAATCATTACACTTTGTGCCAGATTTATGGAAGAAAATTCTCCTGATGGAATTCTCACAATACTGCTGCACAGGCTCAGGTCGTGATTGTTCAGTCCCCATTTTTCAGAACCAAAGAGCAGGCCAACCTTGACATCTTTACCGAAGCGGACGATTTTTTCAGCTATATTCCTTGGACTGTGGGTAGGGCGCCGTTTGCGCCCGGTCCTTGCAGTTGTCCCGACCAGAAAGTGCAGGTCGCTGACCGCGTCCATCAGGTTATCATATACCTGCATGGATTCGAGTATATCAAGGGCCTCATGGGTAGCCATTTTTCTTATCTTGTCCATGTCCATGCGTTCCGGCCTGACTACCCTTAGTCTGCGGATGCAGGTATTTTTGCAGCATCTTGCTGCCGCCCCGATATTTTCCGGATACCTGGGATTGTTTAGGATGACGGTTATGTTAGATAGGGATATGCCGTGCATTGGGGACAGAGTTGTAAATCTCCTGGCGCCGATAAGGTTATTATGATGAAGCCGGATACTGTTTTGCCATATTCTGTATCATAGGATGTGAACCGTGATGAAGAATCTTTCCCGAATTTTAACATGGATGTGCAGAATGTGCAGGATATAGTCCATCTTGTTGCGATCAACGGCAGACAGGTAATAAAAAAGGCCCCTGAAGGTACAGGGGCCTTGTGGTTTTGCGAGGATACCGCGAGTCTATTTAGATATTATCATTGTCCCATCATTGGCATTTGTGGTTACATGAAAGTATTTCAGGAACGTCATGCCGAGGAGCGCCGTATCCTGATTTGCTGAAAGAAATGCCTCAACATCGTTCATTTTGAGTACGCCATCTATCTCGATATCAACCGGGCATACATATCCCGTGACCGTGCCTCCAACACCAGCGGCATTTTCTTCGTAGCATTTATCTGAGATTGTCCCATTATCATCCACCAGGCCATACATGCCGGCATCGTTCAGGTTCAACAGTACTTTGTATGCACCTGTGTCCACGATAAAAGGTGTGGCAATGCCGTTGACCTTGCCTGCGACCCTGTAGCAGTTACAGCTTGGATCAAGGGGAACCGTTACATCTTCTGTGACTGCTGTGAATCTTTCGGGTTCAGACCAGTCATCTCCACGGGCCCGGTATTTCCATATACCTTCGATCTTGCCGCCTGTCTCCAGGTCAAACTTGTCAATCCTGTAATAATAGTCGAACATACCCCAGACCGAAGGCTGGCTGAAGTATATTTCGTAACTGCCCGGTTTTATACAGTTGTCTATTATGACACGGTGATTTTGGATTGAAAAACTGTTACATTGCTCAGCACCGCTGTTTGCATAACTGACGGCAAGCACGGGATCGCCGGTTGGCGTCAGCCATGCACCGCTGAGATGTCCTCTCTCCTCGTTCAGGTTTAGCGGATACACAATGCCGGTGGCATCATCGATATATGTGAAGGTTTCTCCTGCCGTTTCCTCTGTCACAACCCATCTGCCTGTCACTGGCATTATATGGAGGACATAGTAAAGCAGCTCTCTCCAAGATTCATAGTCATTGATGTTGCTGGGATTGCCTACCAGTGCCCTGATGATCCAGTCGCCTTCCATGCCTATAAGCCGTATTCCACCGCCAAAAGGTACTGGAATAAACGCTTTTATATCGGTTGTATTAGCTGACATTCCTACATTCTGTGGACGGTAGGGTATTACTGAAACAGCATTATTGTCATTGCTGAATGGTATGGCAATCGGCGTTGCCTGTATATTTTTAGCATAGTAAAGGTCTTTGGCTCCTGCCACCGGATGCCCCCACTGGCTGAACAGGTCAAACCTCGGCTGCCCGTCAACCCAGCGGTACGCGAAGACCTGACCGGGAGCCAGTGAAGGATGCTCGGCAAGTATATACAGGGCGCCCGCAGTGTTATCCATTACTGGCACATTTAGAGTGAGATCCATCCAGTCGGTAGTGGCAAGCTTTTCCTCTGCGGCATACCTGAGGGAGTTTATGTACACTGTTACCGGGATCCACCATGTTGATAATTGCTGATTGATTGGTATTGGCGGATAGGGCATCCCAGGAGAGTAGGGCATCCAGGATGACAAGGTAGCCGTTATATTATCCTTGATTTCCTGATCAACATACTGCCTTCCGTATGCAGGATAGGTTGCATTGTCAGAAGTACTCGGATCGTGAATGGTTGTGGTAACCTGGATCCATCCCTGTTTTACAGATGGAGTTCCATCAAAATTTCCATCCAGAAGTTTCTTTACATCTACAGTAACCGAGAATCTGCCTCGACCGTCTGTGTCCTCGAGAATCATGCCTGGGTCCAGGTTGTTTATCTTGATCCATTGTTCAGTCGGAGCAGCCAGCCAGCAGAAATCCAGGTTTTCCGGCCAGATAACATTATGGGCATTCAGATCGTCGGTGTTGGGAATAGGTATAAAGTATGGCTTGTAGTTCAATGATGCGGGCATATGTCCGTCAAAGGCCACGCATTTGGTGACGGTTTCTGTTACATTATTCGAGTCTTTCACCTCTTCTTCATGACACATTAACATTTGAGGAATCTTCTCTGTGGTACAGTTGGCGTCTGTACAGTTAGGCAAAGCGATTCCGTCAACATAGATTTCAATATCGTCAGGATTGGTATTTTGCTCCTGGTTCACGTAAAACTGGAGACTGGTAGGTGATATGACCAGCCGACCTGTCTTTGTTGCGCTGCATTTTTTATTATATGGACTCATGTTACTGTCTTCAGAGAAACAGGTTCCACCCCCTAAGATGGCAAGTCCCATGATACAGATAATAATATATGATACGATATTCTTGATATTCATTTAATCCCTCCTGGCTGCAGGGCCAATTCTATTTCCTCGTGACATCTATATTGCTATTCAACCTCTGCATTGCAGGTGCTCTTATTTTCAGAAACAGTTTTGGCCGCTGCTGCCTGTATCTGCATCTGAGCTTCCTGCTGCCTGCATTCGTTGTAGTCCTGATTTGCCTGCCTGCATTTTTCGCAGAGGATCAGCGTTTTGGTGAGATCGCCTGCCAATGTCTTTGCCGCCTCTTCTATCGCCCTGTCTATCTGTTTTCTCTCAGATGGCTCGGCCCACATGGAGATAGGCTCTACCTCTTTTTCTACCCTGTTGGCCCATACGACCTGTCCTGTTTTCGCGTCCTGTAAGGCAAGACTGAGCTGTACAACTGCCCTTGGCACATGTCCTCCTTTTGCTGCCAAGTATGCTGCGGCCATGCCTTCAGCCCCCCATACACCTGCATTATAGGCTGCTGAATGTTCATATCCTCCTGAGGTGGATGTTACTGTATGGGCAAAACGCGGATTAGAACCTTCTATGTGGGTAGAAGATGTCGGAGAGTTAAACGGCGTATTGGCCATTGAACCCAGGCCCGCTCCCATTGCGCCACCAATAGCAAGGTCCTGCCACAGGTCATACTGGCCGGACTGGGCCACTCCGAAAATAGTTGCAGAGGTCCAGTCAAAGAAGAAGGGAAGTATTCCCTGTTGCAGAGGATTTAGTATTTTGCCTTCCCTGATCTCGTATTCTACTATTCTCCCCCTGAGAATATAGTCAGCATCGAAATATTTTCCTATCTGCATGACAGTTCCCTTGTTCAGGCCGATGTGATTAAGCTTAAGCTGTTCCGCCGGGAGATTGCTCATCTCATTTGCCAGAATCTCTTTGCGGAGTTGAGCCTTCATGTCATCCGACCACCCGGTACCGAGTTCCCTGTAAAGGCTTTGCCTGTTGCGCCGGGAATCAATTGAAGGTGTTTCTATGAGGGTAATGATCCCAAGATCGATCATATACTGTACTACGTCTTCTTCAACAGGAACATAATATCCCTGTTCAGCCAGCCTTTCGGTTATGGCTGTCTGAATCTTGATCTGACGTCTAAGGGAGTCATCAGGGGCCCGCCCTGCCGTATAATCAGCAAAAGGCAACATCACGATATGAGCTTCTGGAGCAGGATTTACTATGGTCGTGGTGTCTATTGGTTTGACAGAGTCCCTGACCTTCTGGCCGCAGCCATAAGTTATAAGTAGGCAGCAGGCAGCAAGTATGATGTTGGTCCAGCGGAAATATGACATAATTACCCTCCGTCGTTATGGTATTTTGACTTGTAACTACGAGAAATACTGGCCGTATCTTTATACAGCAATTAACATGTGTCAAACTGCAGCACCGGGCTCGATTATGCTGCAGTGCAGTTATCTTTGACACCTATTTTTAAGCTCATCGGAAAAGAAATGGAAATTTATAAAATATTTTTTGCCCATGCCTAAACACTTAGATGAAATGCATGGAAACTTTATATGTAATTTCCAGGAGTTCCTTCCAAATATAGCTTTTGAAGCTTCTCTCTCCCTTTGGCTCTTTTATGGCAATGATTGAATTTTCTTCACAATAAAAGAGTCAAAATTTTTTAAAGCAAATCATCTGCCAAAGTTTTTCCCGGTTGCGATTTCACGATCTATTATAATCCAAAAACTACTTTGTCGTGTTTGAAACCAATTACTTCAGGCCCAATTTGCTGGCTGGCTGATCTTAACATTTGGCAATATTCATCGGATTAACCCTTGAAAAATAAAACATAAAACGTTTATATATGAAAAAATGCTCAATGTTGTGAATAAGTCCTTTTTTCTTGATAGGAGCTATTCATAAATATCCAGATTACATGACGACAGGATTCTTTCACTGGTGGCGCAGAGGTGGGTAATCATGGAAAAAATCGATGGAAACACGCATTATGAACATCCGAGGGATTTCATAGACGATGAACTTGATGTCATAGCAAAGAGACGTACCAGGCTGTCAAGGGGCCTTTCCGGCTGCCCGGATGGGGCCCAGGAGCGAAATGGCAAGGAGGAGGCCAGGTACACCATCTTTGGCCTCAGCCTTTCAGGCGGGGGGATTCGCTCGTGCCTGTTCAACCTCGGCATCCTCCAGGAGATATCCAGGCTTGGCCTGCTAAAGGCCGTTGACATGCTCAGCACGGTCTCCGGAGGCGGGTACATCGGGGGTTGCCTATCGAGCCTCCTTTCGCTCAGGGACCCGGGGAATGGCCTGCTCGAGGGCGACGACATCTTCGAGTTCAAGCAGAAGAAGGATCGACCCCTGTTCGACACGGACTGGGAGGGGTTCCCATTCAGGGACAGGCATCCTGCTGAAAAGGTGGACGAATGCAGGCCTCCAGGGGATGCCAGTTCCTGGCTTTGCAGGTTTGGCCCAAGGACCCAGATGCGTCACTTGCGCAACCATGCAAACTACCTCCTGCCCGGGGGTACCAATCTCTTTGAGCTTCTCAGGTCCACCGGGGCAGTGGTGTTTCACTCCCTTGCCCCCCTGGCCTGGTTTCTCTCTCTGCTCACCATGGTGGTAATGGTCTTGATGGGCTGTATTTCATGGCTCATGTCCCTTGCCCATGCCCAGGTGCCGGCATTTGTCCTGCACAAGGATTTCACATGGCATTCCATTGTTTCTTTCTTCCAGTCATGCTGGCAGGTTTACTGGGCTAGTTTCAACCTTCCAGGGTTTATTTTGATTGTTTTCCTTGGCTTCCTGTTTTTCATGCTGTCAATCCTGGACTGGAAGACCTTTTTCCCCAGGGGAAAATACAATAACAAGGAGGTCCACCATTTCGGGGGGGCAGGGAACCTCTTCAGCCTTGTTGCCCTGGTGGTAATCATGCTGGCATCCCTTGCCGTGTCAGCCTGGATCGAGGGGAACATGAGGAATACCGGGCAGTTGACGGGAAACGCACCTGGATTCCTTGTGGGGCCCTTTGTGCTGTTTTCCCTGTGCCTCGTGTTTGCGTTGTTATTGCACTGTTTTAAGAGCCGTGGCTTCAGGATTACTAAGCTCAAGGAGCACTCGTTTTACTTCGTACGGGGCGGCGCGCTCGCGTTCCTTGTTGCGTTTTGCCTTTTCCTTTCGGTGTTCCCGGTGCTTGTAAAGGAGACGCACTTTCTTCTTGTAGCAGGCTTCCAGGCCATTCTGGCACTTGGAACGCGTTACTTAATAGGACTGGAGTCAGGAAAGAAGGTATCCTCGGCTACTGGTTCACTGCTTCTAAAGGCCAAGGCCGTGGTATTCCCCGTCCTTGCCGGCCTGCTCTTCCTGGTGTTCCTGCTCCTTGTGGGCAGGGCTGCAGACCTTGTGGCATGGCAGGGCAACTGGCTTGCTGCCCCTGTTGAACACGCAAGATTCTGGATGATGTTTGATGTGGCTGCAGGCCTTTTTATCTTGCTTTCGTATTTTACAAACTTCAACAAGGTCTCCAATGGCTACTTCTACGGAGAGAGGCTTGCAGAGGCATTTCTGCAGACCTCCAGCCTCTGCCCTGGCGGATGCAAGGACAGGAAACGGGAGCTTTGTATCATCAGGAAAGTCATTGACATGAAACTTTCACAACTGCACGGAAGCTCCAATGGCCAGGTTGCTGCCATGGGCCCGTACCACATTATCTCCTGTACCCTTAACCTCACTGCTGCACACGACCTGAAGGGGCTCAGGCGCAGGTCAGAGCCCTTCGAGTTCTCCAGGCTCTATTCCGGCTCCAGGCGGACCTGCTATGTCAGGACAGCCGATTGTTATGAAAATATGGACCTCATCCGTGCGCTGACCATCAGCGGTGCCGCTGTCTCGTCGGTTATGGGCGCCCATACCAACAGGCTTACCTCCTTTGCGTGCACGCTTCTGGGAGTCCGCCTTGGCCAATGGGTAGTGCATCCCATGGCGTCTGATTGCGCCAAAAAGCACGGGATAAAACAGTGGATAAGGCCGCTCTGGGATGAGCTGACCGGCAACACCGATGCAACGGGTGACTATGTGTACCTGAGCGATGGAGGGCATTCCGGTGACAACCTCGGCATCTTGCCCCTCCTGAGGCGCAGGGCCAGGTTCGTGGTGGTCTCTGACGCGGAGTGCGATGGTCAGTACTTCTTTGACTCCCTCAACAGTTCCCTGAGACAGGCCTACGTGGACGAGGGCATCAAGGTTGACATAGACATACCTGACGACGAATTCGAGGTTGATAAAAGGGGATACACGAAGAGCCACTTCCTCCTTGGGAGGATTCTCTATCCCGACAGGCCGTGGCAGCCGAGCTGGATGATAGTCCTGAAGAGCAGCCTGACAGGCGATGAGCTTGCAACCATCCTGAACTACAAGAAAAGGGCAAAGGACTTTCCACACGAGACCACTGCCAACCAGTTCTTTACAGAGGAACAGTTCGAGGCATACAGGGCCCTTGGCAGGCACATAGTGAGCAAGACCTTTCTGCCTGTCATGGATGAAGAGCGCTTTCGCCAGGGCCAGGGGTGTTACCGGCCCTGGTTCCACCTGGAGGAGACCTTCAGGAAGGCATGGGAAAATAAGACCAATAAAGAGGAAGATAATGGCAAGGGAAATAAGACCGGGCAGCAAGATGGCCAGAAGCAGGAGCAGGGGAAGGGGGACCATGCACATCCCTGGGACGACCTGTTCCAGGCAATGTGGGACTGCGAGCAGGTAAACTTTTCCTCCTGGCATGCCTTCCATGACGACGTGGAGAGGATGGCCGCCGGCCTGGAACCGGAAGACCTGGAAAGGGTTTTTGGGAAATGCAGCACTGTCAAGCAGCTCCTCGAGCTGGCACAATGGCTGCGGGAAGCAGACCTTGCAGCCATAACCGCTCCTGTGCCAAGGAGCTGGGAGAGATTCCGCCAGCTAAAGGACGGGACTTCCGGCACCACAGATGATGCCGGTTAATCAGGCATTGCCTGTTTCTTGCTTCCTTGGGTTCCCGGGCAGGTAGCACCCATGACTTTTTTTATCTGATAATCAACTGATAATCCTGGATAATGAGCTGTTTTTTTGAGCTATTCAATGGATATGTAATCTGTATGCCGGCTGTCTGGCAGTCCAGTTGTAGCTTTGATTCGAAAATGTGCATCAAGCAAGCTTTATGATTGTCTTGATATTTACTCAAGACAGGAACAATGCACATTTACCTGTTCTATATTGCTGCTTCCTGTCAGCAGCATGACAAGCCTGTCTATACCCATGGCCATGCCCGCTGCTGTTGAAGGGCTATCGTTCATTGCGGCGAGAAATTCAGATGGTTCAGGAACAGGTTTCTTGCCAAGGGCTTGACGTTTCCGGTTTTCTTCATTGAATCGTTTGCGCTGTTCCTCACTATCAAGTAGTTCTGAAAATCCATTGGCTATTTCCATGCCACCGGCATAAAATTCTACTCGTTCGCACACCTCTCTGTCATCCTTTTTGATTCTCGAAAGAGATGAAGCCCAAGCAGGATAATCCTTTAGAAACACAGGTTTTTCACCTGCCAGACCAGGTTCAACCTTTGTAACCATGTCATGATAAAATCTTGCTTCGTTTCTATTGGTTAAAGGGTTCCACCCGGCAAATTTTTTGAAGGCCTCGCTGACCGTAATTACAGTGAAGGGAGGATTCAGGTCTATGGTCATGCCATTCCTGACGATATTTAGTTCTTCATGGCCTGTTATTGCCTTGCATCCATCAGCAATTAATGACTGGCAGTCCTCTATCAGTGAATTATAATCTGCATCTGCCCGGTACCATTCCAATATAGTGAACTCTGGCCGGTGATAATCTCCTTTTTCATCTCTTCTGAAGGCAGGGCATATCTGAAAAAAGCGCTTGATACCCTGCGAGAGCAAGGGTTTCATATACCGTTCAGGTGATGGGAGGAGATAGCAGTCGGATTTCCTGTTTTTGATCTGGAACAGGTCGATATTGGCCTCCGGAATGGGATCTCTGCAGGTAACAGGGGTTTGGACCTCTATAAAGCCTCTTTGGCAGAACCATTCCCGGAGGGCCTTTATGATCAGGTGGCGTTTTGTGAGGATGTACTTCAGAGAAGACGTCTTCACTGCATTTCCAGTCAGTTTTTTACTCTTTCCACATATTCTCCTGTCCTGGTGTCAATTTTCAGGACATTGCCTTCCTCGATGAACAGAGGGACCTGGAGGGTATAGCCTGTTTCCAGGGTAGCCGGTTTGGTCGCGCCTGTAGCAGTGTCTCCCTTGATTCCCGGGTCTGATTTTACGACCTCCAATTCCACGAACGTAGGCAATGATATACTGATAGGTGTTTCATCAAAGAATAGAATATCAACTTCCATGTTATCCTTCAGAAAGTTTTTTGCATCGCCTATCTGTTCCGGCGTCAGGGTTATTTGATCATATGTGCTGGTATCCATAAAATGATAGCCGGTAGCGTCATTGTACAGGAACTGCATCCTGGATTCCTGTAGATTGGCTGGCTCAAACTTATCGCCAGAACGGTAGGTTCTATCCATTGTGTAGCCCGTAATCATGTTTTTGAGCTTGCACCTGTACAGTGCCTGGCCCTTTCCAGGCTTGGAAAACTGGAAGTCTGTTATGATATAAGGTGCTCCATCTATTATGATTTTGAGGCCCTTTCTGAGGTCAGAAGATTCATACATTTTTAGCTCCTATTGATTATTCTCTATTATTTTTTACTGAAAAATATCCATGCTACACTATAGTTTCACTATCGCTTCAGCCTGACACGGCTTTTTATGCCGGGTTGCAGGGCTGTAAAATTTCTGGATCAATAATTTTTGTGAATCAATAGACCAAACGCAGAAATTGCGCAAGTTTTCTTTATCAAGATCATGCTTGTTATAATCTGGTACTGCTGTTTTTGCTGCCGTAAGACCAGTATGCTGCCAGCACAGAGCCTGACAGGTTGTGCCAGATGGAAAAGAGCGCTCCCGGCAGGGCTGTGGCAGCTGAGAAATATTTCATGGCAAGCGCTACCGCCAGGCCAGAATTTTGCATGCCGACCTCTATCGCAATGGTTTTGCATGTCCGTTGATCCCAGCCAAGCATGCGCGCTGCGCTGTAACCAGCCCATAGCCCTGCCAGATTGTGCATCATTACGGCAAGAGAGACCTTCCAGCCTGACGAAACTATGGTGCCTTTGTTGATGGCAACGACTATGGCTATGATAAAGACTATGGCAGCTACAGAGACAAGTGGGAAGACAGGTTTTATTTTTTTGAAAGATGCAGAAAAAAATGTATTCAGCATGACCCCGATCCCTACGGGGATTATCACTATCTTGAAAATCGATACCAGCATTTTGAACACGGGGACCGGCACAGCGTGGCCAGCATAGAGCCAGGTTAGCACAGGAGTGAATACTACGGCCAGAAGAGTAGAGCATGTAGTCATTGTTATGGACAGGGCCACGTCACCTTTTGCCAGGTAACAGATGACATTGGATGCCGTGCCTCCGGGGCAGGTTCCTACCAGTATCAGGCCGACTGTAAATGCCTGGTTCAATCCAAGGGCAAAGGCTATTAACCAGGCAAGCAGTGGCATAAAGCAGAACTGGAAAAATACACCGCCGGCTACTGGTTTTATACACCTGGTCATCCTGGTGAAGTCATTCACTTTAAGGGTAAGGCCCATGCCCAGCATGATGATCCCCAAAAGGGGAAGTATGGCAGGTCTCGCTGCTGTGAAACAGCCTGGCCACAGATAGGCTGCTGCAGAGGCGATCAGTGCCCAGGCAGGGAAAAGGGCTGTAATCTGTGTAATCAGGGAAGACATGGGCGGTATCCTTATTGCCGGGTTTCTATGCTTGTTAGTCTACCGGCTGCAAGCTTACCTGTCATCAATGGCGATATAAAGGCGTTGTGCATGATAGGAAGGACTTGCTGTAATATGCCGTGATGATATGTTGTTTTTTTTCATTGTACAATCTGAAGATATTGTTAAAAGATCATCACGATGGCTGGTTGTTTATTCTGCAGAGGATTCTCTTTAGACAGGCTAAAAAGGCAAATTGGAGGGTGATTATGAAGATAATGGTTACAGGAGGGGCGGGTTTTATCGGATCAAACGTGGTGGATGCCTATGTGGCAGAAGGGCATGACGTCATCGTGGTGGACAACCTGTATTCCGGCAAGGTGGAAAATCTCAATCCAGGGGCAAGGTTCTGCCTTCTGGATATCAGGTCAGGCGAGATGAAAAAGCTTTTGGAACTGGAACGCCCGGAGGTCATCAATCACCATGCGGCCCAGATATCCGTGCCTTATTCCGTGGAGGATCCGCGTTTTGATGCTGACATAAATATTCAGGGGTTTGTGAACATCCTGGAATCTGCCAGGGATACGGGCGTGAGAAAGGTCATCTTTATCTCGTCAGGTGGCGCCATCTACGGTGAAGCAGAGGAATATCCCACCTCTGAAAACTGTCCTGTGCAGCCACTGTCTCCCTATGCCATTGCAAAATCCGTTTCAGAGGATTTCCTGTATTTTTACCGCCATCAGTACGGGCTGGATTACACGGTGCTGCGCTATGCCAACATATACGGCCCACGGCAGATTCCCCATGGCGAGGCAGGTGTGGTTGCCATATTCATGGATCAGCTGATTGCCGGCAAAAAGTGCAAGCTTTTTCATTTCCCAGAGGACCCGGCAGGCATGATAAGGGACTACTGTTTTGTCGAAGACATAAAGGATGCCAATGTAAAGGCCCTGGAAAAGGGCAGCGGACAGGCATTCAACATCGGGACCGGTATCGGGACCAGGACAAGGGACCTGTTTGATAAGGTCTTCGATGCCCTTAAGGAACGCATCGAGCTTCCACAAGAACTGGCGGATATGGAGTGCCATGAGGCAAGGCCCGGCGACCTGAAAAGGAGCTGCCTTAACGTGGAAAAGGCCAGGGAGGGGCTTGGTTGGCAGGCAAACTACGACCTGGAGCAGGGCCTTGCCAGGACAGTGGACTGGAGGCTCGGATCTTGAAATTAAGGGTTGCATCATTCCAGTTCACGCCAGAGCCCCTGTCGCCTAGGAAGAACCTGGAGCCTGTACTGGATGCCTTGGCCAGGGCTGGCGCCAATGGAGTGAACCTGGTCCTGCTGCCTGAGCTATGGCCATGCGGACTCCTGGAAGACAGGGGGCAGGCGTTGGCCCAGGCAAGGCAGTCTCCCGGTATCCTTGCGGAGATAAGACGCACCTGCGAAGATCAGAACCTGTTCGTGGCCGGAGGAATGCCTGAATTGGGGCCAGGTGACAGGGTATTCAACACTTTGTTTGTGACAGGGCCTGGCGGGTTCCTGGAGAGTTACAGGAAGATCCACCTGTTTCCCCTGATGCATGAGCATAAAATATTTACTCCAGGTACAGTGGCAAGAGATGTCTGGATTGATGCCGGTAATGGAGAGATAGGGCTGGGCTGCCTGCTGTGTTTTGATATCAGGTTCCCAGAGCTTGCGCGGGAGCTCGCCTGCAGGGGCGTGGATATCCTGTTGTGCCCTGCCCTCTGGCCGATGTCCAGGCGTGGCCATTTTGAGACGTTTCTCAGGGCAAGGGCAATGGAGAACCAGTGTTTCCTGCTTGCTGCAAATGCATGTGGCAGGATCGGACAGCAGGAATTCGCCGGGGCCTCCAGCATTATTGCACCAGACGGCCAGGTCCTTGGCAGGCTTGATTGTGAGGAAGGCCTGCTGGCCATTGAGATAGACCTTGACAGAAAGCTGGCAGCCAGAAAGGCCTTTTTTACCTCAAGGCCTCCTGGCGCATGGGCCCTGAGCCAGGAAGACAAGGTGCTTCTCCTGGATTCCCTTGCAACAATCACGCAGCGGCGCAAAAGGGCAGGGCAGAGGATGGTCTTTACCAACGGTTGTTTTGATATACTGCATGCTGGCCACGTATCCTATCTGCAAAAGGCCCGCGCCCTTGGTGATTTCCTGGTGGCAGGCCTGAACAGCGACCAATCCGTCAGGGCGATCAAGGGCAGCAAGCGTCCCGTGAATACCCAGGATCACAGGGCGATGGTGCTGTCTGCCCTGTCATGCGTGGATTACGTGGTGATCTTTGACGAAGAAACCCCTTTGCGCCTGATCCACGGGCTTAAGCCGGACGTGCTGGTCAAGGGCGCCGACTGGGAGGAAGACCAGATAGTAGGTGCTGATTTCGTAAAGGCCAATGGGGGCAGGGTTGCCAGGGTCGAGTTCGATGTCCCTGTTTCTACCACGGGAATCATTGAAAAGATAAGGGGATGATGAGGGCAGAACCCCTGATTAATTTGCAATTCCTATTGTTTGAATATTATATCTCAAATATCAAATAAGTCAGCCTAACAACTTTTTAAGGAGACATAAATCATGGGGAAATGGATATGAAGAAGCGTTTATCCCTTGTCTTTTTGTTGATTGTCATTTCAGTATCTCTTGCAGGCTGCAGTAAAGAGAATTCCCTCGATCTGTCAATGTATGAGTATAGGTGCTTGCTCCGACGGAAAGCGGCCACCGATTCCGAAGTTATCCGGCCACCCATTCCGAGGGAAACAGGCCACTGATTCCAAAGAAAACCCTGCCATTTTTTAGGGGCTATCGGAATTTTTTTGGG
>JALWYO010000025.1 GCA_026992735.1 Deltaproteobacteria bacterium
CTTAATAATAATATGCCAAAAAATTTTATCTTGACAATGGAGGCCTGCTCATTTTTTTCTTTTGAGATGGCTAAGAGCCACTTCCTTGTCTATTTTGCCTGCTTGGATGCCTCTTCTGCAAGCCCATAAGGCCCTGACAATGGGCGTAAGTTCACAGATTTTGTTGTTGACAGAAACAATGCCATGCTCTAAGTGATGATTTAATAAAATATAGAGTTGAAAGTATCTTTTTATTTTCATGGGCTAATTTGCTGAAAAGCAATTTTTTATCACCTGTCCGGGGCACTTTGATTCGGAAACCGATCTCAAAGACTGGCAAGGAGGCAAAGAATGATCGTGGTAATTCAGAAAAGATGGTGGGTGGCAGTGGCGGTGGTGTTCCTGGTACTGGTGAATGCCAGGGGTGCATTGTGCGCCAAGGTGCAGGAATTTACGGCTGATAACGTGATACTCGGGGCGGACGGACAGATTAAATCGGTGAATAAGGTATATTTCTCCCGCGACAAGATGCGCTCGGATATGGATATGGAAGGCAGGAAAATGGTAATAATTTACCGGCGCGATAAAAAGCAGCTTTGGGCCTTCAACCCTGGCAAGAAAATCTATGTGCAACAGCCCCTTGATGAAAAAGAATGGAAGCAAAAGACCACGGGGATGTCTGAAAACGCAAAGATTCTTGGGAAGGAAACCGTAAATGGCTACCGCTGCACAAAGAAGGAAGTCACAAACAAGCTGAACATAATGGGCAGAGAAATTACCACGCATCGTACGGTATGGATTTCGGACAAATTCGATATGCCCATCCGCACCAGCAGCCAGAACGGTATGGTGACCGAACTGCGGAACATCAAAGTGGGCTCTCCCCCGGCCAGTGTATTTGAAATTCCCCAGGGATATAAAAAGATCGGGAATAACGTTGGGATGCTGATGATAGCCATGCATGGAGAGCAGATGCCGGCGGCTGGAAAACAATTCGGGGGACACGGCGGTGGTGAAATGCATATGCCATTCAAGCTGCCCAAGGGCATGAAAATGCCATAGGCAGGCAGAGGAGTGAGTGGCGGCACAGGGTGAAAATAGATAAATACCTCATCTGTTTTTTTTCATTAACAGGGGTTAACCCGGCGACAAAATCACGCAAACCAATTACAAGGGGAGTTTTATAATGGCTGTTGAATGGGCATATCTAAGGAAAGGCTGAAAGTCCTGTCAAAAGGCACAGGCTGTGTTTAACGAAAAGAATATAATTCCTGTCAAGGTGGTTGAAGCACGGAAACAGAAGATCCACGATGATGAGGCATGGAATATTCTTTCTTCAGCGGATGAAATTGTCGTTGGAAGGGGGAAAAAGTTTCAGATTCTCAAACCTTCTGAAGAGAATAAGGAGAAAATATTGAAGGTATGCCTTGGGCGCACGGGCAATCTCCGTGCGCCCTCCCTCAAGATCGGGAACCGTATGATTGTAGGCTTTAATGAAGATATGTACGCCCAGTTTGTAGAATAGTGCCAGGATAAAGCGGCAGCTTTTTGTTTTAGCGCCGCTTCCTTATAAAATCCACGACCATGCGGGTTACATAGTTATCCTGCTCCTTGGGATTTATGGGCATGACCTCTGCATAATGCCCCACATAATCTGCCATTGCAGGCTCAGCAGATGCAAGCTCCTGGGCAGTCTTCCATTCCTCGTTGGAATAATCCGAAAATTCAATTTTCCGGAGCGATATCTCCGGGGCATCCGGGAGGGCCTTGACAGCCTTTACAAAATTTTCTGCATCCAATGCAAATCCGGGCAGATCCTTGTAGGTGTAAATTACCAGGAACGGGGGCTGCGAGGAGCTTATGTGATTTACGGGAGATGCATCTGATAGTACATCTTCCGATAGGCTTCCAAAGGCGTCCAGCATGATTTTTTTATACATCATTACATCCATCCTATCGAGCCCCAGCGGGTTGTCGGGATATTGAACAAATGCCGGCAGGTTATACATGGCGCTCATTGAAATGACGCCTTTTATGTCAGAAGTAGAACATCCTTTATTCTGAAGATATTTGCCATCAGTAGCAAGCAGCGATACAAGATGCGCCCCTGCTGACTGGCCGAAGATATAGATGCTGCTGCTGTCACCGTATTCCGATATATTGTTTTTGACCCAGGTAAATGCTGTGGCCACATCATTTATATGATCTGGATGGATGGCATTGCCGCCCTCATCACTTGAAAGCCTGTAGTTGATTATTACGGTTGTAAAATGGTAGATGCCGGCAAGGGTGGTTCCGAGGTCGCTGTAAAGTTGCTTGTCACCCTGGCGCCAAGCCCCTCCTGGCACAAAGATGACTACCTTGTCTCCCTGTGGGTTGTCAGGATAATAAATGTCAAGGCAGTGCCTTTCCAGGGGTTCTTCTGTGGAATACTGGAATGTCCTGACATTGACGTGAGCCTGCTGGAAAGCATATATCGATGACACAAATTTCCAGTAATTGCCTTCCGGATCTGACGGATTGACATAATGCTCCAGAAAGATATCATATTTGCCATATTCCGTGTCAACGCCTTGCAGTGTCAGGCCGAGATCACTGTCGAGCTGGACTGCCATGGTATTGAACTCGTCTGCATGAGTTGTTGCCGTGATAGCTGCGTTTGCGATCATTAGCAGCAGCAAGGGCATAAATATTGAACGGATATATCCATCTCTCATCTTTTCTTTCTCCTGTCAGTATTGTTTTACAGCGTCTCTATGCGTTTTTTTGCCTGCCTGTACCGCAGACACCCTTCCCTGTTGCCAAGTTCGCATGCTTTTTCCGCATCATGCATTGCATTTTCAATATCATGCATGTGCCAGTATGCGCCTCCCCGCTCAAGATATGCCCTGGCGTTTCCAGGATTGTGGCTGATATACATATCCCAGTAACGGATGACATCATTCCACTGTTGTCGGCGGCTGAGAATCCAGTCTATATGAAGAAATACATCAAAGGAATCCTGCTTTATTTCAGCGCAACGTATAAAATCATCCAGGGCATCATCATAGCGGCCTGTTTTTTCAAGGACAAAGGCACGGTAGTAATATCCTGAAAAATCATCAGGATACTTTTCAAGCACCTGGTTAAGAAGATTCAGTGCTTCTGTATACCGGCCCTGTTTATAGCTGTCGTATGCTGCAGCAACCATCCCGGCCCTCTCTGTTCCAGGAGAGCCATAGTTGACTTTGCTGCTGTGCATGAGCGGTATCGTGCACATGATAAGGCAAACTGCAACTATGTGGAAAAATGCAGAAAAACGCAGCTGTTTTGCAAGACGGCGTAGTTTTTCATCCGGTATCTCGCTGAAATCGCCGTAAAGGATGTACTTTGTTTTTAATAAACTGGCTTTAATCTCTTCCAGAGAGTAATAACGCCTGATTCCTGTTACAGGTCTTCCCAGTTTTTCATACAGTTCTTCCCTGTTTTTTCTTATGTACCGCTCAAGTCTCAATTGGCCGAAAAGATAGAATCCGGCGTTGATGAAAGCGGCTGCAAAAAGACAGTAAAAGAGAATTGTTATATCGTGATGGCCTAAAAATAACGTCATGTTCTGATCTTTGGGCTGAAGCCACTTTGTATGTCAAATATCCTTTCTCCTGCCAGTGCCTCGAGCTCCTCTTTCCTAGGACGGCATAGGTATATGCCTGCTGTGCCAACAGCAGCTAAAATATAGACATGGTAAAATGCATGGCCTGCCAGGAACAGCGCCGTGCCGAACATGCCCACGATTTCCATAATGGACAGGGGTATAATTGTTGCCGAATAATAGGTAGCAAGAAACGCTGGCTTGACATTCCTGAACCTGTAACCTTGGTTCATCCTGATCTTGCCTTTCAGTGCAAGCAGCCTGATGAAATATGCAAAGAGCAGCATTACCGCCGCCATTGCGTAAGCTATGTTTTCCGTTGTCATGAGGGCCGAGTACCATTGATGTCAGGAATGTGTTGAGTGTAATGCATGTCTTGTATCATGGCCTGTGAGGCCATATGGCTTAATAATATGCAGAGCCCAAGGGATGCCAGCATACAAATCCAAAGGATCTGCAGCAGTTTGAATTGTTTGATCACCTCTTTTCTTTCCCGTTCATTGATCATGTTTCCCCTTCTGGCACGCAAATTCAGGAAGATATATCTGCCCTAACCTTCATGGCAGTCCGTCATGGCGTAACCTATGCCATGAACTGTTTTTATCCATTTTTCACCGCTTGCCATCTTGCCGAGCTTTCTTCTCAGGCGGCTGACAACCGAATCCACCACGCGGTCCGTGACGAAATTGCCATCCCAGACCATGTCTACCAGGTTATCCCTTGTGTAAACCCGCCCAGGCCTTTTTATCAATGCGACAAGCAGGCGGTATTCGGTCTTGGTAAGGCTTACGAGCCTTTCATGCACGGTGACCTCCCTCCTGTTCTCATTGATGACAATGCCGCAATGCCTTATTACCGGGTCTTTTTCAGGTTGGATATCCCAGTTTCTCCGTCTCAATATGGCATGTATTCTTGCGCCAACTTCCCGGGGACTAAATGGCTTTACTATGTAGTCATCTGCCCCGAGTTCCAGGCCGAGTATCCTGTCAACTTCATCCCGCCTGGCTGTCAGGATGAGTATGGGCGTTGCATCTCCGCTCCTTCTGACCGTCCGGCAGAAGTCTATTCCATTGCCGTCAGGAAGGTTGAGATCCAGTAATATGGCATCAAATGAACCCTTTTCCCACGTGCGCATGGCTTCTGCGAGGGTAAGGCAGTGTGTAAGGCTGTGCCCGTAAGTCTGCTGCAGTGGGAGCTCCAGGCTCCTGGCAATGCCGATTTCATCTTCTATCAAGAGGATGTTGCCCATTTAGATATTTTCCTGGGCCTGACCCAAGTGATTATTTCACCCAGATTATGCACCATTTCCAGACAATCATGCTGGTTCAGTTCAGGCCCATGTCTTAAGTCTTTGGATAGATCAGCAACATGCTATCTCTGTGGACATGTCACCGGGTTCCCATTTGCATCTGTACAAGTGCCTGTATGTGTCAGGCCGGATCCTGTGCTGTAGCTGGTCTGTCCCTGGTAGGATGCGCCACTCTGGGACTGGGCATTGGTATTCCTTGATCCTGATACAGTGCCGTCTGATGCCTTGCTGAAGTCTCCCTGGCTCTGGACGCTTCCCATGCTGCCTGAGACAGCCATGCCGCTTTGATGGTTAACCGTGCCGTCTGACGTACGTGTAGTAACGCCTCCCCGGCCACCAATAGTACCTGCAGGAGTTCTGAAAGAGCTGATCGAACCGGCTGCAACATTACCCTGCCCATCAGTGCTCATGCTCCTTGTACGGAAAGAGCCGGCATTAGGTGCCCTGAAGCCGGAGGCCCTGCTATGTGTTAGGCCGCCTGCTGCATTTCCATGAAATCCACGGGCACTGAACCGCCCACCTGCATCAGCCTGTAGCGGTATACAGAGAACGAATCCCAAGACCAGGATAGCGAGTGTTCTTGTAAACCTTGAAATTTTGTGCATGTTCATAGTTCCATCCTCCTTTGGTCTATGTTTTATTGGATCCTGTCCAATATCTTTATGGAAACGCTGTTAAAGAATGCGTATCTGCTTGTCGCATTCGAACCTGCAAAGGCGGTCTTTTTGAGCAATAACCTGATACTGGTGCTGTGTTCTGGTATGGAGACTCTTCTCTGGACCTTCTGCCAGGTAGTTGACAAGACATACTCTGTGTTTACATAGGTATTTATCCTGTCAGGGGCATCTGCGGTGCCTATGATGAGGCAGTGGATATAGGGATGTCCGTCTGAGGCATTGCCGTTAGAGCTCTTCATTTCTCCATTGATCACCAATTCCGCATGGCCTCTATCTATTTTATCGGAATATTTAGACAAATCTATATCCTGAATCAGATAGCCATCTTCCAGTGCAAAGACGCGGTCATTGTCCATGTATTTTTAAAGCTGGCACGAAAAGGCAGGGCCAAGCATGAAGACTTCGAAGAAATACCGCTTCCCTGTATTGCTAAGGAGCAACAGCCTGCTTCCAATGCCTGTTAGGCCATTTATGTCTGCAAGGAGGCTCATGGGATTGACCGCCCCCTCTTCAGCAGCTTCTATTATTTTGTCAATTATGAGCTCGAATTTCTCAAGGCCTGGAAGGATAGCGGATGCAGGAATTTTCGTCTTCAGGCTGCTGGTTTTTACTGCCTGCAACAGCCTGCCAGTCAACCTCTTTTTGAGAGGGTCAGGAAGATATGCGGTATTGAGCAGATCATCCCATGCTCCTTGAAGCTCCGACCATGTCTGCCCTGTCAGCCCGCCGCTTTCTTCGATTTCCTCCATGGCTCCATGAAGGATGGTGTCAAAGGCTTTGAGGCTGTCAATTACGTCCCCTGGAATGACCAGGGCAAGTTCCAGGGCCTGGAGTCTTTCTTTTTGTTCTTCCATGAGTATATTGTCTATCGAGCCTGCGGCAAAAAATGCCTTGATAAACATGGAGAACCGCCCATCCTTCAGTGCCTGCATCTTTTCCTGGATAATCCTGCGTTCATCTCTGGAAATGGTTCCATCTGCATTTGCCTGCTCAAGGGTTTCCAGCAAACTGTCTCGCAAGCCATCCTGGCTGGCAAGCCATCCCTGGAACTCTTCCCTGAATTCTTCTGTGATCTCTTTCAATTCTCCGGCCTGGCTGCTGTCCAGGGAAAGGGCGGCTGCTATCTGTTGAGATGCCTGCCCTGCAGCACTCTTGCTTAATCCAGGAGTACATATCCCGGTACAAAAGGCAGGTGCAGGGTCCATGGCAAGAAAGAGTATCAAGGTATAGATAGCCCATAGAATTGTCAGGTTGATCTCATTTTTTTGCATGGTTTTTTCTCCTTTTTCATGTATTTGTTAAAGAAGATGATAAGAGACTCGGTTTGCAATTCCTTTTGAAAATTGTGACAATTTTGTGACAAAAACCGGCGTGCTCAATATGCACCCAAGATGCGGGCTGTCTTGAACAGAAGAACAGGAAGTAAATATTTCAGCGGTATTTATAGGAATACCTTGTTTATCACTGTGCCCGTGGTGGTGGCATGCACCCTGGCCATTGTGGTCGGCATACTCTTTATGCTGAGGACTGCAATCTGGGACATATATGAAAAAAGCGTCTTGTCAGGGGTAGAGGCCCTCGCCGGACAGCTTTCCTGCCAAAAAGGAGATCTCAAAAAAATCAGCAAGATTCTTGAAAGTTCAAGGAAAAGCAGGTTTCGCTATTTTGTCTACGGCTCGAATACCAAGCCCTTCTACTGGTCAAAAGGCACTCCGGATCCGCAAACCCTCCTGCATGCCGGCTTGAACATGCTTGGCACTCGCAAGGCCCTGGCTGCCAGGGGAGGATATGGCCATGTAAATGGCGTTATTGCGGCAGCAAGGCCTGATAATGAACATATCCTTGTGCTGGCCGAGGATGCACGCAGATTACAGGGCTTGAAATGGCGGGGGATGCTCATAATCTCCGGTCTTATTATTTCGCTGATCATCGCGGTGGTTTTGCTCATGTCAAGGCTTCTGGTAATTCCCATGCTTAAACGCATGGAGACCCTAAAGACATGCATTTCAAGATTTGGCTCCGGCGAGAGGGAAAGCCGCCTTGAAACCAGACCTGAGAAGAGGGATGAATTTGACGAGGTGTTTGAAGGCTTCAACTCCATGGCCGAGCGGATATGCGAGTATGAAAGAGAGATGGCCAGGATGGCAGGGGAAGAAAAGGCCCTTCTCGCACAGCTTGCCCATGACATCAACACGCCCATATCCATTCTCAGGGCCAACGCAGAGAATCTCAATGTATATGGGGACTCCCTGCCCCCTGACAAAAGACACGGGATTCAGACAGATATGCTTGCCCAGTGCATTTACATACAGGCCCTGGTGGATGACCTCTTGACCATGGCCTCTGCCAAGGTAGCTGAAATATCGGTAAATCCTTCCATGGTGCTGCTCGATGATATCCTTGATTCCATTGTCAATACCTTCAGCCCGGTGGCTGAACAGAAGGGAATCGTGCTGCTGGCAGACGGAAGAGGCCTTGCAGTCTGGGCAGACCCTGTAAGGCTCAGGCAGATATTGACCAACCTGGTCAAAAATTCCATTGTCCATGGCGGCAATGTATCCATTATAGAAATAGATGCCCGGCTGAAAGGAGAAATGGTCTCCATACTGGTGAGGGATGATGGGCAGGGGATAAAGGCCGATAAGATTGATACACTGTTTGAGCGTTTTCAGAGGGGTGCGAATAACAAACTCAAGGGATGGGGCCTTGGGCTGGCCATTGTAAAGATGTTGTCCGAACTCCAGGGAGGAACATGCCTGTTTCACAGTTCAGAGGATGGAGCTGTGTTTGAAGTGATCCTGCTGCATGGCCCGGCTGCAGGATCTGGGAAATAGACGGGCTGCCGAATCCCAGTCCTTCTTGACATATATCTTGATTCTACTAAAATATTTTCAGAATGTTATTTCAGCTTGGAGCTTGGAGGAGGACTATATTTTACCTCCACCGATTCAATTGCTGAAAAGCAATTTTTTCACCACACATAACTGCGGAGGCCCGACATGAGATACATAGTCACCCCTATATTGATCATATTGCTCCTCGCATCCTGTGCCGGCAATTCTAGGGACCTCGTCTTGTGGAATGGGGAACATGTTACCTTCCCCAACGGAACTGTTTTTGGAGGTGCCTCCAGTGAACAGATAGGCAGTCTGGCAGAGATTTTCGTCAAAGCCCACAATGCCAGCATGCAGGAACTCAAGGAGATGCGTGAGGAGAACCGGCGTACCGCCGAACAGGCTCTGAAGATGTTGGAGGACCTTTCCAAACGCCAAGGTAGTGGAGAAATCACGATATTTTTCAAGACTGGCTCTGCCGCTCTGCCTAAAGGCTCCATGCAATACAAGCGCCTGGTGCGCTTTCTGGATTATCTGGCGCGTGAGAGCCACGGACGCAAGATCCTGCTGGTCTCCATCGGCAGTGCATCAGCTTTCGGCAATTCTCGAGTCAACGCCCGCCTTGCCCAACGACGCGCCAAGGCCCCTGTGGCTGTGATCGAACGCTACCTGGTCAACACCCCGCACGAGTTCTACCAAGTCTATTCAGTGGGCGATCGTTACAGTCCCAAAAATGCTCCCATCCAGGTGCAGAAAAACTACCAACACACCCGCATCATCGCAGTATTCGAGACCGCGCAATTGCCAGATATGCCCGATATAAACGACTGACCGGCAAAGATCTCCCTCCATGAAACACCGTCCCTGCGTCTTAGTCTTCATCTACCGCACCACGGCCGGTGCATTTGCCGGGACGTATAATGGCGGTTCATAACGATGTGTTCATTTCAAGGTTTGCGGAGGATCTGACTGTCCTGCAGGCATCCACTTTGATAGGCGGAAGCAGCAGCGACTGGGCTAACAGTATTGCCATAAAAAACACGGGACATGTCTATGTAGCTGCCTGGACCACGTCTGCCGACTACCCTGTCACTCCAGGCGTTTATGACACTACGCATAACGGCTCTGTTGATGTCGCTGTTTCCATGCTTGATGTGGATCTCACGGCTCTGCAGGCATCGACATTCATAGGGGGAAGCAGTAACGAGGAGCCATATTCCCTTGCTCTTGATGCGTCAGGAAATGTTTACATCACAGGTTATACCACGTCTGCCGACTACTCGGTGACCGCCGGGGCCTACGATATCAGCCATAACGGCAACGAAGATGTCTTCATATCGAAATTAGATGGAAATTTAACTGCAGCTGCACCAACAGGCGCGGTCTCGCCATTACAAAGACTGACAACCTTGATTCCCGTACCAGCGGGCAACCAGCTCACTTATACCCTGGCTATTGTCAATAGCGGTCCTGATCCAGCCCTGGGCGTAAACGTGACAGACACCCTGCCTTCAGGTGTAACATTTGTTTCAGTATCCTCCACTCAGGGTACATGTATCGAGAATGCAGGCGTGGTCACTTGCAATCTTAACGATATGGATAATGGAGCCAGCGCAAATGTGACCATTGTTGTCACTGCCCCGGACTCTGCCGGGACCATAATCAATTCCGCCAGTGTTGCAAGCAGTACCACTGATCCCGATACAAGCAACAACAGCGCATCTGAAGACACCCATGTAAGGGTGGCCCCTTCATCCATGGCAGACCTGTCGATCACCAAGACCGACAGCCGGGACCCGGTGTATCAAGGATCCAATCTCGTGTACACGATCGAGATTCACAATGACGGACCGCAGGCCGCTGCAGATATTGAGATTACGGACATACTTCCTGCTGCACTGGAGTACCGGAGAACCTCCACCATCGGGTGGTCGTGCAGCTATGATGTAGCAATTCACCAGGTGACATGCACCAGGCCATCTCTTGCAGCAGGGATGAATTCCCGTATATTTGTATATGTGAAGGCTGGTTCAGGGGCAACCGGCACGTTTACCAATTCAGCCCATGTTTCCAGTTCTACCAATGATCCTGACCCTGGCAACAACCAGGCATACGAACAGACCACTATAGAAAGTATTCCGTCACCACCGCCTCCAGGGCCTGAACCGCATCCAGCACCTGTTCCGCCGCATCTGACGCCAACACCAGGTGGGCCTCCGGGCGGCACAGCCCCGCTTCCCCAGGGATATCATGTCCCTGACCTGAGCCATGGCGGTCCCGGGGACGGCTATCCTGATGAGAGCCTGGAGGGCATGGCCACGGACAGTGTTGGAAATATCTACCTTGTTGGCTATGCATATAACGGTGGAGACTATGATATCCATGTCCTCAAGTACGATGCAAACGGCAACCTGGCATGGCACCAGGTAATGGATTCTGGGGACCATGATTACGGCTATGGCATAGCAGTTGGGCAGGACGATTCCATTTACGTGAGTGGCTACAAGGTCTATGGAAACACATACAGGGGAGTCCTGCTCAGGTACGCCACGGACGGCAGCCTGTTGTGGTCAAGAGACTTCTCGTCTGGCAGGCAGGCCGATACGTTTTACAATATTGCAGTTGACGGCAGCGGACTTTACGCCGTGGGCGAGACCTATAACGGCCATGATTTTGATGCCCTTATCGTGAAATTCGATTTTAACGGCAGCGAGATATGGCATAGCTGTTACAAGACGCCTGAAAACGATACCGCCTATGCCATTGGCCTGCTTGGGTGCGAAACCGATGACAGCGGCGCGGCCTTCAACTGCCGTCCTGTTGTGGGCGGAGCGCAGGGCAGGGATGAAAACGGCGGCTGGCTCGTATTTGTCGATCCTGCCGATGGACAGGTGACGCAAACCGCCCTGCTGGCCCAGTCCATCTCTATATTTTCCATAGCTGTTCTTGATGACAATGACATATTCATAGGCAGCACTACCGATTCCATGGACTGGTCTCTGTACCTGGTGGATTCCGGCTTCAATATCGTCTGGAATGCCT
Source organism: Deltaproteobacteria bacterium (assembly GCA_026992735.1). GTDB lineage: Bacteria > Desulfobacterota > Dissulfuribacteria > Dissulfuribacterales > QOAL01 > QOAL01. The sequence continues at coordinate 11,470 of JALWYO010000025.1, forward strand.
TGATAGACGCTGGTGGGAAAGATGTCCTCAGGGATCTGGCCATTGACAGGGATGGTTTTCTCTACGGCGTTGGCAGGAGCTCCAATGGCGTTAACCAGGACGTGCTCATTGCCGCCTTTGATCCATTCATCGGTCAGGAGATCAGCAGGCTGCGTCTGGACAATGGCGGAGATGAAAGAGGCCATGCCATTGCCTTTGACAGTAGCTGGCGCCTGTTCGTGGCAGGCCAGGAGTCAGAGGATGGCAAAAACAGCCGTTTCCTGCTGTTCCAGGTCTATACCGGCAAAGAAGGCCAGGCGGAAAGCATGACAGAATGAAGTGAAATTCCGCTGGCTGTCACATGGCAATGCCCTGGAGGCCAGGGGCATGGGCAGGATATTTGCTGTCCTTGCCTCCTGCATCAGCCTTTTTGTCTACTGGTACAACCCCTCGCTCCTGCAGCGGCTCGACCTGCTGGCCCAGGATACTGTGTTCAACCTGCGGCCTGCTCCCTCCCCCTCCAGGAACGTGATAGTGGTGGCCGTGGATGAGAAGAGCGTGAAGCAATACGGCAGGTGGCCCTGGCCAAGGGCCCTGCAGGGCCTTCTCATTTCCAGGATCAAGGAGCTTGGGGCCAGGGTGATCGCCCTGGACATAATTTACATGCTTCCCCAGGACAGGGCACAGGATGCCGCACTCATCAAGGGGCTTTCTGCCCCGGGTGGCAAGGTCGTGGGAGGTTATTTCTTCAGGGGCGCCAGGACGTTTCCAGAAGACCTGGAATCCCTGTCCATACTCTGGGAGCAGCGCATACTGAACGTATTTCAGGAGTCGAGAGCGCGGCTTTCCGAAATCATCCGGTTTCCATTCGTGGAGGCCAACCAGCCGGAAACAGGGCACGCATTCAGCTCCCTGGGTTTTTTTCAATTACATCCCTGACCAGGAGGCCTCATCCGCTCGACTCCCCTGGTCCTTGGCTTCCGGCATGACTGCTATGGCTCCCTTGCCCTTGTGGCCCTGTCCGAGTACTGGCAAAAGGAGATAAGGCTTTGCATTTCAGCCGAGGGCGTTGCCGGCGTCTCCGTGGGTGACCGAGCCATTCCTGTTGACCGCAGGGGTTTCATGCGGATCAATTTCTACAATGGAAGGCAGCCTGTGAAGATGATTCCGGCATCTGATGTGCTGGCAGGAACCATTGGCCAGGACGCTCTCAGGGACAAACTGGTCTTTGTCGGTGTCACCGAGGTGGGAATCGCCGATGTCCGTCCTACCCCGGTGGACAGCAGCTTCCCCGGGGTTGCCATACATGCCACCGTTGCCTCAAACATTATCCAGGGGTTCTTTTTCCATCGGGACAACGGCGTGATACTGCTGGATATCATGCTCATCTGCCTCGTACCCCTTGTCATGCTATGGGTCATGTCAAGGCTCAGGAGAACGGTCTTCATAACGCTCTTTTTCCTGCTTGCCGTGGCTGCCACCTGGTTCATCTTCTATGGGCTGGTCTCTTCAAGGGGCCTCTTGGTGAGCCTTGCATATCCTGTCATATCGGCAACCATAGCCTATCTGTCCTTCCAGGCATTTCATATACTCGTTGTGCAGCGTCACAGCCGTTACCTGCGCCAGGCCTTTTCAAGTTATATATCGCCCCAGCTCGTTGACAGGATCGTCTCGAACCCGGACATGCTTGCTCTAAAGGGGAAAAAACAGGAGATCACTGTCCTGTTTTCCGACATCAGGGGGTTTACATTACTTTCCGAGAAGATGCCCCTAGAAGAGCTTGTCCAGCTCCTGAACGGGTTTTTAGGCTCGATGACAGACATCATCATGGACAAGGGAGGCACCCTGGACAAGTACATCGGGGATGCCATCATGGCCATCTTTAACGCCCCTGTGGAACTGCCGGATCACCGGGCAAGGGCTGTGGAATCCGCCTGCCTCATGCTTCGTGAGCTTCGGGACCTGAACAGGGATTTCAGGGATCGGTTCGGCACGGGAATCAGCATCGGGATCGGGATACATACCGGCCAGGCAATAGTGGGCAACCTGGGAAGCACAAGAAGGTTCGATTACACGGCGGTTGGCGACACGGTCAATCTTGCCTCTAGGTTGGAGGGGGCCACCAAGATGTACGGGGCTGCCATAGTGATTTCTGCCGATACCGCAAGGGACATGGGCCCAGGTTTTTACGCGAGGAAGCTGGACAGAATACGTGTAAAGGGAAGGAAAGGAGCAGTGGAGATATGGCAGGTTCTGGAGGGCATGGAGAAAGACGAGGCCATGTTCCTGTCACGGGAATTTCACAGGGGGCTGGACCTCTATTACAGCAGAGAGTTCAGTGAGGCTGCCGCAGCCTTCCAAGGCATATTGAAAAGGTTTCCAGAGGATGGGCCTTCGTCTCTGTATCTGGACAGGTGCAGAGAGTACTCGGCGAATCCTCCTCCGGTTGGCTGGGACGGCATATTTACTGCTGCTACGAAGTAGCCTGATCCACCATCAAAAAAAACATACAACACCGTTTTATTTTTCCCCTTTTGTACAGCATGAGCCTGGTTTTGTGCGCGCTATCCAGGGTTCAGCCAGGAAGTAGAGCAGCATTGCCCACAGCAACAGGGCGCTGGCTACAGCAAGCCATCCGGCTCTTGCCGGCAGGTGCACCAGCTCCTGCACGCTTATGCCCTGGACCCCGAACAGCCAGTCCAGTCCCAGGCCAAAGAGCAGGCTTCCTGCGGTAATACAGCCCAGGTAGATGCCCAGGGCCTTGCTGCCAAGAATCTTTTTTACAATACCGATGGTGACGGTGTTTGTGGCTGGTCCAGCGCTTAGAAACACGAAGGCAGCGCCCGGACTTACGCCGGCAAGCATAAGGCCTGCTGCGATTGGCAGCGAGGCTGTGGCACAAACATACATGGGAATGGCGATACCGACTGCAATAGCGTATGAAAACCAGTTATATTTTATCAGTGTCTCACTCAGATGGCCCGGGGTGGCCACGGTAATCAGTGCTCCAATAACAAGGCCCCAGAAAAGCGGCTTGGTAATGTCCCGGAGCAGTTTGGCAAAGGCATAGTGCAGAGCGGAACTCAGCGAAAAGCCCCAGGGCTTGGCGTCTCCGGCATCTGTGGCCCGGTCCTTTTTCCCCTTGCATGTGCAGCAGCCTGAATTGCAGCTTTCTGGCCCTGCCTGGCCGGCTGTGCTGGATGTCCCGTTGCTGGTCTCTGGGGTTATTGAAAGGTTTGTCAGTATCCCTGCCACTGTGGCCATTATCATGGAAGTAATAATCCTGTAGACAGTGAACACCCAGCCTAATATCCCGTATGTTACAAGTATTGAGTCAATTCCCGTGATGGGTGTGGAAATAATGAAGCTGAGGGTGGCCCCGTTGCTGGCACCGCTTTTTTTGATGGATGTTGCCAGTGGGATAACGCCGCAGGAGCACAAGGGCAGGGGCATGCCAAACAGCGTAGCCTTTATAACGGAGATGAAATTGTCGTTGCCAAGGTGTTTGGTCACCATTGAATCTGGTATCAGCTCGTGCAGGATACCGGCAAACAACAGGCCGAACAGTATATAGGGGGCGATTTCATTGCTGAACTGCGTCAGCGCCTGCCAGTAAATGAGAAAATATTCCAATATCAGTTCCTTGTGAAGGGTTAATGGGCAGATCCATGCAAGATTTCCATGGATTCATGGCTGCTCTTGCACTGCATCAAAGAGTATCTTATTGAAGCTCGAACATCTGGCTTGAACCCTATTTTTTACAGGTTTCGAATCCCGTTTCTGGCAAAACAGTCGTCTTGCCAGGACATTTCCATGTTTTTATATGGTTTAACTTTACTTGACAATGTCTCCTGCCAATTTATATTGTGAAGTTTCTTTTAGATCAAGCATGATCTTCATGCTCTATTAAAGGAGATTTTCTGCCAAGCTGTTTTGAGCTTTGGCAGTTGTCCCCTGATATTAATTGTAACAAATAAAATGTCTTCAGAAACACATATACATGTATCAGATATCCCCCCTGAGGGGCTGTTTCTTAATTTCAGCGAGCTGGCAAAGGTAATTCCGGAGATAGATGAATACTGTTCTGTCTCCCATGCCGATGGCCGGCTGGAAATACACAAGTCCGCCTCTGAGATAAAGATCTCCGGGTGGGTACGCGGCAGGCTTGAGCTTACCTGTGACAGATGCCTTAATTCCTTTGCCTCTGACGTGGAAACCTCGTTTTTCTACCTGCTGAAGCCTTCCCGGGAATTTCACAGGGAGTTGAAGCCGGACCATGAGCTCAGCAGGGACGAGATAGATGTTTACTGGTATGAAGATGGCGAGATAAGGGCTGAGGACCTGTTTCGTGAGCAGATAGTTTTGCAACTTCCCATGAGGCTGCTGTGTTCTCCTGGCTGCAAGGGGATTTGCCCGGGCTGTGGCGAGGACCTGAATCTTTCGAAGTGCAGATGTAAAGAAGCGAAAAACCATGGTCCTTTTGCCGTGCTTGCCGGGATCAAGACGGTTTGAGGAACAATGATCAGGCCTTTAGCCCATTTTAATAAAGATTATAATAATTGACAGGATTATATTGGAGGATAACCTAATGGCTGTACCAAAGAGAAAAATATCAAAATCACGCCGTGGAAACAGGCGTTCACACGATGCACTCAGAACCCCTGCTGTTTCCAAGTGCCCTCAGTGCGCAGAAGCAAAAGCCCCTCACCGAATCTGTCCTCACTGCGGGACATATAAGGGCAAGGATTTTTCAGGAGCGGATGAGGAATAGTAGGAAGACCAATCCATGACCATTGCCCTTGATGCCATGGGTGGAGACCATGGCGCCTCTATCCTTGTGAACGGTGCTGTTGCTGCTGCAAGGGAGCTTGGCACAGAAATTATACTCGTGGGGCGCTCCGGCATCCTGTCCAGTGAGCTGAAACGCGCAGGTGGAACAGGACTGCCCATTACTATCCATGATGCATCCCAGGTGGTAACAATGGAGGAGGCTCCTGCCGAGGCCCTGAGGAAAAAAAAGGATTCTTCCATCAGGGTGGCCTTTGACCTGGTAAAAAATGGCCGGGCCGATGCCGCGGTCAGCGCTGGCAATTCCGGGGCAACCCTGGCAGCAGCCATGTTTATCCTTGGCAGGATAAAGGCTGTCCGTCCTGCCATTGCGGCCATGCTGCCCACGCTGAAGGGCACTTCTCTTATAATTGATGCAGGTGCAAATGTGGATTGCAAGCCGCATCACCTGTTGCAGTTTGGCATCATGGGTTCTCTGTATGTCAGGGAGGTCAACCGCAATCCCCGCCCCACTGTAGGGCTTCTCAGCATAGGAGAGGAAGGCTCCAAGGGAAATCAGCAGGTGAGGAAGGCCTTTGATCTCCTGGCCAGCAGTGACCTGAATTTCGTGGGCAATGTGGAGGGAAGGGATGTCTTCAGGGGGGAAGTGGATGTGGTGGTCTGTGACGGCTTTGTCGGCAATATATGCCTGAAGCTGAGTGAAGGGCTGGCAGAGGCCATTCTTACTATGCTCAAGGGAGAGCTTGAGGGCAGTCTCCTGGCCTCCGTGGGTTACGGCCTGGCCAGGAATGCATTCCAAAGGTTTCGCAAGCGGATGGACTATTCCGAGATAGGGGGTGCTCCTCTGCTGGGTATCAAGGGAGTGGCCATAATATGTCACGGCAGCTCCAGCCCAAAGGCAGTTACCAATGCCATAGCGGTGGCCCATAACCTGTCTGCCCTGGATCTTGCCGGCAAATTGGAAACCTCCATAAAACGCCGCCGCGACTTTCTGAGGGTCATCTGAGATATAAGTACAATTATGATAAAAAGGTCTAAGATCGCAGGAACGGGTTCCTGTGTCCCTGTAAAGGTTCTTACCAACAAGGACCTGGAGTCCATGATAGATACCTCTGATGAATGGATAACCACCAGGACAGGCATCAGGCAGAGACATATAGCTGAACCTGATGAAAATAATTCTGACCTGGCTGCAGAGGCGGCACGCCGGGCCTTGTCAATGGCGGGGGTGGATGCTGCTGATGTGGACTTGATAATAGTTGGCACCCTGACCCCTGATATGCCCATGCCCTCGGTTGCCTGCCTGGTACAGAAGGCCCTTGGCGCCTGGAATGCAGGCGCATTCGACGTGTCTGCCACCTGTTCCGGCTTTCTCTACAGCCTTTCCATTGCGGACAAGTTCGTGAAGGAAAACCCGGCCATGAAGATACTGGCCATAGGCAGCGAGGTGCTTTCCAGGAGGACCAACTGGCAGGACCGGACCACCTGCGTGCTGTTTGCCGATGGCGCAGGTGCAGCACTGGTCACAGGGTCGGATGACCAAAGCGGCCTGATTTCAACCTGTTTACATGCGGACGGCAAGGTCTGGGACCTGCTTACCATACGCGGCCTTGGCACAGCCTACCCGGTTGACCAGGATTTGCTGTCCAAGGGCTGGCAATACATAGAGATGAAGGGCAGGGACGTGTTCAAGCATGCTGTCAAGGCACTTGAATCAGTGGCCAATGAATGCATGGAAAGGGCTGGATGGAACAATGATGATCTTGACCTTCTTATTGCCCATCAGGCCAATATCAGGATACTGGATTTTTTGCGCGAAAGGTTGAATCTTCCCAGCGAGAAGGTCTTTATCAATATTGATAAGTATGGTAATACCTCAGCGGCCAGCATTCCAATAGCTCTTGATGAAGCAAACCGCGGAGGCAGGCTGAAAAAAGGGGATAATATCCTGCTCATATCTTTTGGCGGTGGTTTTACCTGGGCAGGTGTCACCATGCGCTGGTAAGTTTTACCAGTGTTACCTTTTTAGAATCACATTAGATGTCTGTATTTTCAGGGGTTGGCTGCAGTGCCGAAATAACAGGCTGCCTGAAAATTTGTGTACGAGAGGGCGGAAGAAGGGGCTCGTTTAATGAGTGAAGTAAATTATTTTCTTACAGAAGAGCAGCAGATGATAGTGGATCTTGCCCGGCAGATCACCAGGGATAAGATTATTCCTGTCAGGGCCAAGTTGGATGAGACAGAGGAATTCCCCTGGGAGATCATGAAGGACCTTGCCCAGGCAGATCTGTTCGGTCTGTATATTCCAGAAGAATATGGTGGATTGGGCGGAGGATGCTTTGAAAATTGCCTGGCAGTTGAACAGCTTGCCTATGGGTGTATTGCCGTCACCACCACCTTTGCTGCAAGCGCACTTGGTGGATATCCCATCTGTCTTTACGGAACCGATGAGCAGAAATCAAAATACCTGCCAGATGTAGCTGCAGGAAAACGTCTTGTTGCCTTTGGGCTTACAGAGGCCAGTGCAGGCAGCGATGCCGCTGCCATCAAGACTACTGCGGTTCAAGATGGCGATTACTGGGTCCTTAACGGTACCAAACAGTGGATCACCAGCGGTGGAGAGGCAGAGATATATACCATCATTGCCATGACAGACAAGGCCAAGGGTGCCCGTGGTGCCTCAGCCTTTATAGTGGAAAAGGGTGACGAGGGTTTCAGCTTTGGCAAGAAGGAAAAAAAGATGGGGCTAAGGGCTTCTTCTACAAGGGAACTGGTCTTTAACGATTGCCGCATTCCAAAGGACAGGCTTCTTGGCAAGAGAGGGCAGGGCTTTATCATAGCAATGAGGACCTTGGACCTGGCCCGGCCCGGCATCGGGGCGATTGCCGTGGGGCTTTCCCAGGCCGCTCTGGATGAATCCGTTGTTTATGCCAGGCAGAGGGTACAGTTCGGCCAGCCTATAATATCCTTTCAGGCCATCCAGCACATGCTGGCTGACATGGCCACGTACATAGAGGCTTCCAGGGCCCTGGTATATGCCATTGCGCGCACTATTGACGCAGGAGCCAAGAATTTTTCCAAGTTGTCGGCCATGGCCAAGCTGTTTCCCACGGATATAGCCATGAAGGTTACCACCGATGCAGTCCAGATCTTGGGTGGCTACGGCTACATGAAGGATTATCCTGTGGAGAAGATGATGAGAGATGCCAAGATACTCCAGATATACGAGGGAACCAACCAGATCCAGCGCAATGTTATAGGCCAGGCACTGAACAAGGAATACGCCAGAAAATAGCATAAAATGAACATAGTCGTATGTATAAAGCAGGTCCCCGATGCTGCCAGTGTCAAGTGGGACCATGAAAAGGGCACTCTTCTCAGGGATGGTGTCCAGAGTGTCATCAATCCCTTTGATTATAACGCAATAGAGGCAGCGCTCAGCTTAAGAGATGAGCTTGGCGGCAAGGTTACAGCCCTTACCATGGGGCCGCCGCAGGCCCAGGAGGCCCTTAGGGAGGCAATGTCCATGGGGGTGGATGATGGCGTGGTGGTTTCGGACAGGGCTTTTGCCGGTGCCGATACCCTGGCCACTACCTATACCCTTGCCCAGGCCATAAAAAAGATGGGTCAGGTAGATGCCGTGTTGTGCGGCAAGCAGGCCATTGACGGGGATACCGCCCAGGTGGGCCCTGGGCTTGCCGTCCGGCTGGACATACCCTGCGTCACATGCGTAGGTGATATGGAAATCATTGATGGCGGTAAGGGGCTCAGGCTCAAACGCATGTGCGAACAGGGTTATGATGTGGTAGAAGTCGGTTTTCCAGTGCTGCTTACTACCCTGGCCTCTCTGAATACCCCCAGGGTTCCGTCTCTTAAGGGTAAAATGAGGGCAAAAAAGGCTGAGATACCTCTCTGGAGTGCTGCGGACATTGGCGCAAAAGAGGAAAAGATCGGCCTGAAAGGTTCACCGACCAAGGTCTTTTCCACGCATATCCCCAAGTTTGAGGCCAGGCGGGAGATGCTTCAGGGGACCGTGGAAGAGCAGGTGGATTTCCTTGTACAGAAATTAAAGGAAGCGGGAATCATCTGATGGTAACAGTCGATATAGAAAAATGCGTTGGCTGTGGCGAGTGCGAGGATGTCTGCACATTTGGCGCCATTTCTGTAGTTGATGAAAAGGCAGTGGTCGATCAGGATAGTTGTACCCTGTGCGGCGCATGCGTGGAGGCCTGCCCAGAAGAGGCCCTGGAGATGTCCAGAGATGATGCCGGATTGTCTGATTCCGCAGTTTCCCTGGATGCCTGGAGAGGCGTATGGGTGGTGGCAGAGATTCGTAACGGCCGTTACGCTCCTGTGACCTTTGAGCTCCTGGGCAAGGCTCGCCAGCTTGCGGATGACCTTGACACCGATCTCACCGCAGTCCTTATGGGAGCAGATGTGAGCAGGCATGCTCCAGAGCTTGTACACAGGGGTGCGGACAGGGTCTTGGTGGCAGATTGCCCTGAGCTTGAGGCCTTTGTTGATGAGGCCTGTGCAAAGGTCCTGGCATGGCTTGCCAAGGAAGAGAAACCAGAGATCATCCTGTCTGGTGCAACTGCCATGGGAAGGGCCTTTATTCCACAGGTAGCAACCATGCTTGAGACCGGTCTTACTGCTGACTGCACAGGCCTGGAAATCTCTCCTGATGGCAGGGACCTCCTGCAGACCAGGCCGGCATTCGGAGGCAATCTCCTGGCCACTATCATCTGTGACACCAGGAGGCCTCAGATGTCCACTGTAAGGCCCCATGTGCTAAAGGCCCTTGAGCCTGATTCCTCCAGGACTGGTGAAATCAAGGAGGTCAAACCGCCGGAAGATCTGCTGCAGGGCAGGGTTAAGGTCATGGAATCAGTGATAGAGGAATCCGAAGGCCCGCTTCTCTCTGATTCCGAGATCGTGCTGACTGCCGGCAGGGGCATGGAGAATGAAAAGAATATATCCATGCTTGAAGCATTGGCCCACTGCATGGATGCGGGCCTGGGAGCCACCAGGGCTGTGACAGAGGCAGGATGGCTGCCGGGCAGGTTCCAGATCGGCCAGACCGGGGTTACCGTATCGCCAAAGCTCTACATGGGCTTCGGGGTCAGCGGCGCAATACAGCACCTGGTGGGCATGCAGGGCTCTGACATCATAGTGGCCATAAACAAGGACCCTGATGCACCTATATTTGATGTTGCCACCTATGGCATAGTTGCAGACGTGAAGGAGATCCTTCCCGTGCTCACCAAGAGGATCTGCCAGGAACGGGGTATAGACAATGTGTGAGAAGGTCCTGCACGGCAGGAATGCACTTGTTACAGGAGGCTCCCGTGGCATCGGGCGCGCTATCGGGCTGCGCCTTGCAGACATGGGTGCCACTGTATTTATAAATTTTACCAGTAATGAAGATGCTGCAAGCCAGGTAGTGGCAGAGATCGAGGCTACAGGGGCAAAGGCTGTCCCATGCCGCTTTGATGTGTCTGACAACAAGGCAGTCAAGGAGTCTGTTTCTGCTCTGGTCAAGGAACATGGCCCCATCCAGGTGCTTGTAAACAATGCGGGCATTACCAAAGATGGCCTGCTGGCAAGGATGAAAGAGCAGGACTGGGACAGGGTGCTTGATGTCAATCTCAAGGGCGCCTTCAACTGTATCCAGGCCTGCGCCATGTCCATGATGAAGAGCCGCTGGGGCCGCATAGTGAACATGGGTTCTGTGGTCGGTACTATTGGAAATATAGGGCAGGCCAATTACAGTGCTGCAAAGGCGGGGCTGGAAGGCCTTACAAAGACCGTTGCCAGGGAGATGTCCACGAGAGGCATTACAGTGAACCTTGTGGCGCCAGGTTTTATAGAGACAGACATGACCGCCGGCTTGCCTGAAAAGGTAAAGACCGACCTTCTCAACCGGATACCATTGGGAAGGATGGGCCAGCCGGAGGAGGTGGCCGATGCCGTGGCCTTTCTGGCATCTCCTGCCGCCTCCTACATTACCGGCCATACGCTGCATGTAAATGGCGGACTTGTCTGCCAGTAATATAATTTTCAGGAGGAAACTGATTATGGATATTCAGGAAAAGGTAACAGAAATCATTGCGAGCCAGTTGAGTGTTCCAAAGGAAAAGGTAGTGCCGCAGGCCTCTTTTACCGATGATCTTGGTGCGGACTCCCTTGACCTGGTGGAACTCGTTATGGCCATGGAAGAAGAGTTCGGCATGGAGATAGCTGACGAAGATGCGGAAAAGCTCCAGACCGTCAAGGATACCATCGAATACGTGAAGCAGCACCAGGGATAGGCCTGCCAGGAGAATTCTTTCATGGGTAAAAGCGCATGCGACCGCAGGGTAGTGATTACTGGACTCGGCATTGTTTCGCCTGTGGGCATAGGTGTCAATGAGAGCTGGGCCAGCCTGCTCGAAGGCAAGTCAGGCGTTGGACCTGTTACCAAGTTTTCCGTTGACGGCTATGCGTGCAGGATAGCAGCAGAGCTAAAGGGCTTTGATCCTGCCGAATTCATGGCACAGAAGCTTATAAAGCGGCTGGACCCATTTGTACAGTATGCCCTTGCTGCTGCAGGTATGGCCTGGGAAGATTCAGGTCTGAACATGGACTCTGAGAACCCGGAGCGCATAGGAGTCATCACTGGTTGCGGTCTTGGCGGCTTGGGCAGCATAGAATATTTCAGGGATATCCTGGTGAACAGGGGGCCCAGGCGGGTGAGCCCGTTTTTCATTCCAATGGCCATCCCCAACATGGCGTCCGGCCAGATATCCATAAAGTATAATGCCAAGGGTCCCAATACCGTGGTCTGTACGGCATGCGCTGCAGGCACCCATGCAATCGGCCAGGCCTTCAAGGAGATTCAGCGAGGTGCCGCTGATATCATGTTCAGCGGTGGCAGCGAGGCAGTGATTACCGAGCTGGCCCTTGCAGGTTTCAGTTCCCTGAAGGCGCTTTCAACCAGGAATGACGATCCTGAGCATGCCTCCCGCCCGTTTGACAGGGACAGGGACGGGTTTATCATTGGCGAGGGTTCCGGCATGCTGATTCTTGAGGAGCTTGAACATGCAAGGAAAAGAGGCGCTGGTATCAAGGCCGAGTTGTGTGGTTTTGGCCTTACTGGTGATGCATACCACATGACTGCTCCGCCAGCTGATGGTGAAGGCGGTGCCAGGTGCATGGCAGAGGCCCTCAAAGATGCGGGAATGAATCCTGAGGACATAGATTATATCAATGCCCACGGCACAAGCACCCCCCTGAATGACAGCTGTGAGACCAAGGCAATAAAGCAAGTCTTTGGTGATCATGCATACAAGATTCCGGTAAGTTCTACCAAGTCCATGACCGGGCATCTCCTGGGCGGGGCAGGCGGTATTGAGGCACTTTTCTGTGTAAAGGCACTGGAGGAAGGGGCTATTCCGCCAACCATGAACTATGAGAACCCTGATCCTGAATGTGATCTGGACTATGTTCCCAATGAGGCGAGAACAATGAAGATCAGTACGGCCATGAGCAATTCTTTCGGTTTTGGCGGCACTAACGGGGTGCTGATCTTTCGCAGGTTTGAATAGTCTTAAGGGCAGGAGGGCTGGTTTATGCAGGTTGCCATAGGTTCTGATCATGGCGGTTACGCCTTGAAGGAGTATCTCAAGCCTTATATCGCTGAAATGGGACATGAGCTGATAGACGTTGGCTGTTTCTCTGAAGACTCTGTGGATTACCCGGAGCAGGCCAGGGCTGTAACAGAGCTTGTCAGCCAGGGCAATGCTGACAGGGGAATCCTGATTTGTGGCACAGGCATAGGGATGTCAATAGCAGCCAACAGGATGCCTGGCATCAGGGCTGCCCTGTGTCATGAGATCTTTACTGCTGTGATGAGCAGGCGACATAATGATGCCAATGTGCTGTGCATGGGGGGCAGGGTGACAGGCCCCGGGCTTGCCCTTGAAATGGTCAAGGCCTGGTTTTCCACTGATTTTGACGGGGGCAGGCATCAGCGCAGGCTCAACATGATAGATCCTCCTGAGTAATACAACAGGCTCTTGGGAATTTTGGCAGGGTGCAGGTGCCGTTCTTGCTTTTCGTGGCCGGTTTTCATGTCGGGCGTAATTGTACTTTTTAATACAGGTCGGCATGTTATGCCCGGTTTCATATATCATGGCGCAGCCCAGGCAGATGGCTGCAAAAATTTGGGGGCAGTAAGTGAAGGAGCTATGTAGCACTGATCCTAAGGTATTTAGGGCCCTGTGGTCGGAGATCAACAGGCAGACCAGCCAGTTAGAGATGATCGCCTCTGAAAATTTTGTCAGCGAGGCGGTAATGCAGGCAGAGGGAAGCGTATTCATGAACAAGTACGCTGAAGGATACCCTGGCCGGCGTTACTATGGCGGCTGTGAAAACATGGATACAGTGGAACAGCTTGCCATCGAGCGTCTTAAGGCACTCTTTGGCTCAGAATACGCCAATGTCCAGCCCCATTCCGGCAGCCAGGCAAACATGGCGGTATATTTTGCAGCATTGAAGCCAGGTGACACCATCCTGTCCATGGACCTGTCACACGGCGGCCACCTGTCTCATGGGGCATCAGTGAGTTTTTCTGGC
>JALWYO010000026.1 GCA_026992735.1 Deltaproteobacteria bacterium
ATCAATGCCCGTGCTGAACCGTCTGCCAGTGGCAAGTTGCATGCTGATGTCTCTGTGGATTCACTGAAGGCTGGAGGTCATGAGATAGGTAACCTGAAACTGGATATCAATGGCACTGCCAGGCACAATATCTTGAATGCCTCGGTATCCGGCCCAGTATTTAAGGCAGCCCTGTCTGCCAGCGGAGCCATTAAAGGCTTCAGGGAATATTCCGGCACATTGAACATGTTGCAGGTTTCTGTCCTTGATGAAAGATGGAGACAGCCTGTCTCCTCTCAATTTCTGGTTTCTGCAGGAAAAAGCATGCTGAAGGGCCTGTGCATGGTACAGCCTGGAACCGACTCCCGGATATGCATGGATGTATTCAGACAGGGAAGCGCTGCCAGGGCCAGCCTGAAATTGCAGGATGTCAGCCTGGATAACATTTCGTCCATGTTGGGCCAGAACAGCCGTATTCTGGGCAATCTTTCCGGTCATGCCGATTTTAACATAAAGGGGCAGCCTTCAAGGCTGAGGGGACAGGTGCTTTTAAAGACCGGCCCTGGCACAGAGATCTTCTGGCATGGCAGGGATGGTGAGCAAAGGATAGGGCTTTCTGCAGAACTTTCCGGAAATGTAGGTGCCAATGGTGCCGAGGCAGAACTCCGTGCAGTGCTGAAGGATACCGGCAAGATAAACGCAAGGTTTATCCTGCCCGAGTTTGATCGCCTGGGTCCTCCTGATCAGGGCCAGCCCCTGAATGGCAGGCTCAGAATGGCCATTGACAGCCTTGCCTTTCTTGATCCGTTCATGCCGGAGGGTGCTCTTCTTGAGGGCAGGTTCCTGGCTGATGTTCGTGTGGCCGGAACAGTCAGGACCCCGGTGGTGCAGGGCAGTGCCCGGGGATCAAACCTTGCCGTCGAGCTTCCGTTACTGGATGTCATGTTTACGAGCCCTGAGCTGAAGATATGGAGCAGCGACAACAGTATCATGTACAGCGGAACCGTGATTTCCGGCAACGGGCAGTTGCAGGTTTCAGGAAGAAGCCTTGTGCATCCTGTCGGCTGGCAGAGCAGTATAAAGGTGAAAGGAGAAGATTTCCGGGTTGCAGACAGCCCCGAGTACAAGGTGGACATCTCTCCTGACATTACTGCAGAGATAGGTCCTGAAAACCAGGTCATCACCGGGGTTATAGAGGTTCCGATGGCTGAGATCAAGCCCAGGGGCTTTGACAAGGGAGCAGTTACTCCCTCTCCTGACCTGGTGATCAAGGATCACGGCCATGAAAAGAGACAGAGGCCATCGAACCTCGATGCAGACATAAAAGTTGTCCTTGGCGATAATGTGAAATTTGAGGGATTCGGTCTCATGGCAAAGCTCAAGGGAAACCTGAGGATAAAGGAGAAGGACGGCTCCACTCCCCTGGGATACGGCACTCTTTACGTGGAAGATGGCACTTTTACCGCCATTGGAAAAGATCTGGAGCTACGCAGGGGCAGGCTGCTTTTTTCAGCAACGCCTGTGGACAATCCCGATGTGGACATCGAGGCAGTAAGGGAGGCTGATGATGTAATCGCCGGTTTCAGGATAAAGGGGCGCTTGAAAAGCATGGAGTTGACCTTGTTTTCTCAGCCTCCGCTTCCCCAGTCCGAGATACTGTCCTATATACTTGGAGGGTCGGGGAAAAATGGCAGCAAGACAGGGGCGGCTATTGCGGGCACGGCAAATATCCTGGCCTCAAAGGTGAAGGATATCTTCGGTATAGAGGACGTGGACGTGGAAAACGGCCATGAGCCCGAAGACCTGTCCATTCTGATTGGTAAGTACCTGACACCAGATCTGTATGTACAGTTTATAAACGACATCGGAGAGAATACCACAAGTCTCAAGGCAAAGTACAGGTTTAGCAAGCACATTGAAATCCAGACCGAGACCGGGGACAATCCATCAGCAGATATATTTTTCAAGTTTGAAAGGTAAGGAGTAAAGGTTGACAACCTGGCCGTTCTGCGAATATCTTAATCACGCTCTTGATGTGCGGCAGGCCTTATCTGTGGCTGGCTGCATGATTTTTATCCTGTCGGGACGTGGCTCAGTCTGGTAGAGCACAGCGTTCGGGACGCTGGGGTCGGAGGTTCAAATCCTCTCGTCCCGACCATTCCTTATAAATGCAAAAG
>JALWYO010000027.1 GCA_026992735.1 Deltaproteobacteria bacterium
CGAAGCGAAGGGCTCGTAGACGTATTTTGGCACTTCAAGTACCCGACAACAAAACAGATTCGGTAAAATTGCGAGTCCCTTGCGGCTTCAAATGCCCGAGGGTTTATCACGGATTAAACTTCACTTTTGGATGAAGGCACAACATGAACAAATACATGTAACCATGTAATAATTCAAAGAAATTACTTTCTTTAAACAGTTGGAGTACATAATCCGGGACAAAAAGTGTTTTGATAGAAAGTCAGCTACAGAAGCGGATTTATTATTGGAAAACGAGTGTTAAAAAATAAGAAGCTACCGCTATCAGGGTGAAAGTCTATCTCAAGATAGGCTTTAACCCCATAACGATAAATGAATACTCCTATTTTATACGAACTCTCTTGATTATAAGACAAACACTCTATTAACAAACAAGAAGCATTATTAACATGCCCTCTATCTATAATCAAGGCTAATATTGTAACTGATCACTGGTTCCAATGGGCTTTATTATATTCCCATTCTGTAAGCGCTCACAGAGTGCCGCAGATGTAAGACGGCGGGCGCGCAGTCGTACTCCCTGTACTTCAAGCGCCCGCCAACACGGCAGATGCGGCACTCTGTGAGCGCTTACCTAATATTTCATAGCCCTATCAAAGCTCCTGTACTGTACCGCCTCTGCCAGGTGGTCCATGTATATATCCCTGCTTGATTCAATATCAGCAATCGTGCGGGCTATCTTGATTATCCTGTGATAGGCCCTGGCGCTGAATTGAAGCCGGACGGATACCTGTTCCAGAAAGGCGGTACATTCCGCATTCAGGGAGCAGAAGCTGTCTATCTCCTTGACGGACATCTGGGCATTGCAAAACACTGACACATCCCTGAACCTTTTCTCCTGGACCTTCCTGGCAGCGACGACCCTCTCCCTGATTGCCGCCGAGGACTCACCGCGCCTGGCACTGGAAAGCTGATTATATGGCACTGCAGGAACTTCAATCTGTATATCTATCCTGTCCAGCAGGGGGCCAGATACCTTCGTGCGATACCTGTGTACCTGGGAAGGTGTACAGGTACAATTATGTCCCTCCTGGCCAAAATGACCGCATGGACATGGATTCTGGGCTGCTACAAGGGTAAAGCGCGATGGGAATACCAGGGTCATGGCTGCCCTTGAAATCGTGACATAACCGTCTTCTATGGGCTGGCGCAGGCTCTCAAGGCAGTTCTTCCTGAACTCTGGAAGCTCATCAAGGAAAAGCACGCCGTTATGGGCAAGGCTGACCTGGCCAGGCCTGGGAATGGAGCCACCGCCGATTATCCCTGCGTCTGATATCGTATGATGCGGGGAACAAAACGGACGCCTGATTATCAGGGGAGTGTCCTTCGGAAGCAGGCCTGCCACGCTATAAATGCATGTGGTCTCCAGTGCCTCTTCAAAAGTCAGGGGAGGCAAAATAGATGGAAGACGGCGCGCCAGCATTGTCTTCCCGGAGCCAGGCGGCCCGACCATGGAGACATTGTGACCACCGGCTGCAGCTACTTCAAGGGCCCTCTTCGCACTTTCCTGCCCGATAACATCCTGGAAATCAGGCCCCCTGCCCTGCTCCTGGTCAAAAAGCCTGTCAAGATCCAGTGCTGCTGGTGCTATCTGGATTTCTCCGCGCAGGAATTCTGCCACCTCGGACAGATGCCCTGCCGGATAAACATCGAAATTCCTGACCACCGCTGCCTCGCTGGCATTATCGCGGGGAACCATCACTCCCCTTCTGCCAGACTCCTTGGCAGCAAGGGTAATGGGCAATACACCTTTTGCCGGCCTTATGCTGCCGTCAAGAGACAATTCCCCGCAAAACACCAGGCCGTCCACTGCCTCGCCGGGAATAGTACCTGAAACCACCAGTATCGCCAGGGCCAGGGGAAGATCGAGACCAGTGCCCTCCTTCTTGATATCAGCAGGGGCCAGGTTAGCGGTTATTCGCTGGGTAGGAAACGCATAGCCGCAATTTTTTACCGCAGCCCTTACCCTCTCTCTGCTTTCTTTTACCGCGCTTTCAGGAAGGCCCACAATATTAAAGGCAGGAAGGCCCGGAGAGACATCGATCTCTATCTCTACGATAAAGGCATTTATACCAACGACGACGCTACCGAGAACTGAAGAAAGCATTAAACCCCTCCTGAAAAACGAACAAGCTGGTTGTTTTTCAGGAACCTCCTTTGATATCTAACTCAGGCTGTGCATTTCACATGCATAAGCTGACTAATCTGATTTAAACAGAAAATCAACCCAAACTCTGTATTTTTATCATCGTACCGCAATGTAAAAACAAAAAAACCCTGTCCAATCTTTCCAGATCGAACAGGGCTTCTCTTGTGAATTATATCTTTATTCTATTTGCAAATTGTATCTGCAAATCCGGCCGGCCACGACAAACAGCACCAACCGGCTCAAAGGGCATTTTCAGCCCGCTAATTACATCATACCGCCTGTGGGCATTCCTCCCATGCCGCCGCCCATGCCTGCCGGGATGTCATCTTCCTTCTTTGGTATCTCGGCCACCATCGCCTCGGTGGTGAGAAGCAGGCCGGAAACGCTTGCAGCATTCTGCAGGGCGCTCCTGGTAACCTTGGTAGGATCTATAATGCCGGACTCCAGCAGGTCCTCATATTCGCCAGTGGCGGCATTAAAGCCCTCGGTCTCCTTGAGGCTCTTTACCTTCTCCACAATGATGGAGCCTTCATGACCGGCATTGTATGCTATCTGGCGAAGTGGCTCTTCCATGGCAACCCTTATGATGTTGATGCCATGCTGCTCATCCTCGTCATCGGTCTTGAGGTCATCGAGCACATCCAGGCACCTGATCAGGGCAGTTCCACCACCTGGCACAATGCCCTCTTCCACGGCTGCCCTGGTGGCGTTCAGTGCATCCTCGACCCTGGCCTTTTTCTCCTTCATCTCGGTCTCTGTTGCAGCACCTACATGGATAACTGCCACACCGCCGATAAGCTTCGCCAGGCGTTCCTGCAGCTTCTCGCGGTCATAGTCGGAGGTGGTCTCGTCGATCTGTGCCCTGATCTGCTTTACACGGCCTTCAATCTTCTCCTTGGAGCCGGCACCGTCAACAATAGTGGTGGTATCCTTATCCACTACGACCCTCTTGGCAGTCCCAAGATCGTTTATGGAGATGTTTTCCAGCTTTATGCCAAGGTCTTCGGCTATCATGGTACCACCGGTAAGAATGGCGATATCTTCTAGCATTGCCTTGCGCCTGTCACCAAAGCCGGGAGCCTTTACTGCGCACGCCTGGAGTGTTCCCCTGAGCTTGTTGACCACCAGGGTGGCAAGAGCCTCTCCGTCAACATCCTCGGCAATTATCATGAGAGGACGGCCCATCTTTGCAATCTGCTCAAGGATAGGCAGCAGGTCTTTCATGTTGCTGATCTTTTTCTCATGAATCAGGATGTAAGGATCTTCAAGCACGCATTCCATCTTCTCGGGATCGGTCACGAAATAAGGTGACAGATAACCCCTTTCGAACTGCATACCTTCCACAACGTCGAGCGAGGTCTCCATGGACTTGGCTTCTTCAACAGTAATAACACCTTCCTTGCCAACCTTGTCCATGGCCTCTGCAATGATATTGCCTATGGTCGGGTCATTATTGGCAGAAATTGTGCCTACCTGTGCAATTTCCTTCTGGTCTTTGGT
Source organism: Deltaproteobacteria bacterium (assembly GCA_026992735.1). GTDB lineage: Bacteria > Desulfobacterota > Dissulfuribacteria > Dissulfuribacterales > QOAL01 > QOAL01. The sequence continues at coordinate 3,689 of JALWYO010000027.1, forward strand.
CGGCTTGCTGATGCTCCTGAGCTTGTCAACGACTGCATCAACTGCCTTGTCAATGCCCCTCTTCAGTGCCATCGGGTTTATACCAGCGGCAACCAGCTTGGAACCCTCGGTATAGACCGCCTGGGCCAATATGGTTGCTGTCGTGGTTCCATCACCGGCCACGTCACTGGTCTTGGAGGCAACCTCCTTGACCATCTGTGCACCCATGTTGGCAAACTTGTCTTCAAGCTCTATCTCCTTGGCAACTGTCACACCATCCTTGGTAATGACCGGAGATCCGAAAGATTTCTCTATGATGACGTTACGCCCCTTTGGGCCGAGAGTAACCTTAACTGCGTTTGCCAGTGCGTTAACGCCATGGAGTATGGACTCCCTGGCCTTCTCGCTGTATTTAATATCTTTTGCTGCCATTTATTTATTCCTCCATTCTTCCTGCAAAAATTTTATGGTGCGCCTTAACAGGCTACAAACGCACCTTAACCAATTTCGTGAAATGATTTCTTCAGATCATCAAGATAGTGAAAATTCCGGTTTTCTGATCTTAGTCTTCTATGATTCCGAGGATATCGTCTTCTCTCATGATGAGATATTCCTCACCACCGATCTTGACCTCGGTTCCGGCATATTTACCGTAAAGGACCTTGTCTCCTACCTTTACATCCAGCGGCTTTACCTCGCCGTTTTCCATCATCTTGCCGTTTCCTACTGCAACCACCTTGCCCTCAATGGGTTTTTCCTTGGCAGTATCCGGGATAATGATCCCGCCCTTGGTCTTCTCTTCTTCTTCAAGACGCTGAACAAGAATACGGTCGTGAAGCGGACGTATTTTCATAGTGCTTATCTCCTTTTATTAATTAATTTATGGAATTTTTCAGGATGGCCATCCCAGCTGTTATTAGCACTCATTGATTGCGAGTGCTAATATAAGTACAGATTTTCAAAATGCAATATGCAAAAACAGATTTTTTTAATTTTCCCTGAGGAATTTCCAGGCCAGTAAAAAGGCACCGATGGTGATGCTGCTATCTGCTATGTTAAAGGCCGGCCAGTGATATCCGCCAACAAAAAAATCGAGGAAATCGATCACGTAGCCGAATCGGACCCTGTCAACGAGATTTCCTGCAGCCCCTCCAAACACAAGAGCTGCACCCCAGAGTGCCAGGCTGTCTCTCCTGCTCGACCAGAACAGGTACACTATTGCACCAAGAGCCAGGACACTCACCGACTGAAAAAAAATATGACGCCAGCTTTCACTGCCTGCCATCATGCCAAAGGCCGCACCGGTGTTTCTTATGTATGTTATATTAAAAAAACCAGGAATTACTGTAATACTCTCGTGGAGGGAAAGATTTCCAAGCACCAGGTTCTTGGTCAGCTGATCAAGTACCAGCACAACAACCGCAATGAGAAAAAACATGCTCATTGCAGCAATATCTCCGGATTGTCTATCAGTCAAATTTTAATCCCCGTTTAACTCGGATTATGCAGCTCGCGAGTTTGCCGAAGATGTGAGGCAGAGGGCACGCAGACGTACTATGGTACTTCAAGTGCCCGACAACAAAGCAGATTCGGTAAACTTGCGAGCCCCTTGCGGCTTCAAATGCCTGAGGATTTGTCACGGATTGAACTTCACCTTTTGGGTGAAGACACAACGGAAATAGATGTGTACTAACTGCGCAATAATTCAAATAAATTACTTTTTTCAGGCATTTAAAGTGCATAATCCGGGTTTAAATATCCAGACAGGCCATGGCAAAATCATGATTTTGCATCGCTATCCTTATCCTTCCTGGTAAGCACCTTGTAAGGCTCGCTGCCTTTAGGCAGGACAGCCAAGGCCTTTTTCTTATGATATGCCGCTACCTGCATGTTGCCTGTCAGGCTGTAATACCTGTAGAGATAATAATGTGCAAAACCGGGCCTGTTAAGTGCTGCATAACAGCGCCCAAGCTGAAGCAGGAAAATAGGCATATCCTCCCAGCCGGGCATGAGACCCTTGAAGTATGGCAGGGCCTTGGATGCATGGCCGGTTTCTAAATAGGCCCTTGCAATATAAAATCTGGCGGACTGGTCTTTGGGCCTGTTTTCAATATACCTCGCAAGAAGCTTGATGGTCTTGTCATAATGACCTGAGCGGAAGAGTGTCTTGGCTTCATCAATATCAAATACCTCCGGGTCAGGGGCAAGCTGCCTGACCTTTGCGAACACCTGTAATGCCTCTTTGTATCTCCTGGCCTTATCCAGGGCAAGGGCGTAACCATACGTACCCATGAGGTTCATGGGATCTTTATCTATAATAGAATGGTACTCCTCGATAGCATCAGAGGCTGGCATTGACATAACCTTAAGTTTTACCTGTATGCGGTGCAAGATAAAGGGATTTTCCTTGCGTTTTTCATAGCAGGGATGGCTTTTCCACAGGTCTTCAATATAGGTTACCCTCTGCTCTGGCGCCGGGTGCGTCATGAGATACTTGGGAATGGCGGATGAACCGAGCCAGTTGTTCTTCATCATCTTTTCCAGGGTGGTCTTCAGCCCTCTCGGATCATAACCGGCCTCGCAGATCCACTGAAATGCTCTCCTGTCCGCCTCCTGCTCATCGGCCCTGCTGTACTGAAGACCTATGGCCTGATTAAGGGCCATGGAACCGGTGAGCAGGGCTGAACCCGCCTGTCCCCCGCCCAGGAACAGGCCTGCAATAGCCAGCACAGCCGTGCCGATATTGACATATTTCATATTGTCCATGCGCCTTGCGATATGGCGGCCCTGTACGTGACCAAATTCATGGGCAAGCACGCAGGCAAGCTCGTTTTCACTGCTTATGGCCTCTATCAGGCCGGAATGGACAAACACCAGCCCCCCTGGCATTGCAAATGCGTTGAGCGCAGGATCTTCTATGACAAAAAAACGGAAGCGAAAGAATTTCACAGGAATAACATTTAATATATTTCTGCCGATACGTTCGACAAATTCCTGGACCTCTGGATCTTTTACGAGATGCACCTGGGGCAGAACGGTCTTGAGGAGTTCCTGGCCCATCTCGCGTTCTTCAGGGATGGAGATCATGCCTGGCGCAGGCAAAGGCAAGACAATGTCCAATGCCAGGCATGCGCAAACCATCAGGGAAACCAGGACTCTAAATCTGGAACTATCGTTTCTTCTTGTTTTTTCTACCAATATATTTATTTCCAGGCTTCTTCCTGGACCTTCGCTTTCCAGTTGCCCCCGCATCCTTTTTGAAAAGCTCTTCGAATGCAGCTACAGTGGGTATAAAACTGCCTGCTTCTGCAGCATGGCCCTGCCACCCTGTATCATTTGCGGCAGCAGGCCTGCCCCGGGGTGCTTTTTGCACGTTTGTCTTGTTCTCTACAGGTTCTTCCTTGACCTCCGGAAGGATAAGCCATTGGGTATCTATCTTATCTGCAAGATAGACGCCAGAGCCAGCATAAAAAAATGTCACTCCGTTTTGACCCGCCTGACTGGCAATTATTTTACATATGACAGGCCTGGGATGAAACCTTTTTCCAAAGACAAGGGCATTCTTTCTGGAAGAAAAGAGTACTATCCGCCTGCCCCCTTCTGAAGCAAAAAGTCCTGACGATGTAACATGGCGCAGGGCCTTGGGCCTGATCGCTGCGAAAAGCATCGGGGGCGGGCTGGATGGCTGATAATCAAACAGCCCATTAGCCTGAACCCCGGGCAGGGCCCTAACCATCTTACCGGAGATCTCGAAACCTTCCGGGGCAAACAGCCTGAGATGTTGCTCTATTCGTGCTGGAGTCATGGCAGGGAACAGCTTTTCCTCCATGAGTGCCTTATGGATATCCTTTATCCTGATCCATCCTCCCAGATCACCTATCAAGAGGAACGAGGCGGGATTCCTCGCAAGCATGTTAAAAAGCAGTTTATTGAACTTTTTTCTCTGTCTCTTGTCCATATTTATACTGAGCCAGCAGCCTTCCTAGCATGAAAGCCCCTGGCCTGATCTATCCCGCTCAGCTTATCCCGGATTATGCAGCCCGCAACAGTCATAAATATTTGGTCTTGACACAGGCATTAAAATAGTTAATAGGTAGCAGCCACGTGGCGGTGTAGCTCAGCTGGTCAGAGCATGCGGCTCATATCCGCAGCGTCCGGGGTTCAAGTCCCTGCACCGCCACCAGTTTTTTGCCCTGCCCTACTCTCACTGTCCGGAGACAGATACCGCAAGACATGCAGCATGGCCTGAGCATATCACATAAATTATATCACATCGTTCTGTATTATAGGCATTCCACCAAGGCATTTAAAGGTTGACAACTAAATTCTGCATGTCGAATGCGAGGAAAATGAAATTTATTAATTATATCAGCAAAGTTCTTGTTGAATACTTGAGGGGCAAGTTTCATTTTTTAGGTGAATTTACCGTCATATATTTTCCCCTCGCATTCGGCAAACTCGGCAATTGCAGAATGTAGGTGACAAAAAAACTGAACCTGGAGCCGCAATAATCCATGAAGTTATTTCTGACAGTGATTGGGACCATGATGATAATTGAAGGTATTCCCTACTTTGCATTTCCTGAAAAGATGAAATCCATCCTGCAGCAAATACAGGAAATGCGCCCTGAGCACCTGAGGATATTCGGGTTCCTGGCAATGCTTGTCGGGCTCCTGCTGTGTTACCTTGCCCAGAGGACCAGCATCTTTTCATGAGCAGCGAATTCCTTATTTCCAGTTACGACTATCACCTGCCTCCAGAACATATTGCCCAGTATCCAACGGAAGACAGGGCTGCATCAAGGCTACTTGTACTTGACAGGCAGACAGACAGCATTTCGCACAGAAAATTCTCGGAAATCATAGGCCTTCTCAGGGAAAAAGATTGCCTTGTAATCAACAACAGCAAGGTATTCCCTGCCAGGATAACAGGCCGCAAGCCCACTGGCGGAAAGATAGAGTTCTTTCTCCTGCACTACCCGCAGGAAACGGGCATGAACGGGCATGCAAGGGCACTGGCCATGTGCAGAAGCTCCAAGCCTGTAAGACCGGGGAATGCAATCAGGATAAGCCGGGACCTTGAAATTATACCATGCGAGGTCAAGGAAAACGGCCATGTTCTCATAGATATTTACTATAGCGGCAACTTGGACAATATACTCAACAACACGGGGCGAATACCACTGCCCCCTTATATCAAGAGGGATGCAATAGATTCTGACAGGAAACGTTACCAGACCATCTACGCTTCAGCCACGGGTTCTGTGGCTGCACCTACTGCAGGGCTCCACTTCACCAGGGACCTGCTCCAGAAAGCAGGTGATGCAGGCATCAGGGTGGCATCGGTTACTCTCCACGTGGGTTACGGCACATTTGCCCCCATAAGAAGTAATGACATAAGAGAGCACAGGATACATTCAGAGTGGGTTGAAATCAGCCAGGAAACCGCCCGGACGATACAGGCTACCATGGCGGAAGGCGGACGTGTGGTGGCCGTGGGCACCACCTCTGTCAGGAGCCTTGAGTTTACCTGGCAGAAGAACGGCAGAATAGAGGCATTTGCAGGTGAATGCGATCTTTACATTGTACCTGGGCACAGGTTCAATGTAGTGGGCGCAATGATCACGAACTTTCATCTGCCGCGGTCTTCCCTGCTGGTCCTGGTAAGTGCCTTTGCTGGCAGGAAACGGATACTTTCGGCCTATAAAGAGGCCATATCCAAGGGATACCGTTTCTATAGTTACGGGGACGCGATGCTGATTACATGAATGAAATTCAATAGCCTTCCAGCAAGCCGCAAAGTGCTCCCGCATATGTGCAAAATCTGCGCAAATGCTGTTGCATTAAACAAGGTTTGTGATAACCTTGCCTGTTGAAAATTGATTCAATATCTTTTTTTGTCTTTCCAGTCCCTTCTACTCTTCATCTCCAAGGAGGACAGACCATGAGTCAGAAAATAGTAGTTGTTGGAGCGGTAGCCGCGGGGCCAAAGGCTGCCTGCAGGGCCAGGCGGCTGCTGCCGGATGCCGAGATAACATTGATAGACCAGGACAACCTAATTTCCTATGGCGGATGCGGCATCCCCTACTATGTTTCAGGGGATGTCTCAGATGAAAAGGAACTCAGATCCACCAGTTTTCATATGGTCAGGGATCCTTATTTTTTCCAGGAGGCCAAAGGCCTGAATGTACGCACGCTGACCAGGGCCGTATCCATTGACAGGAAGGCAAAGGTGGTAGCGGTAGAAAATGTGGAAACCGGGGAAAAGGATGAAATCCCCTACGACCAGCTCGTCCTGGCAACAGGCAGCCAGCCAAACATGATACCTATTCCCGGCAATGACCTGGACGGGGTCTTTACTATAAGCAGCCTGCACAAGGCCATTGCCATAAAGGATCTGCTGGCCCAGGGCAAGGTCGGCAAGGCGGTGGTCATAGGCGGAGGCGCCATCGGCATAGAGATGGCCGAGTCCCTTGCAGACCTCTGGGGTGTAGAGACAAAGATCGTGGAATTCATGCCTCAGGTTCTGCCCAGAATAGTTGACGTGACCATTGCATCCATGGTCCAGCAGCACCTGAAGGAAAATGGCGTTGAGGTGTTCACCAGCGAGGCTGCACAGAGGTTCGAGGCGGATAACAATGGCTGGGTCAGAAAGGTGGTCACGAACAAGCGGGAACTGGAAAGTGACCTGGTGATTGTGGCCGCGGGGGTACGCCCCAGGAGTGAGCTCGCCAGGGATGCCGGTCTCCAGATGTCTCCCATGGGCGCCATAGTAGTCAACCAGCGCATGCAGACATCCGACCCGGCGATCTATGCCGCTGGAGACTGCGTGGAAACCTATAATCTTGTCACAGGCAAAAAGGCCTATGCGCCTCTCGGCTCTGTGGCCAACCGGCAGGGACGGGTTGTGGCTGACAATCTCGCCGGTATTCCCAGCAGGTTTGATGGTGTGGTAGGCAGCTTCATCATGAAGGTCTTTGACATCTGCGTGGGCTCCACGGGCATCAGCACCGAGGTTGCCCTGGCAGAAGGCTACAGGGCGGTCAATGCGCTTGTTGTGCAGTCAGACAGGGCCCATTTTTTCCCTACCCAGGCACTGATGTTCAACAATCTCGTGGTGGATTCCTCAGACAAGCGTGTCCTTGGCATGCAGGGATTCGCCAGCATGGGCGATGGGCTCCTGGCACGCATCAATGCCGCTGCAGGCATGATAGCAAATGGCGCCAGGATATCTGATTTCAGCAACCTGGAACTGGCGTATGCCCCTCCATTTTCCACAGCCGTTGACGTGCTGAACGCAGCAGCCAACACTGCTGATAACCTGGTTGAAGGACGCCTCAAGACAATAACTACTGAAGAATTCGTAGCATGGATGGATGGAAAGGCTGACCATCCTGACTGGATGGCACTTGACCTCAGGCATCCCAAGGAGGCCGAGCCCTGGGCCAAAACATATCCGGACAGGTGGATGGCCCTGGTTTACGACAAGGTCAGGGCGAATTATAAAGAACTTCCCAAGGACAAGGCCTTTATTCTTATCTGCAATGCAGGCACCAGGTCCTATGAGATCCAGTGTTTCCTGCGCTCCAAGGGCATAGATAACACCTTTGTTCTGCCAGGTGGGCTCAATGTCATAAGGAGGCTGGGCGTAAGCTGGTGGCAGTAATTTAACCCGTATGTTAGTCTTCTATATCTTTAACAGTCTTACTTACTTACTTATTTATAAATTAAATTCAAAAAGGAGTATTTTTCCATGACCAGATTTTCAAACACGTTTTGCATCCTGTTTCTGCTTGCTCTTGTAATGATGTTCATAGCATCTGCATCCCAATCATTTGCAGGCACCTGTCCCGAAAAGGCCAAGATGCAGACCATAATCAAAAACACCTTTCACAGGCCCATAGATGTCCTGGATGTAAAGCCTTCCCAGATGCCGGGGCTATGCGAGGTCCAGGTAAAATTTCAGAACCAGAAACGCATAATCTATTCTGATACAAAGGGCGATTATCTCGTTGCAGGCTCGCTTTTCAGCACCAAGGACTCCAGAAACCTTACAAGAGAGACCATGATGGAGCTGAACCGCATCACCCCGGATGAGATGAAAAAACTCGAAAGCCTGACAGCCTTTACTGTAGGCACGAAAGGGCCGGTGGTATATTTCGTAACCGATCCACAGTGTCCCTACTGCAAAAAGGCTGAATCCTTGTTAGAGCCAGCGGTCAAGAAAAATGAACTGCAGGTGAAGTATCTCCTGTTCCCACTCAAGTTCCACAAGGGTGCCAGGGAAGAAAGCATTTCCATAATATGTGATAAAAAAGGCCTGGAAGGCCTGAAAAACAGGTACCGCTCTGAAAACCAGTGTGCTGAAGGCAGCAAAAAGGTCGATGAAACCATCAAGTTTCTCATGAGCAAGGGTATAACCGGAACACCTACCTATATATTTCCGGACGGCAGATTCCATTCAGGCATAATGGATCAGAAGAGCCTGGAGAAAAAACTGGCTGAATACAAAAAATAGGAGCAGAGCCATGGCTGACATGAAAGAAATGTACAAGAAGATCATTGGCGATCATTTCCCCGAGGAAATCAAGATTTCCTACGGCGGCCAGGAGCTTACCTACAAAAAAAGGACTTGGACCATCAAAAATCAGGCCACAGGGGAAATGGAGGAAAGAGGTCTCAGGTACGGAGAAAATCCCGACCAGGAGGCTGCGCTCTACCAGCTTGTGAATGGAAACCTTGTACTGGGCGACTGTGCCTACATAGAACCCGGCAATGGGCTGGTCAGCGCAATCACCGAGGAAGACATGATCCAGGCAGGCAAACACCCTGGCAAAATTAACCTCACCGACGTTGACAACTCTCTTAATATCCTCAAATTCCTCATGAAGACCCCTGCCTGCGTTATTGTCAAACACAACAATCCATGTGGCGTGGCAAAGGCGGGGACCGTCGAAGATGCCTTTACCAAGGCACTCCGGGCTGACAGGGTAGCTGCCTTTGGCGGATGCGTGGCATTGAACAGGCCTGTTGACAAGGCAGTAGCCGAGGCCATCAGCAACCAGTATGTCGAAGTGGTAGTGGCGCCGGAATACGAAGAAGGCACAGTGGACATCCTTGCTGCCAGAAAAAACTTGCGGATAATCCGGATTGGCAGGATAGACCAGCTGGAGTCCTTCTGGGATAAAAGGTTCGTCGATTTCAAGAGCCTCATTGACGGAGGCATCATCATACAGCAGTCACCTGTGAACAAAATCCGCAGCAAGGATGACCTGAAACCTGCTGAATGCGAGTACAAGGGCAAGCTCTACAAGATAAAGAGGCAGCCCACTGACGCCGAGTACGAAGACATCATATTCGGATGGGGCGTGGAACAGGGCATCACCTCTAACTCTGTAATCTACGTCAAAAACGGCGTAACAGTAGGCATCGGCACAGGTGAACAGGACAGGGTCGGCGTTGCAGAAATCGCTGTTTACAAGGCATATACCAAATATGCTGACATCCTCTGCTTTGACAAGCACGGCATCTCCTACAAGGAGCTGGAGCTGGCTGTGGAAAAGGGCGAGAGGGACGACTCTGAGAAACAGGAAATAGATGAACAGGTCAAGAAAGACCGCGGAAACATTCCCGGGTCCACCATGGTTTCAGATGCATTTTTCCCATTCAGGGATGGTGTTGACGTGGGCATAAGACAGGGGGTTTCGGCCATCGTGCATCCTGGTGGTTCCATTCGCGACTGGGAATCCATAGAGGCCTGCAACGAGGCAGATCCGCCTGTTACAATGGTCTTTACAGGCCAGAGGGCATTTAAACATTAATCCAGATTTGCAGCTCGCAAGTTTACAAATAAATATACAAGGAGGAAGGCCTGTGGATGTAGTTTCGATTTCAAGCGCCTTCCTCCTTGCATAATCCGGGATTACAGCCCAAGACCTTATGCAGATGGCCAGTCTGCGAAATTAGATCATTTTTAAATCTAACCTGTGATTCACTGACGATGAAAAAGGAACCTGTAATGTTCGACACTCTTGATCTTCCTAACGGCCTCAAGGTCGAATTCTACGATTATTCCAAGAAACTGGCAGGTGACAGATGGCTTGTCGGCCTCCTGGTAAAAATTCCCGTAAAGGTCACACCGGATGACTTCAAGGGCCAGGACGATCCTGACAGGCTGTTTGAAAAATTTGTCAGCCACAACGGTGAAGAGATAGCCTTCCAGATAAAAAAGGAACGCAATTTTATAGATGAACGGGAAAAAGACGAGGTCTTTTCGCAACTGCTGTCTAATGTAAAGGAACATACCCTGGCCTATATGGGCCATAAAGACTTTTCCAGGGGATTAAAGGAACAGAAAATAAAGGAGTTCATGGAGAAATCGACATGGTGGCAGTAGAGACCCTGGAGAAAATAGCGTCCATAGACAAACCTGAAATCTGTGCCAGGCTCTTTCAGGATATGGATCTCCAAACCCCTGAAGGAGCTCCAGGCATTGAGGAATGCACCCTGCTTGAAATCCCTGCTCCCGGCAATGCGAAGCTCACCGCCCGGATATTCGAAGGCAATCCCGGAGACCCTCATATCATCTATTTCCCTGCCGAGTACGAAAACCTTTCCACTCTTTTGCTTTTAGGCCAGGGTTTCAAGAAACTCGGATTTACCTTTGCCAGCCTGGACTACAGGGGAACCGGCCTGAGTACTGGCAAACTTTCCCTGAGCGATATTTTCAAAGATGCAGATACTTTTTACGCTGCTGTCAAGACATGGATGAAAGACACCGGCCGCGAGGGAGGGCTGGTCATCATGGGCAGATCCCTGGGCTCTGCCATTGCCCTGGATCTTGCTGAAAGAAATGAAAAGGAGCTCCTGTGCCTGATAATGGAGAGCGCATTCAACCTGAGCAGGGACTTTCTGCTTAGAAAAGGGATAGCCGAAAACCTCGTACCTGAAGGGCCTGTATTCGAAAACAGGAAAAAGATGTCTGGTTTCACAAAGCCGGTGCTATTCATTCACAGCCCTAGAGACCAGATACAGACCCTCACCGAGGTGGAATGGCTGGTAGTGGAAAGCCGTTCAAAGGCAACCCAGTTCCAGATAGCTCCAAGTGGGACTAGGGAGGACCTTGCCACCCAGGTCGGTGACATTTACCTGGAATTCGTACATCAATACGTGAATCTAAGAAGGGGTGTAAGGCCCAAATTAAGGAAACACCTTAGAAAAGGATTTAAAAAGACTCAAAAAAAACAGGTGATATAAACCAGCCTCCCAAGAACAAAGCGGGCGGGAAATTATCCCGGATTATTCTTTCCGTCTGTCTTTTTCTCTGCTGCAAGCTTTCTTGCCAGCTCTGACAGGCGTCTGAGTTCCTGCTCGACCTTGTAAAATACTGTATCTTCTGGATACTGCCCTTTTTCATCAGGCTTACCAGCCTTCATACCTGTAAGTAGCTCTATCCCTTCTTCCACAGTATCTATTGCCCAGATGTGAAACTTGCCATCCCTGACAGCATCTGTCACTTCGCGCTTTAATGTCAGATCCCTGACGTTTGCCCCTGGTATTATCACTCCCTGCCGCGGAGCAAAGCCCTTTTCCCTGCACAGGTCGAAAAAGCCTTCTATCTTTGCAGTAACACCACCCACCGGCAGGATCTCTCCTTTCTGACTGACAGCACCTGTGCATGCAATCTCCTGGCTTAAAGGTATGCCTGAAATGGCGGACAGCAGCGCAAAAAGCTCTGCTCCGGATGCGGAATCACCATCCACCATGCCATAACTCTGCTCAAAACAGATGGTTGCCGTAAGGCTTAAGGATGTTGTGCGGACAAACCTGGCCCTGAGGTAACCGGAAAGGATCATGACGCCCTTGGTGTGGATCTTGCCGCTGAGTTCTGCCTCTCTCTCTATGTTGACAACCCCATCCTTGCCCAGGGATATACTAACAGTGATCCTGGAAGGTTTCCCGAAGATATGGTCGCCGAGGTCATAGACAGCCAGGCCGTTGATCTGGCCGGTTGTTTTGCCAGTAGTTGAGACCTTTATTATATCCTTTACCAGGAGCTCCTGCAGGTGTTCCTGGTAGAGGCTTGAACGGTATATTTTCTCATCAATTGCCTTCTGCACATGGTCTGCGGTTATGTGTGGAGCGCCTGCCTTACCTGCCCAGAAATCCGCCTCCATAAGCAGGTCTTCGACATCAGTGATCTTGAGGGAAAGCTTTTCCCTGCATGCCGCCAGCTCTGACGAGAATTCAATGAGCCTTGCCACACCCGTCTTATCAACGTCCTTGAGGTTATTGGTTTCCACCATGGACCGCATGGCAGAGATAAAATCACGGATTCTGGCATCAGTCCTGTCAGTCTGAACATCCAGATGGGCCTTGACCTTGAAAAGCTCCCGGAAATCTTCATCAAGGTTATATAGAAGCTGGTACAGGGCAGGATCACCCATGAGGACTATCTTGACCCGCAGCTTGACAGGTTCGGGCTTGAGGGTCTTGGTGGTAAACAGGCCCAGCTGCTCGCCGGGATCTTCTATCTCTATGGTGCCTGTTCTAAGGGCCCTCTTTAATGCCTCGTAAGAAAATGGCCGCTTTAGGAGATCCGTCACCTTCAGCAGGAGATAGCCGCCGTTTGCCTTGTGAAGTGCGCCTGCCTTGATCATGGTGAAATCAGTAAACAGGGCACCAAACTGGGCCTGCCTTTCTATTGCCCCAAAAAGATTGGGATAGCTTGGGTTGGACTCGAATATCACAGGCCTTCCAGACATTTCCGAGTTATCTACCAAAACGTTCACCTCATACCTGGTAAAGCTTGGCGTCATGCCCGGAAACGGGACCGGCATGCCAGGTGGCGGCCCCTCTTTCTGGGGCCTGAAATCATCCAGGTTCAGGACCACGTCCTCTTCCACCTGGTCGAAATATTTCTGAAGCTTTTCATGGGAAGAAAATCTCTCCCTTAAGGGTTTTATAAGGTCCTTGACTGTCTGGGCAGCTACCTCCCTGTCCAGCTCCCTGAGTTTCTGTCTGACTTCCTGTTCAAGATGATGGACCTGGCGCATGGTTGCGCCCATCTCTCGATGCAGCTCTTCGCTCTTCTTCTTGAGCTCGTCCTGCTCCTCCTGGGTCATCTTGTTGACCTCATCGGGAGACATGGGGCTGCCGTCAGGCTTGGCAGGAATAACCATCATGCCGGTAGGATCAGCCTGAAGAATGAACTGTCTTTCCTTGACCTTTTTATCGAGCTCCTCGAAAAAGGCAGAACGCTTTGTATTGAACTCGCGGATAACCTCCTCTTTCCTGGCAAGATAGGTCTCTCCCTCGAAATTCTTGGGCATGTGAAGCCTGAGATTCTCCACCAGCTCGGCCATCCCCTTCCTGAGTTCCTGTCCCAGGCCTCTGTCAAGCTCCATTGCAAGCGGGACATCCGCATCCCGGAAATTATAGAGGTAGCATATATCTACAAGTGAGTCCTGATCCTTGTCAGCCATGTCTTCCAGCTTGGCCCTGGTAATCTCCAGCGCACCTGCCTCTTGCAGGCCTGCAACAAAGACATTGAAGCCCTGCCTGGCCATTTCCAGGCCGAAATCCAGGGCCCTTTCTGCCCTCTCCTGTCCAAAGAACCGGATATTGTCCTGCTCAACCTGACTCAGATATTCAAAACCCAGCACATCAGGATCTATCGTGGGTCTCAGTTCATCGGGTTTCAATTCCTGCATCAGCCTTCCCTTCCCCCTGGTTTCCTGTGAAGATGCCTGTAGGCCAGCTCAGTGGCCATCCTTCCCCTGGAAGTACGGTGTATATAGCCCCTCTGCACAAGAAAAGGCTCGTAAACGTCCTCTATGGTCTGCCTTTCCTCGCCAAGGGAGACAGCAATGGTATCAAGACCAACTGGTCCGCCGTTGAAACGGTCAATTATCAGGAGCAAAATCTGCCTGTCCATGCGGTCAAGACCCTGCCTGTCCACATCAAGCATGTTCAAGGCCATGTCTGCGACATCCCTGTCTATCCTGCCTTCTGCCTTGACCTCTGCATAATCTCTGACCCTCCGCAGAAGCCTGTTGGCTATCCTCGGAGTACCCCTGGAACGCCTGGCGATCTCTCTTGCCCCTTCCCGGTCAACAAATACACCGAGAATAGCTGCGGAACGGAGCACTATCGCCTCCAGGTCTTCATCCCTGTAAAAATCCATACGCATGAGCATTCCGAACCTGTCACGCAATGGCGGTGAAAGAAGGCCTGCCCTGGTGGTTGCTCCTACCATGGTAAACCGTGGCAGGTCAATCCTGATCGTCCTGGCGCTGGGCCCCTGGCCTATTATCAGGTCAAGCTGGTAATCTTCCATGGCCGGGTATAGAATCTCCTCCACGGCAGGACTCAAACGGTGTATCTCATCTATGAAAAGCACCTCGCCGTCCTGGAGGTTGGTAAGTATTGCCGCCAGGTCGCCAGGCCTCTCTATCACAGGTCCGGACGTGCATCTTATGCCAACACCCAGCTCGTTGGCAATGATGTGTGCCAGGGTCGTCTTGCCAAGGCCGGGATGACCGTGCAGCAGGCAGTGATCCAGGGCCTCTCCTCTTTTCCTGGCCGCCTTTATAAAAAGGGCCAGGCTGGTCTTCACGTCATCCTGGCCGATATACTCTGAAAAATTCCTGGGCCTCAATCCTGGCTCCAGGACAAGCTCCTCTTCCATGGCTTCAGGCACCAGGTCTTCCCCGGCGCCCATGTGTGTAATCACCTTGTCCACTTCAGATCTGTCCATTCATCCCTGCTTGCCGTTTCTATGCCCTGCAGAGTTTCCGCAGCGCCTTTTTGATAATGGAATCCAGGCAGTCTGGCCCGTCACCCTTTTCCGTTACATCCATTACGGCCTTCCTGGCCTCGGATGGCCGGTAGCCAAGGTTTGAAAGAGCAGATACAGCGTCTTCCAGCACTTTCTGATCAGCAATACACCTGGAACCCGCAGGTGCCTCACCCGCTGGTTCGCCCATCATACTTATGTATTTGGCAGCCTTTTCCTTGAGGTCCACGCATATCCTGGCAGCCGTCTTTTTGCCCACACCATGAACGGCCTTGAGCCTGGATGCATCCCCTGCGGAAATGCTTGCCAGCAGTTCATCCACTGGCACTGTCGATAGTATGTTAAGGGCCAGCCTGGGCCCTACCCCGGATACCCCGAGAAGCATTCTAAAGATGTCAAGGGCCCTTTCCTCTAAAAAACCATATAAATAGATAGAATCGTCCTTGTGGATAAGATGGGTATGAACCAGCAGAGGCTCTCCAGGGCCTGGAAGGCGGTCAAGCTGGGAGAGCGGCATCTGCACCTGGTAGCCTATACCATTAACCTCAACAATAACCCGGTCTGCATGGATAACCGCGACTTTACCCCTCAGAAACCCTATCATGGCATGATTATCAAGGACTTCAGAGGCACCTCAACGCACCTTCAACTTCATGAAGCTGTTGAGCCTGTCACTCTGGGCATGACACATGGCCACTGCCAGTGCGTCCGCTGCATCAGCAGCCGGGACTCTGGAAAGATTCAGCAACACCGACACCATTTTCTTAACCTGTGCCTTGTCTGCCCTGCCGTAGCCGACTACTGCCTTCTTTATCTCCAGTGGCGTATATTCATAAACCTGGAGGCCCCTGTTCAGGGCCGCCATTACAGCTGCTGCCCGGGCGTGGCCGAGCTTCAGGGCTGACTGGACATTTCTTGAAACGAACACTTCCTCAACGGCAACCACTTCCGGGGCAAACTCGGCAATTACCTCATCTACGCCATCATACAGCTTCTTGAGCCTGGACATCAAACTCGAACCGGCACTGGTCCGTATTACACCCGTGGCAACAAAAGCGATATCCCCACCGGCGGCACAGCTGACCACAACACCGTAACCTGTAGCCCTGGAACCAGGATCAATGCCCAGGATAAGTTTTGATCCATGCACTATGATGCCACCTTCTCCAGCACCTCGTCGGGGATATCGAAATTTGCATAGACATTCTGGACATCATCGTTTTCTTCCAGGGCATTCATCAGCTTCATCAACTGCTCCGCCTGCTTTTCCTCGGTTATCGCAACAGTGTTTGATGGCACCATGGAGACCTCTGCAGACAATATCTCTATGCCAGCAGAATTTATGGCCTCCTTGACAGCATCCAGGTTCTCCGGCCTGGTTTCTATCTCCCATTCAGAGCCATTGTCCTCTATGTCTTCGGCACCTGCATCCAGGGCAACATCCATGAGGGTATCCTCATCCACCTTCGCCTTATCGATTATAATCAGGCCTTTCTTTTCAAATATCCAGGCAACGCTGCCCGGTTCCCCCATGTTGCCGCCCCTCTTGGCAAATATGTGCCTGACGTCAGCAACAGTCCTCTGGCGGTTATCAGTGATGGTCTCCACCAGAACGGCCACTCCACCCGGCCCATAGCCTTCGTAGGTTACCTCTTCATATGAAACACCTTCAAGCTCGCCTGTACCCTTTTTTACTGCCCGCTCTATATTGTTCTTGGGCATGTTCTGGGCCTTTGCCGCATCAATGGCTGCCCTCAACCTAGGATTTGCCGCAGGATCTCCACCGCCTAACCGCGCAGCCACGGTTATCTCTTTTATGAGCTTGGTAAACACCTTGCCCCGCTTGGCATCCTGGGCTGCCTTTTTATGCTTGATGGTGCTCCACTTGGAATGTCCTGACATTACTTCCTCCGAAAATTTTGTTCAGTGTTCAGCCCTTTAATGGGCGGCTAATGACTGTATCAATACTGCTTAACCCTTTCGTAAAAGGATTGAAGATCCTTTTTCAGAAAACGCCTTACTCTTGCAAGATGCTTGGAGTGCGGAATCCACACGTGCCTTTTGCCCCGCTTCTCAATGAGATTTGACACCCTGGCCTTTATCTTTGGCCACAGATCCCTGTCATAGCGCGTCTTTAGCCTTACAAGAGGATCGGGATTGGAGGCATATTGTTTCACAAATCTTGGAAATACTATCTTCTGAAACAACAGGGAACCAGCCCCTATGGTAAGAAGCAACCATACAAAAGGCCAAAGAAGACTGTGTATGCCTGCCTGGCCTGATACCAGGTCAACCACAAAGGGTGAATCCGGATAGCCGAAGAATAGATTCATGAACAGATCTCCGAAGAAAAAGGCCAGGATGCCTGAAAATATCACTGTTTTGGCATAATTCCACAGCCGTCTTCTGAAGATATTCTTGAAACGCTCCAGTGCCTCTATCTCAAGCGCCAGTGCCCTGACTACCCCATCCACTTCCTGGAGCATATGATACAGCCGCATCCTTGGGGCATCCGACAGGGACCTCTTAAGCTCTTCTCTCTCCTTTTCCCAGATCTTGAACTCGGGAAGCACGTCTCTGCCGGGTAATTTTGCATATGTAAGATAGATCCTCGGAATGTCCTTCCGCCCTGTCATCTGGGAAAGGTTCCAGCAGAGAGTGCCGTATGCCCGTACAAGATCTTCCAGGCTTTCGCATTCGTCTATGCGGTTCAAGACAAAACGGACCCGGTCCTCGCCTGTGCTGCCGGGCAGAGTCACCCGCAGGACCTTGTATGTCTCCTTGATGGTGCCGGCCTTGTGAGGATCGAACATCAGCACGATAAGATCCGAGAGCTTGGCCAGCTCGCCAATAACGCCGAGATAATCGTATCCCCTGTCCTGCTCGGTCACGGAATCCAGCATGCCGGGGGTGTCGATCAAGGCGATATTCTCGACAACAGGGGATTTGACCCGCTTCATTACCAGGTGCGACTGGAGCTTTTCACCAAAGCCTCGAAGCGGTTCGAACGGAAACCGGTCATCGTTTACAACAGTGCTGCCGGTGAGATCGCCCTCAGGCTCGCCTGGATCAGGAGCGGATATTATTGTAAAACTATCATCTGTTGGAGACTGGCCGGTTCGCTGAATATCCTTGCCCAGGAATTCATTTATGAATGTGGACTTGCCGGAAGAATAGTTCCCAATGAACAGCACAAGAGGCTTCCACTTCAATGGCACGAGAAGTTCGTCAAGGTCCAGTCCGTATTCCTGAAATATCGAGCCGAGCTTTGCCGGCAGTATTTCTTCAAGTTCCTTTTTGAGTGTGATGGCGTTTGATGTCGCAGTCATAAAGCAGCTCCCGCTAAAAACCATGGTTTGAAAATACTTATTCATATGTATAAAAAATAAAATTTCATCTCAAGCCATCATACTATGCAGGCTCAAGTTTATGCAATCTGCCAGATTTGCTGAAGATGAAAAAAAACCTGGGAAGGGACGGCAGTTTTTCCAGGAACCCCGCTTATCTATTCCTTATAGTCCCTGGCATCGCGCGTGCTGCCAAGCTTTTTGAGATATATCCTGATTGCAGTCAACGCGGCAGGAGTAATACCCGATATTCTGGATGCCCTGCCCAGGCTCTCAGGGCACACCCTGGAAAGTTTTTCAATTACCTCTCTCGAAAGCCCGGGCACTGCAGAATAATCCAGGTCAGGAGGAAGCGGCACGGATTCCCATTTCCTGAACTTTTTTACATCTTCCTCCTGGCGGCGTATGTAACCCTGGTACCTGGTCTCTATCTCGATCCGGGCAGCCACTTCAGGCAATGGTGCCTCAAGGCCGAACCTGGAGCATACTGCATCGAGTTTGATCTCTGGCCTCTTCAACAGCTCAAAGATAGTCGTTCCCTGACGGATGGGCGAAGAACCAATGGATTCGAGCCAGTTATTCACATCCTGTGATGGAGTGATCCTGCTGGCCTTGAGCCTCTCAAGGAAATTCATATAGGCTGTCTGCCTGGCCTGGAACCTGTCCCACTGGGCATCTCCCACCAGACCGATCTTCCTGCCAATGGGCGTCAGCCTGGCTGCAGCATTGTCTTCCCTGAGCATGAGCCTGTATTCCGCCCTAGATGTGAACATCCTGTAGGGTTCCTTTGTTCCCTTGGTGCAGAGATCATCTATTAGCACCCCGATATATCCCTGGGACCTGTCGAGAATGACCGGCTCCATATCCTTCACGAAACGGGCAGCGTTTATACCAGCCATGATACCCTGGGCAGCAGCCTCTTCATAACCTGAAGTGCCGTTTATCTGCCCGGCAAAATAGAGCCCCTGCACCAGCCTGGTCTCAAGAGAAGGCCTGAGCTGAAGCGGATCGGCATAGTCATATTCTATGGCATAACCTGGGCGCATTATTACAGCATGTTCCAACCCCCTTATGCTTCTTACCATGTCTATCTGCACATCAATGGGCAGGCTGGTTGGTATGCCGTTTGGATATATCTCCACTGTCTGTAAGCCTTCAGGTTCCAGGAATACCTGGTGCCGTGGCCTGTCCCTGAACCTGGACACCTTGTCCTCTATGGATGGACAGTACCTGGCCCCAACTCCCTCAATAATGCCGGTGAAGAGAGGCGAACGATCAAGACCCTTCAGTATGATCTCGTGGGTCCTTTCGTTTGTGTAAGTGATATGGCAGGGAATCTGCTTCAGGGGAATCCTGTCTGTCATAATAGAGAACCATGGCGGCGGCTCATCACCTGCCTGCTTCTCCAGACCTGAAAAATCTATGCTGCCTGCATGGAGCCTGGGAGTGGTGCCGGTCTTGAGCCTGCCCATCTTGAACCCCAGTTCCATTATGGATCTCGATAAGCTGTTGGAAGGCGGATCACCCATCCTTCCAGCAGGAAAATGCCTTAACCCAATATGTATAAGGCCCCGCAGAAATGTGCCGGTGGTCACTATAACGGTCTTGCCGTGTATCTCCTGGCCTACGGTTGACTCGATGCCATAGGTCCTGCCATCCTTGACAAGTATCCTGCCTGCCATGGCCTGCACTATGTCAAGGCCTTGCTGAGCTTCCATTACCTGCTTCATTCTCAGCCTGTAAAGGAGCCTGTCCGACTGGGCCCTCCTGGCCCGGACTGCCGGCCCCTTGGACATGTTCAGGCGTCTGAACTGGATACCCGTGGCATCAGTATTCCTTGCCATTTCCCCACCGAGTGCGTCTATCTCACACACGATATGGCCCTTTGCCAGGCCGCCTATGGCAGGATTACAGCTCATGGCAGCAATGCAGTCCAGGTTTATGGTCAGCACGCAGGTCTTGGCCCCGAGCCGAGCCGCAGCAAGCGCCGCCTCGCACCCCGCATGACCTGCACCAACAACAATTACATCATATTTATATGGGAATACAGACATAATCTAATGGTATGAATAAAAACGGTTCATCCGGATAATGAGTACCTCTGCTGATGTAGGTGGTATAATCTGAGCTTGAAATACTCCATGTCTCTGAAACCATATGCTTGTCGTTTCAATGTTTTGATTTTGTTGACCAGGCCCTCTACT
>JALWYO010000028.1 GCA_026992735.1 Deltaproteobacteria bacterium
ATTGCAGCTTGCTTCTGCATGGTTGCAGTAAGCACAGCACTTGCAGAAGAACAGATGGACCAGCAGCAAGTTCAAAAGCAGGCAACGCCAAAGTTTTACAAGGAGCTGGTGATCAAGCGCAACGTGTCTCCGGATGCTGCCAAGTGTATTGAATGCCATTCCAAGAAGACTCCGGGCATCGTAGATTCATGGAAGCTCGGCAAGATGGCTCATGCCTCTGTGTCCTGCTATGACTGCCACGTGGTGGAAAAAAGCTCCCCAATGGCAAGCCAGTGCTCTGGAATCAAGGGGACAAACATCTACATCTCTCCCATGGTATCTTCCAAGACGTGCTCCCGCTGCCACCCGCAGGAAGTTGAGCAGTTCCTGCAGAGCGGCCATGCCAAGCTGGCAAGCGCACCTGTCGTAGACAACAAGAAGATGATAAACCTCATCTACAACCTGGAAGGCGGTGGTTTCATAGGCAACAAGCACGGGGATTCCAGCAACTGGGCATCCAGGGAAGCTGGCTGCCAGATGTGCCACGGCGGCAAGGTAGAGCTCGGCCCGGACCACAAGCCAGTGAAGAACACCTGGCCGGGCGGTGTTGGGACCAGGTACCCTGACGGCTCCATCGGAACCTGCACGGTATGCCATACCAGGCACCAGTTCTCAGTGACAGAGGCAAGGAAACCAGAGGCATGCGCAAGCTGCCACCTTGGCCCTGACCATCCTGACATTGAGATCTATATGGAGAGCAAGCACGGCCAGATATTTGCCACCCACGGCGAAGAATGGGAATGGGACAGCGCACCTGACGCATGGCAGCCTGGCGACTACACTGCCCCCACCTGTGCAACCTGCCACATGAGCGGCATTGGCGACCTCACGACCACCCACAACATCAACGAGAGGCTGAAATGGGACCTGGTTCACAAGAAAAGCGTCATCAGGTCCGGCGAGCGCGGCAACGGAGAAAAGGGAACAAAACTCATGAGGCAGGTATGCGCCAACTGCCACGGCCCAACCCAGGTTCAGAAGGAAATCAAGACCTTGGACGACACGGTAGCCCTGTACAACATGTACTGGGACGGCGCTGTCAAGATGAAGAAGGAACTTGCCGCCAAGGGGCTGCTCGGCAAGGACCCATGGAAGGACGGCTTCCAGGAGCTCATGTACTACCTGTGGCACCACACCGGCAGGCGTGCCCGCCAGGGTGCTGCCATGAACGGGCCTGATTATGCGCACTGGCATGGATTTTTCCAGATATTCCAGGTGTACAAGGATCTGCAGCAGATTCACGACTGGCGCATAAAGAACAACAAGATCGAGGACCTCAGCACTGTTATGAGCAGCGGTCCCCTTTAATAGGTAAGCCTTCCAGGCCGCTTCCATGGTCTGGAAATCAAGATGGGCCGCGGTTAAGGGAAATCGCGGCCCTTTGTCGTATTTTGGCACTTTGCAAATAGGAGGGTTAAAAAATGAAACGAATCTTTATCGTTTTACTTGCTGCTGCTGTATTTTTTGCCACCTGCGCAATTTCATGTGCGTACAAGATCACTGACGATGTCAACCTTAATGTCAATTTCCTGGAGCAGTTCAGGTCTGAGACATGGGATACCTTTGACAACGGTGCACCGGACAAGGACGATGGCTACACTTTCATGTCGAGCAAGATGAGGCTGGGAATCGGGGCTACCTCAAAGTTTATTGATGCCTATACCCAGTTCCAGTGGACCCAGCTCATTAACCTGCCGGATGACGCCATGTACGGTACCGGCGGCCTGTACTACAAGCAGAATAACGGCAGCCGGAATGTTGGCTATGTCTGTCTTTCCCAGGGCTGGATAAAGGGGAGGATGCCCGGCTTTGAGGCGCTTTCCGTGAGGCTCGGCCGTTTCCTGTACAAGTCCGGCCTTGAGCCAAACACCCTTCCCAAGAACAAGACCCTTGCATGGCTCAAAAAGAAGAGGATATCCCAGAGGCTCATAGGCCCGTTTGACTGGTCAAGGGTTGGAAGGGGCTACGATGGCGTCCAGGCCGCGTACAACGATTCGTCCTGGAACCTGACATTTTCAGCCATGCATCCCACTCCTGGTGGATTTTACCTTAAAAGGGACCAGGCCAGTAAAAACGGCTACACCTCCAACGATATTGACATGATTACCGTGGCAGCCACCATGAAAGACAGCGTTATACAGGGCATGGATAGCCAGGTATTCTATTACTACTACAATGATCACCGCGGGCTGTACGAAGACGGTATGGGTGATGCAGACGAGATCAGCACCTTTGGAGGCCACATACTCTACAATACCCCCAAGATCGGCCCCGGCTCTTTTGACCTGCTGGCATGGGGAGCCTACCAGACCGGCACCTATTCCAGCCAGAAACAGAGGAAAAGGCTGGACCAGGGCGGGTATGCAATTGCCCTCGAAGGCGGTTACAAATTCTCGGACATCATGTGGCAGCCATGGATCAGGGGCGGTTACTTCAGGGGTTCCGGCGACGATGATCCCACTGACAACGACCATGACACCTTTTTCATGATGATTCCAACACTCAGGGTCTATGCAATGACCCCGTTCTATAACCTGATGAACACCACCTATGGCTTTGGCCAGCTTATCTTCAAGCCGCTGGACAAGCTCGTGGTCCGCTCGGATGTAACCAGGCTCTGGCTCACAAAGGACAATGACGCATGGTACCAGGGCTCTGGAATGACAAGGGCTGATCAATTCGGCTACGGGGCAAAGACTGCCCATATAGGCCGGGGGCATGATTCTCTCGGCACCATGTGGGATATTTCGTTCTTTATAAAGGATATTTACAACTACATGGGCGCATCTCTCGGCATGAACCTCTATTACAGCCATGTTTTCGGCGACGATGTCATAGAAGACAACTTCCCCGAGGACGAAGACATGAACTTTTTCTACGTGGAAGGCATTATAAAGTTTTAAGAGGGATTAAGGGGGCCGGCTATGCCGGCCTTTCTCATTCGAGTCAAGGAGGTAGATCGTGAGAGCAACATTAAGAAAAACCATCTTTTTTATTGCCATTATTCTCATGGCAGCCGCTGTTCCTGCCCTGTCGCTCGCATCAGGCGCCAAGCCAAAGGCAGCGCCTTCAGCACATCCCCAGCTTACAGACCAGGAAAAGCTCACTCCATGCGCCCAGTGCCACAAGGACGCCACCCCTGACATATACCAGGAATGGTATGACTCGGTCCATGGCATAGCCAATGTGAAATGCTTCCAGTGCCATGGGACTTATGAAAATTTCAGGGTTGAGCCAAATGAGACAAACTGTGCTGCCTGCCACAACAAGCAGTACCAGAAGCGTCCCAAGGGCAAGAAATGCTGGGACTGTCATCCGGCGCATAACTTTTTTGTTCATAAGTAAGGAGGATAGATATGGGCCTTTCAAGAAGAGAATTTCTGAAAAGGACTGCTGCCCTGACTGCAGCGTCGTATGTAGGCATGAACCTCCCCATCAGCATGGAGGGAGAAGCCCAGGCAACAGATGCAGACAGCTGGCATCCAGGCACATGCAGGCTCTGTGGTTCAGGCTGCCGGCTTGAACTTGGTGTAAAAGACGGGCGTGCCGTGGCGCTCAGGGGCATCTCGAAATCCAGGACCAACTTCGGCTACCTGTGTATGAAGGGCATGCTCTTTTACAAGCTCATGGGCGACAACCACCCGGACCGCCTGAAAAAGCCCCTCTACAGGGCCAGGAAAGACCAGCCGTTCAAGGAAATATCATGGGATGAAGCGCTCGATATTGCAGCCAGGGAATTTGCAAATGCAGTTAAAAAACACGGGAACGATTCCGTGGCCTACTACGGCTCCGGTCAGGCCCTGACAGAGGAGACATACATATTCCAGAAGGTGATGCGCGGCGGCCTCAGGACCAACAACGTGGAAGGGAACCCCAGGCTTTGCATGGCAAGCGCTGTTGGCGGCTATATCACATCTTTCGGGGCAGATGAGCCCATCGGCAGCTATGACAACTTTGAACGGGCAAGCTGCTTTTTCATAATAGGAAGCAATACCGCCGAGGCCCATCCCGTGCTGTTCAGGCGGATCATGAGAAGGAAAATGGACCACAGGGACACGGTCAAGGTCATAAACGCTGACCCCAGGATATCCCCGACCTCAAGGATTGCCGACCTGGACCTGGTGTTCGAACCCGGCACTGACCTTGCCCTTCTCAACGCAATGGCCCACGTCATAGTCAATGAAAAGCTCTACGACCAGGACTTCATCAACAACTACAGCACGTTCAGGAAGGGGAAGGACAAGAAACAGGTCTCGTTCGAGGAATACAGGAAATTCCTCGAGGATTACACCCCTGAAAAGGTGGCCCAGCTGTGCAGGGGCAACATGACTGCCGAGAAGATAAGGACCGCTGCCAGGTGGTTTGCAACCTCCGAGGGCACCATGAGTATATGGACCATGGGGATCAACCAGAGGATACGGGGTGTATGGGCCAACAACCTGATCCATAACCTCCATATCCTTACCGGGCAGCTCTGCAGGCCCGGCGCTGACAGCTTTTCCCTTACAGGCCAGCCAAATGCCTGCGGAGGCGTGCGCGAGGGAGGCGGCCTATGCCACATACTCCCGGCCCACAGGCTGGTAAAGAAGGACAAGCTGCGCCACCAGGTGGAGAAGCTATGGGGCATTCCTGAGGGACGCATCCCGCCAAAGCCGGGCTACCATACGGTGGCCATGTTCGAGGCAGTCAACCAGGGAAAGATAAAGGCCATCTGGATAAACTGCACCAGCCCTGCCCAGAGCCTTCCCAACTGTGACAAGTACAAGAAGGGAATGGCCAGGGACGACGTGTTCATGGTGGTATCCGACATATTTCCCACCAGGACTACAGAGCTTGCCAACCTCATCCTGCCTACGGCATTCATATTCGAGAAGACAGGCGTATATGGATGCACTGAGAGGCGTTCCCAGCTCACCAGGAAGGCGGTGAATGCGCCAGGAGAAGCCAAGCCCGAGGTCTGGATGGTGCGCGAGTGGGCATTGCGCCTTTCCAGGGAATTGAACGACCCGGTAATAAAAAAATGCGTCGAGCCTTTCATGGGCAAAGAGCCGGACTACGAGCTTCCCAGGAGCATCTGGATGGAATACACCCAGAAACTTACAAAGGGGCGCGACAATGACCTGAGCGGCGCCACGTACGAAGTGCTTGCCAAGCTGCCTGACGGTGTACAATGGCCTGCGCCTACAGAGGCATTCGCACTGAAGGGCGGCACTGACATCAAGTTTGTAAGGGGCATAGATCCACTTGCAGACAAGCATGCCCAAAACGAGATGCCCTACCAGTTCTACGGCCCAGCACACCCGGATAGGAAACTGTGGATATGGCTCAGACCCCAGAAAGGCCCGGCTGAAATGCCAGATGAAGAGTATCCCTTTTACCTGTCCACAGGCAGGATCATTGACCACTGGCATACCAGCAGCATGACAGGCAGGGTAATGGAGCTTGTCAGGGCCAACCCGTATGCCTTCGTGGAGATAAATCCCAAGGATGCTGAAAAACTTGGCATAAAGCCAAATGACATGGTAGAGGTGGTATCAAGAAGGGGCAGAAATGTCCTCCCTGCCAAGGTCTATGTGGGCCCATGTGAAGGCATGGTATTCGTGTACTGGCACGACATGGCAGAAGACAGGATGATAAACAGGGTGACCAAGGACGCATTCGATCCCGGCTCCAAGGAACCCGAGTTCAAGATATGCGCATGCCGTATAAAAAAGGTCTCCGGTCCCAAGCCCCTGAAGCCGTTTATTGTCGAGATGTCGTAAGCAAAACAGTGCAAGGGGGCGAAGCCATTCCATTGAGACTTTGCCCCCTCTGATCCGCCGGGTATTCTCTATGAAAATTGTTCCAGCCTCCATATTTATCCTACTGTTATTTTCTTGCATCCTGTCTATTCAGGGTTCAGCCTGTGCACAGGAGCATAGGCAGGCAGAACCTGCCTTTATGTTCAGTCACACCAAGGCCAGGCTGTGCGGAGATAACTGGCTTTTCATGGAAAGGCTCCTGGACAAGGACATGGCAAGGTGCAGGGAGGTCATCTCAATACCCGGTTTCCCATACCTGCGCGGCACCGCTGCTGTTCTTGAAATGGCAGGCAACCTGGGCAGCAAGCAAGCCATGCATGAATGGCTGGAACTCCTCAGGCGCATAGACCTTCAGGCCAGATATGCCGAGCTGTCCATGCTTTCCGATCACGATATTGAGAGCTTCTGCAAGCAGGCAGGCATAAACTGTTTCCAGGGAAGGATCAGGTCCTATGTGGCCAGGTGTTCCGCCATAATCATGGGAGACGAGAAGAGAAACCACGGGTTTATGGACAGGCTTATGCAGCAGGCATCCCTGGCTGTCAAGGCCCGCGTAACCGGAACCAGGGCTTGCTTTACGAATGCGAATACACTGGATGGCCTTGTAACAGGTGACGTGCTTAACAGGATCTTGTCACCAGGCAGGTCATCAGGCAGTGGTTCCACGTCCTATCTTGAACGCCGTATACAGAGAAGTAAGCAGGCAGCAGAAACCATGAGGTGAGATCCATGCCAATAGGCGGATTTGTTGTAAATGTCCACCCTGACTTTATTGAGACAGCCCTGGATGCGTTAAAGGCCATGAAAGGCCTTGAAATCCATGGCTCTGATGACAAGGGCAACGTGATCGTGGTCCTGGAATCCGATACATCTGAACAGATGGAACAGCAGGTCAAGTCCATCATGGCAGTAGAACAGGTCCTGAGCGTAGGGCTTACCTATTTCAATGCAGAGGATGAAGTTGAAAAGATCGAGGCAGGAATCCTCCGGCCAGGCAGGTCTTTTGGGAAAAAACAGTTCCAGTAGAAGGAATTTTCTGAAGTTCGTGGCTGCCGGCACTGCTGCTGCCGGTGTATGCCTGCTTTCCGACAAGGCGGCAGCACTGGTCTCTTCCCCTGTAAAGACCAACATTCTCCGTCCCCCAGGTGCTGTGCCAGAGGAGATATTCCCGGCAAAGTGCATAAGGTGCGGCCGCTGCGTAGAAGTATGCCCCTATGAATCCATTGTGCCGCCGGATATACGGAAAGGGATATATGCAGGCACCCCGCTGATAGATGTCAAAAAGATTCCCTGCTACCTTTGCATGAAATGCGTCCAGGTCTGCCCAACCGGCACACTGACAAGGATATCCCAGCAGGAAACCAGGATGGGCCTGGCAGTCATTGACAAGCACAGCTGCGTTACATGGAACGAAGAGCTGGCGCTTTGCCGGACATGCTATAACGTATGCCCTTTCAAGGAAAAGGCCATCAAGCTGGACCAGCTCCGCCCGGTGGTCATTGAGGAATTCTGTACAGGATGCGGGTTATGCACACATGGCTGCCCGGTAAACCGCAAAGACGGCAACAAGGCCATAAACATCGAGCCAATCTACGCATTCAAACCTGTCAGGTGGTAGGCCAAAACCATGCCAGGCAAACAACCAAAAAAGACCTTTTATAACAGGATCAGGCTTCTGTCCCTGACCAGTGCTTTTATCCTGATATTGGCGGTTCCCTTCCTGAACAGGTACTGCCATTTCAGCTTTATCCAGGGATGGTATCAAAGCCTCAGCATAGGGCATCTATGGTTTGTCTCTCCCCTGGAAGGCCTGGAGAGCATACTGACATCCCGCAAACTGTACGGCCCGCTGCTTGTGGGCATGATTGGGCCTGTGCTGCTGGCCCTGCTTCTTGGCAGGGTATTCTGCAGCTGGATATGTCCTATCAGTTTCCTGTCAGAGATCATGGACAGGCTTATAAGGCTGCTGACAGGAAAGAAATTCAGGAAGCCGGGAATTGCCATGCCGAGACGCATGCTGTGGTTTGCCCTCATGGGAGAGGTAATGCTCGCCATGGTGATCGGAGCACCTGTATTTGTGTTTCTCTCCCCGCCGGGTCTGGTAGGGCGCGAGATAATGATGGCCACACTATTCCATACCCTGGCCATCGAAGGAGTGATTGTCATAATCGTATTGCTGCTGCACCTGTTCTCGCGCCGCCTTTTCTGCCGGCATCTCTGCCCGCTGGGGGCACTTATAGCAGTGCTTGGAATGGCAAGGAGGCTGAAGATCAGGAAAGACAAGGAAGCATGTATTGACTGCGGCCTATGCAAAAGGGCCTGCCCGCTATCCCTTGACCCTGCAAAAGACGAGAGCCTTTCAGCATATTGCTGGAACTGCGGGGAATGCGTTGACGCATGCAAACCCAAGGCCCTCGGTTATACATGGTCTTCCTCAAGACCTAAAGGCTGAAACCTGCCAATATATCATTTATCATTCTCTTACAACGATGGGATATTAAGGGTATAAGAAAGTCCCTTGCTTTTCACACACGGTATTGTTAGCATTTTCACAGAAGTTTGGGCTTATATATCTCTGTTGGTTAGTTGCTATTGATCTCTGGTTTACAGGTGCAGGAAGGCCCTGTATGAAAGACCGCTGATTTCAGATTATACCCCGGGTTGAAAAACCATGGAAATTACCCGCCAGATCTCTGCCCCCGGCAGAGACATGATACCCGACCAGGAATACCTCCAGCGCCCTTTCCTGATCGATCCCAAAACCCAGCATCCTTTTCTTACCCTGGCAGAATATTACAATATGCTTGAACATTTTGTGTTTTCACACATGGATGTTCTTCTATGTCTTCTGAAAAAAAAGACCGGGCAGAAAATCTCCACAGACCAGATCTCAAGAATCACCATCACCAGCGAAAAACACGGTGCCTTTCTTCATATTTCAAGATTATGTGTCCATCTGGCTTCACGGCCAGAGAGGGTGTTGTGCTGTTTTGCCCTGAGCACGGCGATAGGCGAGTCCAGGGGAAGACTGCTTGCCAGGGAATTTGAAACTATCCGGACCCTGTCAGCGAAATATGACAATTCATGGCTGCCGGAAGTATACCTGACAGATTCTTTTCAGGTGGAGAATACCAACGAGTCAAAGGAAGTTTTCACCATCATGCTGTCTCAATGGTTGGATGGATTTTGTGAATGGCATCTCGATTTTTACCATGGGAAATCGGCCCAGTACGTGCATATCTGGGACAATGAAAATGGTGACAAGTTCCTGACTGTTGAAAAAGCTGGAGAGCTGTTCAGAAAAATTGCCATGGCCCTGACCTGCTATTATGATGTACTCAACTATGATCAAATATGTTTATGGCACAATGCTGCCGGGGATTTTATTGTAAGGACATCTGATAGACCCCTTGATGTAAAACTCACAACGGTCAGGGATTACCGGCCCCTGATGGATTACCGGTCAGAAGTATTATACCATCCCTTTATTCCCCTGCTGTATTTTTTCCTGGACCTGATACTGCGGATAAGGCTTGACAGGATCAATGGCACAGGAGAAATGATCTGGGGACAGCCGGAAATCGTCAGGATGGCAATGAAAGGCTTTCAGGATGGCATGGCTGCCCTTCTGCAAAAAGGACACTATCCAATAGAACAGCCGGAAGATTTTATATCTTTGCTTAAGACATTCTCCAGAGAAGAAGTGATAACGATAATGAATCCACTGCTTGGATATTACCGCAGCCTTAACAGCACGGAATGCGACTTTATTGAATCTCACATCAAGGATCACGTGGATGATGTTGTTACTGCTCTCAATGGCTGACATACTTTCCGGATGCGTTTGTGCTGGTTTGTTACTCTAATAAAATAATGATCTAACCAAAGGGCTTAAACAATGACCATGAACAAAATTAACATACGGCATTGTATAATGGTTTCTGTGCTGCTCTTAAGCATAACCATCATTCCATGGCTTCACGCAGATGCGGCTCAGTCCACGGAAAACCAGAGAATAGAAATTTCCATGACGCCTCCTGTTCTTTACCAGGGAGAAATTTGCAGGATAGACCTGAAACCTGAACAAGATAGTGAAATCTTCTGGGTGAAATACGGCAGCAGGCATCTGATACTGAAGCCCTTGGGCAGTCACAGATACATGGCCCTTGTAGGGGCGGGTATAAAGGAAAAGCCGGGCCGGAAAAAACTCGAGATAAAACTTTCTTCAAATGACCACGGCTCCAGGGTGATTACAAAATTAATCACAATAAAGACAAAAACCTACCCGGAAGAGCACCTGAAAGTTGCAAAAAAAATGGTGGAATTCCCACCTGACATTCTCAAGAGGGTTCTCGATGATCAAAAGGCCGTGAGGAATGCGTGCAGCAGGATAACAAAGGATATTTACTGGAACAGACCATTTATATGGCCTGTGAAATCCAAGATATTAAGCCCTTTCGGGCTCAGGCGTTTCTTCAACGGAAAGCCCAGGAGCCCCCACTCCGGCATGGATCTTAGAGCCAGGAAAGGAACCCCTCTCAAGGCCCCTAACAATGGCAGAATAAGCCTTGTCAGGGACTGCTATTTGAGTGGCAATACTGTTGTCATCAATCATGGAGGCGGCCTTTATACCCTGTATGCCCATCTCTCCAAGGTTATGGTGAAGCAGGGACAGATGGTAAACAAGGGTGATATCATAGGCCTCGCAGGTGCCACCGGCAGGGCAACAGGGCCACATCTTCACTGGGGTGTAAGCCTGTTTGGCACCAGGGTTGACCCTGCAGGGCTAATGGCCATTCTGGGCCCATGAACCCGGATTATGCACTTCAAATTCCCGAAAAAAGTAATTTCTTTGAATTATTGCTGGGCAAGTATTTTCCCCTATGACAAACATCAAGAAGAGATGCGGTTACTGGACAGGCCAAAGAACATGCTGTTCAGACCGGCCTGCAGGTATTTGGCTACCACTGCACACTTGATCTTGAAAAGAAAAAATATCTCTCTGGATTCATCGCACAAGGTCTCGAAATTGCCCTGCCCTTTGCTGATAATAAGAGGGGCTTCCTGATACAGCCTGCGAAATTCATCAGAGCATTTCTCTATTATCACACCTGGTGCCCTGCAGCCCGATGAAATAACTGTGCTCACCTCGTCCAGGCCGGCCTGTCTTGCGTCTTCCATGGTCACATCATTTATAATGGGCCTGTCCCTGACCACAAATGTAACGGGCACGTTCATTGTCTCTATAAGAAGCCTGTCGAAGACCGTCTCCCCGCAATTATCACCGAGGTATAACACCCATGAGGCTTTCTCCAGCCTGGATATGAAAAGTTCGTATTCCCAGGCATGGAATTCCTGTTGCAGAACTGTCTCAAGCTCCTTCATGATGTCATAGGTGTCGCTTACCCCGTAATCTATCACGTTTCCGCAGGCCGCATATTTTACAGCAGCCTCCAATGGGTCGGGATGTTTCTTTATACGTGCTTGCAGGTCGTTATAGATGGCAAGTGCATGCAGGGTGCTTTGCACCTTGAGTTCCCGGAAGGGATCATCGGTGCCGCTGCGTTCAGATATCATGTCATAGACTGCAACAGCATTTTGAGGAGGAGAATTATCTACGTCCATGGCAGCCAGAAGACTGCTGCCATGCTTCAACAGCGCCCATATGGCAGACTCGTCCATGCCGAGCAGCCTTCCAGTACGGGAGATCTGTTTCAGGAAACAGGGGAAACAGTCAAAGTTGGTCTTCATTACTGGCCTGGTGAAGTCACATAATCGAAAAATGCCAGAATATCATCGCCCTTTTTGTCCATAAGGTCTGCTATGGTGGCATCATCCATGGGCCTGAGGATTTCCGGATTATCCTTGTCAGGCTTACCAAACATCATCCGCTTGATCTCGCCCTTTTCAATGGTAATGACAAATGCCACGTCTTCTTCACCCTGGTAATTCAGGCCGAATTCGAACTCGTCAAAGTCTTCGGGCGGATCAGGTGCATATCGTATTGTAATCCCCCACCTGGACAGAGAGGCCCTGTCCATGG
This sequence comes from Deltaproteobacteria bacterium, assembly GCA_026992735.1. Lineage (GTDB taxonomy): Bacteria > Desulfobacterota > Dissulfuribacteria > Dissulfuribacterales > QOAL01 > QOAL01. Next base: position 11,884 of record JALWYO010000028.1, read on the forward strand.
CCCTGCCGATATTCAACTGCCTGTCCAGATACTGCCTCAGTCTCTTCATTCCTGTTGTCCCTCCTCTGTAACTGCCTTGGTGGCAAGCAAGCCATTATCCCGGATTATGCAGCTCGTAATTTTGCCGAAGATGCTTTGTTGTCGGGCATAGTGCATAATTCGGGATTATCAGAATCCCAAGAGTTCACCTACCTTTTTCATAGACTTCGAATCCTTCTTTAGATAAGGACATGCCTCTGCTGTCACCCTATCCAGAGATAGTTTCACCGCAAATGCCATACAGGCAGGCTCGCCGCAGTCCCCGCAATTTGTTCCTGGTAAGAGTTTGTAAAGCTCAAGGGCAGGAGGTCTCCTTCTGGGCTTGTAATTCGGTGTGATCTCATCCCGTTTCTGCCATATGTCTTCCAGAAAGCCCATGACACTAACAACCGCCTCTGTTCCCTCCTGCCTGTCGGCAACAGAGCCGATGGCGATCTCCCTGCTGCGCAGGGCCACCCTGTATCCATCGATCTTCAGTATCATTACAGGGTCATCACCTGGTTCGTATTGTATAACCTTGGCAACGGCATTGAGATACGGCATGAGCCTGTCAAGCGAATCCTCAACCTGCAGCACGACCCTGTAGCAGGGTTTGTCCAGGTGGCAGGCAGAGGCCTCCATGTGGAAGTTTTCAGGCACCTTGAGATCCATTTTATCAGGCAGCCCTCACTGAAGACAGAGGCACCTTGGCCTTTACCTGCTTCTTGAGCATATCCAGCAATATAATTGCCCGGTCCTTTCCGTCCATGGCATGAAGTATGCCCTCTATAATGGTATCGTTGGGGCCTTTTACCCTGACACGGTCTCCGGGAGCAAAGCCGAACTTTTCCTTGACGCCAACCGATATCAGGCCGTTTTCATCGGCCCTGTCCATGAGACCCTGGATAAACCATTCAGGAACAGGTGGATAGTAATCGCCAAACCTTACAGGACCTATGGCCCCTCTCGTGCTGGAAATCGCTACCCAGTCAGCATTCATATCATGCAGATAAATAAAGAGGTAGCCAGGGAACAAAGGTGAAAGCACCTCTCTGACCTTCCTGGCATGCCTGGTTATCCTACGGGTAACAGGAAGGAATACTTCTATGGACTGATTCTCATACTGCCTCTTGGCAAAGAATTCCTTCCTGGGATGTGTCTTAACGCAGTACCATTCTCCAACCATAACCTCACCTTTTTCACAATAAGCACATTGAGCATGAATGTTGACCTTAACAATTCACTTGACGTTAAGTGGCTGAAGCCGATTTGCGCCGGTTATGATGACGATATTTATTGGACCTACCAAGTCAGTGAGCGGCCTGGTGTTCATTCCCGATCTCAGGAGCAGAAAACCAATCAGGCGCATCAGCGGACTCGAGATTTGAAAACATCTGGCCCTGGTCACCTGCGTCAAGGGCTGCTCCAAGCACCTCGTCCATATGTTCCACTGGTTTTATCTCCAGGGACTTCAGTATTTTCTGAGGTATCTCTGCCAGGTCCTTCTCGTTGTCAGCTGGAATGAGACAGCATGCTATGTCCATGCGTCTTGCTGCCAGGAGTTTTTCTTTTAGACCGCCAATGGGCAGCACCCTGCCCCTGAGGGTAATCTCTCCAGTCATTGCCACGTCATGCCTTACCGGTATCTTCAGCAGGGCGGATACCAGCGCGGTAGCAATGGTAATCCCGGCGGAAGGGCCGTCCTTGGGGATAGCGCCTTCGGGAACATGAACGTGAACATCGATCTTCTGGCAGAAATCCCAGGGAAGGCCCAGCAGATGCGCCCTGGACCTGACATAACTCATGGCTGCATGCACGGATTCCTGCATTACATCACCCAGGGTGCCAGTGATGGTAAGCTTACCCTTGCCGGGCATGATGGCGACTTCTATCTGCAGAATGGTCCCGCCGGTCTCGGTCCAGGCAAGGCCGGTGGCCACGCCTACAAGATCCTTCTCTTCTGCATGGGAATGCCGGTATTTCGGCACACCCAGCAGCTTGCCTAAGGATGACCTGGTTATCCTTACCTTGCGTTTCCTGTCACCGGAACTGACAATAGTCCTGGCAGCCTTTCGGCAAAGGGCGGCAATACAGCGTTCCAGGTTTCTTACGCCAGCCTCCCTGGTATATAGATGTATGAGATCATTCAGAGCCCCGGCGCTGATATCCACCTGATCGGCTGTCAAACCGTGTGCCTCAAACTGCTTGGGGATAAGATGCCTCTTGGCGATTTCTGCCTTTTCTTCCTCGGTATAGCCAGGGAGCTCTATGATTTCCATCCTGTCCTGCAGAGGAAGCGGTATGGTAAACAGGGCATTTGCAGTGGTTATGAACAGGACTTTTGAAAGATCGTAGTCCAGGTCAAGATAGTGATCGTTGAAGGCAAAATTCTGTTCAGGGTCCAGGACTTCAAGCAGGGCTGAAGCAGGGTCTCCCCTGAAATCAGAACTCATCTTGTCCACCTCGTCCAGGCACAATACAGGGTTGTTAGACCCCGCCCTCTTGAGAGACTGTATGATCTTGCCGGGCATGGCGCCAATATACGTCCTTCTGTGACCCCTGATCTCTGCCTCATCCTTGACACCGCCAAGGGAAAGACGCACAAACTTGCGGTCCAGCGCCCTTGCCACTGATTTTGCCAGGGAGGTCTTACCTACTCCCGGCGGCCCCACCAGGCAGAGTATCGGCCCCTTCATCTTCTTGGAGAGGCTTTTAACCGCAAGATATTCAAGTATTCTTTCCTTGGGTTTCTTAAGACCGTAATGATCCTCTTCAAGCACCCTCTCTGCCTCTGAAATGTCCTCGTTATCAGTAGTCTCTTCCTTCCAGGGCAGGGACAATATCCAGTCTATATAGTTTCTGACTACCGTGGCTTCGGCAGACATGGGGGCCATCAGCTTGAGTTTTTTCAACTCCTGCCGGACCTTTGCAGCAGCCTCCTTTGGGAGCTTTTTCTTTTCTATCTTCTGCTCAAGTTCCTGTATCTCGCTCTGGGTTTCATCCTTCTGACCCATCTCCTTCTGGATAGCGCGGATCTGTTCATTCAGATAGTAGTCCTTCTGGTTCTTCTCCATCTGCTTCTTGACCCGCTCCTTGATCCGCTGCTCAACCTTGGCGATCTGGGTCTCGGAGGACATGAAGGTATAGAGTGTCTCAAGCCTCTTGACAGGATCAAGGGCTTCAAGGATTGCCTGCTTATCAGCGACCTTGAGGGAAATATGCGAAGCAATGGAATCTGCAAGATGTCCAGGATCTGAAATAGACGAAATGGAAACAGCTACTTCTGTGGGGACCTTCTTATTGAGCTTGCAGTATTCTTCAAAGGCTGAAATGGTAAGACGTCTGAGGGCATCCAGCTCCGGGCCCGAGACCTCCTTTTCCTCAATGGGCTCCACCTCAACCATGAAGTATTTTTCTTCAGACAGGAAACGGGATATCCTCGCCTTTCTTTTGCCCTCTATAAGGGCCTTTACTGTGCCATCAGGCAACCTAAGGAGCTGCAAGATAGTCCCTATGGTGCCAACACTGTAAATATCCTTCCTTCCCGGCTCATCCAGCTTGGCGTCTTTCTGAGCGGCAAGGAAAATCTCCTGGTTACCTTCCATGGCCTTTTTTATGGCCTCTACAGAACGTTCCCTGCCTATAAAGAGAGGTGCCACCATGTGTGGGAAAAGCACCATGTCCCTAAGGGGCAGAAGGGGAAGTTTCAGGAGTTCATCTTTTTTATCCATAATACCTCGCAACTACTCATATTACTGTTGAAATACAGGCATACTAAGATGCCTTTGCCTGCTTACTTTCATATATAAGTATGGGTTCAGCACTTCTCAAGATGACCTCTTCACTAATTACACATTCCTTCACGTTTTCCCTGGATGGCAGCTCGTACATAACATCCAGCATCGCCTTTTCCAGGATAGCCCTCAGACCCCTGGCGCCGGTTTTCCTGATAATAGCCTCGTCGGCAATGGCCTTTATGGCTCCGTCAGTGAAATGCAAATCTATGTTGTCCATGGCAAACAGCTTCTTGAACTGCTTGACAAGGGCATTCTTTGGCTCCTGGAGTATCTTTATAAGGTCTTCCTGGCCAAGCTCCTCAAGAGTAGCTGCCACTGGAATCCTGCCAACGAGCTCTGGAATGAGCCCGTACTTTATCAGGTCCTCGGGCTCGAGGAACTTCAATATCTTGCTGAAGCTCAAATCCCTGGCATCTTCAACATTGGCCCCGAAGCCGATGGAATACTTGCCCATTCTGGACTTGATGATGGAATCCAGCCCCACAAAGGCTCCGCCCACGATAAAAAGGATGTTGGTGGTATCTATCTTGACGAATTCCTGCTGTGGATGCTTTCGTCCTCCCTTGGGTGGAACATTCGCAAGCGTACCTTCTATTATCTTCAGCAGGGCCTGCTGCACACCCTCGCCTGATACGTCCCTAGTTATAGAGGGGCTGTCTGACTTCCTGGCTATCTTGTCTATCTCGTCGATATAGACTATGCCCCGGCTGGCAAGCTCCACGTCATAATCAGCGGCCTGGAGCAGGTTAAGGATGATATTTTCCACATCCTCGCCAACGTAACCGGCCTCGGTAAGAGTTGTTGCATCAGCAATGGTGAATGGTACGTTCAGTATCTTGGCGAGGGTCTGGGCCAGCAAGGTCTTGCCACTGCCAGTGGGGCCTATGAGCATGATATTGCTCTTCTGAAGCTCAACGTCGTCCAGAGTCACATTGGATTCAATGCGCTTGTAATGATTGTGAACTGCAACAGAAAGTATCTTTTTCGCCTGGTCCTGGCCAACCACGTACTGATCCAGCAAGGCCTTTATGTCCGCAGGCTTGAGCATGGCTGCCTTTCCGGCAGCAGCCTCCTCGCTGCTGTCATAGTCCTCGGCTATGATATCATTGCAAAGATCAATACACTCATCGCATATATAGACATCCGGCCCGGCGATAAGCTTCCGCACCTCGCCCTGGCCTTTCCCACAAAAGGAGCAACAGAAAGTTCCTGTGCTGTCAAAATCGTCCTTTTTGCCTGCCATAATCAGTTGTTCTCCTCAGAGGCGTCTGGTCTCTTTTTTATAATCTCATCCACAAGGCCGTATTCAAAGGCCTCGGCGCCTGACATAAAATAGTCACGCTCGGTATCGGCCTGGATCTTTTCCAGGTCCTGGCCTGTATGATGAGCAAGTATCTCGTTCAGTTTTTGCCTCAGCTTCAATATTTCCCTGGCATGTATGTCAATATCAGTAGCCTGGCCCTGGAACCCCCCCATTGGCTGGTGGATAAGGATCCTTGAATTGGGCAACGTGTACCTTTTGCCAGGGGCCCCGGCTGCCAGGAGCAGGGCTCCCATGCTTGCTGCCTGGCCAAGACAGAGGGTGCTCACGTCTGCCTTGATGTACTGTATAGTATCATAGATGGCCAGGCCTGCAGTTACTATTCCCCCTGGGGAATTGATGTACAGGGTGATATCCCTGTTGGGGTCCTCTGCCTCGAGAAACAGAAGCTGGGCAATTACCAGGTTCGCCAGCTCGTCATCTATGCCTCCTCCAAGGAAGATAATACGCTCCTTGAGAAGGCGGGAATATATATCAAAAGCCCTTTCACCCCGGGGGCTCTGCTCAATAACCATAGGTATTAACGGCATATTTTCAACCTCTTTATATAACTCTTGCGGGGGCTATGCTTCCTCTTCCGCTGCCTGACCGGGACCCTTTACAGGTTCATTGGCAGCACTGGAAGATTCTTCACCCTCCCCTTCTTCTTTTATTGTAATATTACTCAGGATATACTCCATGGTCTGATTGCCCCTGAGCTTGGGCAATACCGACTCGAATACTGCTGAATGAAACTCCTCGCGGCTTACATTCATCTCCTGGTAATGTTCATCGACATAATCCGAATACCGTTTCAATTCTTCCGTAGGGATCTCGACATTTTCCTGTTCCGCTATCTTGTCCAGGATCATCTCGATCTTTACCTGGCCCAGGGCATCATCACGCATCTTTTCCCTGAGCTTTTCCTCGTCAATACCAGCCTGCTCCAGGTTCACGCCTCTTTCCTGCATGTGACTGGCAACATTGTCGATCATCTGGTCCAGCTTTCTGTCAACCAGGCGTTCCGGCACGGGGAAGTCCACTGCCCCGAGAAATTTTTCAAACAGCTGCTCTCTTATTATCCTGTCCGCAGCTTCTTCCTTGTCCTTCAGTATCTGCTTTCTCAGCTTTTCCCTGAGGTCATCAACGGTCTTCAAGCCAATGCCGAATTTCTGGGCGAATTCATCATCCACCTCAGGCATGTTCCTCACCTGAATGCCCTTAAGAACAACCCGGTACTTTACAGTCTTTCCGGCCAGTTTTGAGTTGATGGCGTCTTCAGGATAGGAAACCTCTATAACGCGCTCTTCCCCCTTTTCCATGCCTATCAGGCCTTTTTCAAGAGTTTCGTTAATATTACCCCTGCCGATTTCAACATAATAATCCTGCACGGCCAGGTCTTCTATTGGTTCGCCTTCTGCCTCAACCGTGTAATCAATGATGGCAACGTCACCCTCCTTGAGGGGCCTTGGCTCATCCAGGACTTCCACTGTGCCGAAATGCCTCCTGAGGGCCTCTATCTGTTCATCTATCTCTTCTTCAGTCACCTCTATCTTCGGCCTTACAAGCTCAAACTTCCGGAAATCAGGCACAGTGAATTCCGGCTCTATGTCCATAAGAACAGAGTAGGTAAACGGCTCCTTTTCATTCAATTCCGAAGACGAATCCAGCTGTGGCTGCAATAACATGGTCACCTTGCTCTCCTGTATTGCATCGCCAATACTGTCTTCTATGAGCTGCTGCATTACCTCTGCCTTAATGCGGCTTGAATATTCCCGTTTTATGATGGACTTGGGAACTCTTCCCTTCCTGAAACCTGGAACAGATACGGTTTTGCGCAGCTGATTCACTGCTTTATCAACCATGCTGTTCACGGTTTCTGCAGGAATTTCAACTGAGAGGCGCTTCTGCACTGGGCTTACATCTTCAACACTCACTTTCATATCCATAGCCTTAAACAACCTTTCCTGATATTTTTTTAATTATTCCTTGTTTATATACAATAAAACCTAAATCCTGCAATTGCCGAGTTTGCCGAAGATGCAAGGCGGAAGGGACGCAGACGTATTTTGATACTTCAATTCCCTGACAACGCGGCAGATTCAGCAAAATCGGCAATCCCGAAGGGTGGCGAATGCGAGGGAAAAATATCTGATGGTGAATTCACCTGAAAAGTGAAACTTGCCCCTCAAGTATTCAACAAGCACTTCGCTGATATAATTAATAAATTTCATTTTCCTCGCATTCGACATGCAGGATTTAGGTAAAAGTAACTTTTCAATAACTACGTGCAAATTCTTCTGTATCTGTTTACAGAGGTGCTGCAGATACAAAACGGAGAACGCACAGGCGTACTTCCTGTACTTCAAGCGTCTGACAACGCCGTAAATGCAGTACCCTGTGAGCAGATACCAATAAAAGATACAGATCTGCCTGGAAAACCTGCAAGATAGTTATCATCCAGCACAGGGAAAATCATTATCTCAAATACTGCCAGAAAATACTGAAAGGCATGAGATTTGATAAGGCATGCACCTGTCTCCATGTTATTGCTGGTTTCAATGGCCAGTTAATAGATAGCGGCTGTACCAATTTGGCTGGCAGGCACCCTGCAATGTGGTGCGAGAGGGGAGACTCGAACTCCCACGGCGCAATGCCGCTGGATCCTAAGTCCAGTGCGTCTACCAATTCCGCCACTCTCGCCTGAAGCTCCATAATATGAGGTAAAACACAAATTTAATAGGGCCGAAAATTGAAGTCAAGGAAATGGTTAGATAATCTACCTGTATGAAAAAGACAAGAAAACAGAGCATTGCCATGACTGGATTTGCGTGACAGTATTTGCCAGCCGTGTTAGTAAAAGACGTTCTTTTCCCTGCCGGTGACAGGGTAGCAGGTAAATTCATAATTCACCACCGGATGTGAATATTACAGGCAGTATCAAACAAAAAAACAGTATGAAACCAGGAGGAAATGACATGGAAAGAACACTCTCTATAATCAAGCCAGACGGAGTTGGCAGAGGACTCATTGGCGAGGTCATCAAACGGCTGGAGCAGGCAGAAATTAATATCGTTGCCATGAAGATGCTTCACATGACAAAAAAAGAAGCTCAGGGGTTTTATGCCGTGCATAAAGAAAAACCTTTTTTCGACAGCCTTACTGATTTCATGTCATCGGGACCTATAGTGGTAATGGTTCTAAAGGGCAAGGATGTGATTTCAAAATACCGCAAACTGATGGGCGCTACCAACTACAAAGAGGCTGAGCCAGGCACCATACGCGCAGACTTTGCCACTGACATAGAAAAGAACGTTGTCCATGGCTCGGATGCACCTGAAACAGCAGCTGAGGAGATAAAATACTTTTTCAGTGAACTGGACATTACAGGTTAACACATAGAAAGAATATTTCTTCATTGTAACTTTTCAAAGCACCTGTTGATCAGGAAACATTTTTCCAGGCTGGTTCTGTTAGCAACGGCTGCCAGCCACAAGAGCCTGTAATTTGGAATTAGAGCTTATCAGACAGATTAGAGACAGAGCGGCTGTATTATCCAGCAGCCAGTATCTCAGTGCAATCAGAAAATCCATAGGAGATGACTGTGCAGAAGTCATCCCATCCGAAGACATGGATATTCTGGCCACCACTGACACCATGTGCGAGGGAATACACTTTGGCCTGTCATATTTTTCACCGTTCCAGCTGGGAAGGAAACTGGCTTCGGTGAACCTAAGTGACATTGCGGCAATGGGAGGCATCCCGAGATGGGCGCTGCTCAATGCCGAGGTTCCGAAAAAGCTGGGCAATGCCGATGATCCATTCTGGCAGGCATTTCTGCAAGGGCTAACCTCGCGGCTTGCAGAATTCAACGCCATGCTGATCGGCGGAGATACAGTAGCTGCGCCTTCCAGCCGCCTGGCCCTCACCCTTACTCTTATTGGTGAAATAGAAAAAGGCGGGGCTGTCTACCGCTCAGGCGCAAAGAATGGAGACCTGGTGTACTGCTCTGGTTACACTGGCGAATCAGCCTGTGGCATGGAGTTGCTCGCAGGTCCGGGGCTCGCGCATCTTATTCCCAGGCCTGCATGCAGAAAATTGATGCACAAACATCTGGACCCTGAGCCAAGGATCATGCTTGGCCGGGCCCTGGCAGCAGCAGGCATCAGCAGCCTTATAGATTTGTCCGATGGCATAGCCTCAGACCTTGCTAATGTCTGCAAGGAAAGCAGGCTGGCTGCAGTTATAGACGCCGGTATCCTGCCTGTATCCAGGCTGGTAAGGTTGTTCTGCCACAACACCAGGAAAAAAAGGGGGGAATTCCTGCCCAGGGCAACATGGGAATACGTGCTGTGTGGCGGCGAGGACTTTGAGCTGCTCTGGACAGTCTCTGAAAAAAGATGCCTGGATGCTGAAGAAGCAGCTATTAAAGTGCTTGGGCACAGACCAGCGATGATCGGGCGCATGCAGGAAGGCAGCGGCTGCTACATAGACACCGGCCATGGGCTCGTGGACATATCATTCAGAGGTTATGAGCACTGACCTGCGCCAAGCCTGTCAGACCAGCATTGAGCCATTCTGCCTGCCAAACAGGCCACCTATCTGGATCGTTGTCAATCATGTGGAACAGGTTATTACAAGGATAAGCCTTTCCCTGGAAAAACCCGATCTGAGATCTGGAACTTCTCACGGGTTTGCACAAGGGCTCCTGAAAGTGCTTACAGGCCACATGGATAGCGGGCTGCGGTTCCGTATAAAAGGGACATCATTCCAGAAAACCGTGTGGAAAGAAACCAGCAAAATTCCGCCAGGCATCACTGTCACATACGGCACTATTGCCAGGAATATATCATGTGGTTCAGCCAGGGCGGTAGGCCAGGCATTGAAGATGAATCCCCTGCCCCTTATCATTCCATGCCACAGGGTAGTTGGCCGTGATGGCAGGCTTACAGGCTTTTCATGTGGCATTGCCATCAAAAAGATACTTATAGAATTTGAATCAGACCTGTATGCGCGCCACAGCAATTCAGGCATGGGCAAAACGACAGGTTACGGCAGGCCGCCTGGTTCCCAAGGATGAAAGGAGGATAATGATACCATGAAAATAGCAGTTTTCAGCGACAGCCATGACCATGTATGGAATCTCAGGAAGGCAGTGGAACAGGCAGGCAAGGCCGGGGTCAGCGAGATCATCCACTGCGGGGATCTGGTATCCCCATTTCTCATGGAGGAATTCGACAGGTTCAACGGCCATGTCCATCTCATCTATGGAAACAACATGGGAGATCCGGAACTCCTGAACATGCGTATCCAGGAGAGAAGAGACAAGGTGACATTTCATGCTTGGATGGGAGAGATAAGCCGTGGCAACCGCTCCATTGGTTTCATTCACGACCCTCGCATAGCAATGAAACTTGCAAGATCTGGAGATTATGACCTGGTCTGCTTCGGGCATACGCACTTACGCCACATGGAAAAGGTTGGTGCATGCTTCCTTCTCAATCCCGGCGCAATCCTTGGAAACAAGGAGGCGGCAAGCTGGGCAATAATTGATACCGACAGCATGGAAATAAGCCATGTCTTCCTGGATGAACAACATGCATAGACCTGCAGGAAACCATTCCAGCAGCCGGACAATTGTCCTGGGCATAGATACCGGGGGGACATTTACAGATCTGGTCTATATAGCCCCCAATGGCAATGCCATGAGATGGAAGCTCCTGTCCACTCCCTCTGATCCTTCATTAGCCATACTTCAGGGCTTGAAGGAGCTTCTTGGTGATTTCGATTCCGCTGACCTGGAAATAGTACACGGAACCACGGTTGGCACTAATTCCTTTCTGGAAAGAAAGGGGGCAAAGACCTGTCTTATCACCACAAGGGGTTTCGAAGACGTAATATTCATAGGCCGCCAGAACCGTCCCTCTCTCTACGATTTAATGGTTGAGAGGCCGGAACCAGTAGTATCACGGGAAAATATTCTGGGGGTCAGTGAGCGCACCACCTTTGATGGCTCTGTAACTGAAACTCCGGGCAATGAAGAGCTCCAAAACGTAATAAAATTCTGTAAGCAGCAGGGAGCGGAAAGTGTTGCACTGTGCTTTCTGCATTCGTATGCAAACCCGGAAAATGAACACATAGTCGGTAAAGCCCTGCAGGAAACCGGGCTTGCAGTAAGCCTTTCATCTGATATCCTGCCAGAATTCAGGGAATATGAACGTGTCAGCACTACGCTTCTTAATGCATATCTCGGCCCGGTTGTGGGACGTTACTGCAGGCGGCTGCAGGATGCCCTGCCCGGTGCCAAGGTGTTTATCCAGCAGTCCAATGGAGGATGCCGGCCTGCAGCCGACATAGGCAGGTTTGCCGTAACCACCTTGCTCTCAGGTCCTGCCGCTGGTGTAGCTGCATCTCTCAGGCTTGGCAGGTCCATGGGCATTCCACGTATCATCACCCTTGACATGGGAGGCACATCCACTGATGTCTCCCTGTGTGACGGCAAGCTCACCTACACCCGCGAATACCAGATAGAAGGCTTTCCCATAGGCCTGCCCATGATAGATATTCATACTGTAGGCGCAGGAGGTGGATCAATCGCCTGGATAGACAGGGGAGGACTCCTCAAGGTAGGGCCAGAAAGCGCAGGCGCTGATCCAGGCCCGGTGTGCTACGGCAAGGGCAAAAGGCTCACTGTGACAGATGCAAACCTGTTCCTTGGCAGGCTCAGAGAGGACTACTTTCTCGGTGGCAGGATGAAACTTCACAGGGAACAGGTAGACCTGCACATGCGCAAACTGGCACAAAAACTTGGAACTACACCTGAAGAGGCTGCCCTGGGCATAATCAGGCTGGTCAATGTCAACATGATACAGGCCATACGGGCCGTGTCCCTGGAACGGGGCATGGACCCGAGGGATTACGCACTGGTCAGCTTTGGTGGCGCTGCGGGCCTCCACTGCCTGGAACTTGCCAGGGAACTGGGTATAAAGAC
>JALWYO010000029.1 GCA_026992735.1 Deltaproteobacteria bacterium
GGGTGGTCAGGGAGTGGCTGGCAAAGGGGAAGCTGTTTTTTGTGGCTTTTTCGCATGTCAGGCACCTCGCTCGATTTATTTCCCATGTAAATTCCGCTGGTTACGGTTTTACATACTAATAGACCGTACGAAAAAGTCCACCCCATTTTTGCCATTTTAGGCAATTAAATCAGAGTGATATGCATTCCTGGATGGACACTAGATAGTTTTGACATAGAAAAACTCCGTATCGAGCCGATACTCTTCCAGAGCGGTTACCTTACGATTGACAGCATAGTGGAAAAGCCAAGGGGCGGCCTGGAATACCGGCTCAGAATACCCAACCGGGAAGTCCAGATATCCTTCAATGACATGGTACTCGACCTGCTCACCGGCCAGGCAACGAGGCTGCCTGATTACCAGGACGGGCTGTACTATGCCCTGCAGAACGGCGACATGGAGGCCCTGAGGACAAATCTCCATGCCCTGTATGCCGGTATTCCCTATAGTCATTTTACCAACAACAACATATGCCGGTACGAGGGGTACTATGCCAGCGTGTTTTACGCGTGCATGGCAAGCCTAGGGCTGCGCATCATACCTGAAGACATCACCAACCGGGGGAGGATAGACTTCACGCTCGTCATGGAAGACAGAGTGTACATATTCGAGTTCAAGGTCACGGACGAGGACCCGCTGAAGCAGGTCAGGGAAAAGCGATATTTTGAAAAGTACCTGGATACCGGGAAGCAGGTGATTATTGCAGGCATCAGGTTCGATGAAAAGGAAAGAAACATCTCCAGCATGGAATGGGAGATTATAAGGTAACTCTCCGATTTCCTATGCAGGCCGCCTGCATTTCTTCCTGTTTGCATTGACGCACATTAACCCGGTGCTTACCAGTTTGTTCTAAGAAGCAAGGTTGCTAAAATAGGTAAGCAGGCATGACAGTGCATAGGCAACAGGGTTGAAGACTGCAGTCACCAGAATTTAAATTGAACAAGGAGGAAAAACATGGCAGAAAAATGCATCGTTCCGGCAGAGTGGAAAGAATACTTTGACAACTTTTCAAAAAAGATCAAAGGGGCCAGTGAAAAGGTGGAAATAGAACTGGTCGCTCCAAGCGTGGAAGATCTGAAAGAGGGCAAAAATCTCCCTTTAATAGGGATCAGCTATGATCCAAAAGACAAGGTCCTGTCGGTATTCTGCGGGGATCTGGATCACATCATAGAGAAACCCCAGGAAATATGCGTGGAGGAAGAAGACGGAGGGGTCAAGACCATCCGCACCACAGACGGGACGGGAATGGAACATTTCATAAAGCTGGCAAAACCACTGTAAAAGCCATAATTGTGGCCAGGCGCGCTACTGCTACACTGGCATGATGGCGCGCCATGCCTTAATACAGCTGCTGACTGGCTGGTTATTCAGCATGAACCCGGTAATTGTTTTTTACCTTTCATGTTTTTTGCCTGCGCCGTGCCAGCATAACCCAGTTCCTAGGTGGAGGCTCCATGTTCGAGTCAAACCTGCCTGCCTTCAAAAGCAGTATCTCGAAGAACGGCTCTACTGCTTCCACGATTTCCCGTGCTGACCTCCGTGGAGGCCCTGGACCCTGCCGTTTCTCATCGGCGTTTCCAACAAGGCTTAGCCAGTACCCGCCCTCTGATAGATGATCTGCTATTGCCTTGGCAAACCGCCTGCGCTCATCCAGGGTATCGAAGGAATGGAAACATCCCCGGTCAAACACAAAGTCAAAAGGCGCACCCTTGACAGGCCCCTGCATAATGTCATGCAGTATAAAATGACACCTGACAGCCCTTTCTTCAGCCTTTCTGCAGGCAGCATCCAGTGCCATGCTGACAATCTCCGTTCCTGTGGTATCAAAGCCCTTTTCTGCAAGAAAAATGGCGTTGTCACCTGTGCCGCAACCTATATCAAGGGCACGTCCTGGAGATATGTTATAGGCCTGCAGAACCTCTTTCAGGTTGAAATCGGGACGCCCGATATCCCATGGCATATTTCCTGCCTTATACCTCTCTTCAAAACGCCTTCTGCGCTCATCCATCTTCTCTATTCTGCCTCTTTATACAGAGATTCACAAACTACCATCAAGTTATTGCTTGAAAAATCTGCAATTTCAGGACGGCTGTCATTATTTTATGCTGAAATTTCATTGACATCATCCATGCCGTAAAGTTAGTCTAATAGGTCTAACCTAAATTTTACATGTTCAGATAAGGATAAAAAAACCAAGGTTATGAATATAATACCATATTATACAGTGATTTCAGCTCTGCCTTCCACTTCCTGCTGGCAGCTGTGGGATTCAGATGTCCCTTTTTCCTTCAGCAAGAACGGGATTGAAATGCGTTATTATTATAAGCCGGGACATAAATTCACCAGGCTGGCAATATAAGAATCAGACAATGGCAAGCTTTGACCTTCAAAAATATATCAGACAGAGAAAGTCCATGGTGGATAATGCGCTGGACCAGCTGCTTCCTCAACCTGAAGGGCCATCAGGGAAGGTCGTAGAGGCAATGCGTTACAGTATTTCAGCAGGAGGCAAGCGGGTTCGCCCCATCCTTCTCATGGCTGCCTGTGATACAGCAGGTGGAGACCATTCCCAGGTGCTGCCTGCGGCATGTGCCCTTGAATGTGTTCACACATACTCCCTTATTCACGACGACCTTCCTGCAATGGATGACGATGACCTGAGACGGGGAAAGCCTACCTGTCATAAGGCCTTTGGAGAGGCAGTGGCAATACTTGCAGGAGATGCACTGCTGACCTATGCCTTTGAACTCATGGCTCATCAGGACCTCGGCAAATATGCGGCCCCGCAGACCGTCCTGAGAGCCGTTGCAGTCTTTGCACAGGCTGCAGGCGTAAGCGGCATGGTAGGCGGCCAGACTGCAGATATACTATTCGAGGGCAAACCAATTGACGCAGAGACACTCGCATTCATACATACACACAAGACAGGTGCGCTGATAAGAGCCTCGGTAGAGATGGGGGCCATCCTGGGGGGCGCCACACATGAACAGGTTCAAAAGCTTAAAGGCTATGGCACTGCCCTGGGCCTTGCCTTTCAGGTTGTAGATGACCTTCTGGATGTTGTCGGAGATCAGGAAAAGCTGGGCAAGCCCGTAGGATCCGACATTAAAAACGAAAAGGCCACCTATCCCGCCCTTTTCGGCATAGAAGAGGCAAGGAGGAAGGCCACATCCCTTAAGGATGAGGCCCTTGCCTGCCTGGAAAAATTTGGCCCGGAGGCGGAACCACTCAGGGCCATTGCCACATATGTGGTAAAAAGAGACAGATAATCAAGGAGTTACAAATAATATGAGCGGTTTGTTAAACAACATCAACTCCCCGGAAGACATTAAGTGCCTGACCAGAAAACAGCTGGTGGATCTTGCTGCAGAGATAAGAAAAACCATAGTCAGCACTGTTGCTGAAAAGGGCGGCCACTTGGCGCCAAGCCTGGGAGTGGTGGAACTAACCCTTGCCATTCACTACTGTTTTGATTCTCCGAAAGACAAGATCATCTGGGACGTTGGTCACCAGGCCTATGCCCACAAGCTGATAACCGGCAGGAGAGAGAGGTTTTCCACCCTGAGGCAGCAGGACGGGATAAGCGGCTTTCCCAAAAGAAGCGAAAGTGAACACGACGCACTGGATACGGGCCACAGCAGCACTTCCATTTCGGCAGCCCTGGGCATGGCCACTGCTGCATCTCTGCAGGACAAGGATTCAAAGGTGGTAGCTGTAATCGGTGACGGTTCCATGACAGCCGGCATGGCATTCGAGGCACTGAACAATGCAGGCCACCTCAGGAAGGACCTCATCGTAATACTGAACGACAACGAGATGTCCATCTCGCCAAATGTCGGCGCTCTCTCCTCTTTCCTGAGCCGCAAGCTGACCAGTTCCTTTGCCACCAGGCTCAAGAAGGACATGGAGGCATTCCTGAAACGTTCCGGTGTTGGTGAAAATATCTGGCAGGTGCTTAAGAAGAGCGAGGATTCCATCAAGAGCCTCCTTACACCGGGCATGCTCTTCGAGGCTCTGCAGTTCGAATACGTGGGGCCGATACCTGGGCATCATATAAATACACTGATAGAGACATTACAAAACGTGAAAAACGTGCCCGGTCCGGTACTGGTACATGTACTTACCAAGAAGGGAAAGGGCTACCTGCCGGCAGAAAGGCATCCTGATCTGTTCCACGGCCTGGGCCCGTTTGACATTGCTACAGGCAAGCCCATAAAGCCCAAGACGCCGAGGCCGCCATCATACACTGAGATATTCGGTCAAACATTGACGAGGCTGGCCAAGGATGATCCGAAAATAGTTGGCATTACAGCAGCCATGCCAGCAGGCACTGGCCTCAAGGAGCTACAAAAGGCCCTGCCTGACAGGTTTTTTGACGTAGGCATTGCAGAACAGCACGCGGTTACCTTTGCGGCGGGACTGGCGCTGGAAGGCATGAAACCGGTGGTGGCAATATATTCCACCTTTCTCCAGAGGGCATTTGACCAGATCATACACGACGTGTGCCTTGGCAACGTGCCTGTGGTGTTCGCCCTGGACAGGGGCGGCCTGGTAGGAGACGATGGCCCCACCCATCATGGTGTATTCGACATGACATTTCTCAGGATGATACCGAACATGGTTGTCATGTCACCCAAGGACGAAAATGAGCTGCAGCACATGCTCTACACTGCCCTGCAGTACAAGGGTCCGGTGGCCTTCCGCTATCCAAGGGGCACTGGAGTTGGAGTAAGCCTGGACTGGCAGCTCAAGGAACTGCCCATAGGCAAATCCTGCATAGAACGTGAGGGTGAAGACATCGCCATCCTGGCCATTGGCCCCCATGTCTATACAGCCCTTCAGGCCGCGGAAGAGCTCTACAGAAAGGGCATACATGCCACCGTGGTAAACATGAGGTTTGCAAAACCCATAGATGAAGAAATCATAGTGAAACTTGCCAGGCAAACCGGCAGGATCATAACCATAGAAGAAAATGCCCTGATAGGTGGGTTTGGTTCAGCGGTTCTGGAAGTCCTGGCAGACAAGGACATCACTGGCGTACACATAAGGCGGCTTGGCCTGCCTGACAGGTTCATCGAACATGGAAGCCAGGCAAATCTGCGTAAACAAGCAGGCATTGACGCAACTTCGCTGGTTGAGACGGCGAAGGCCATGATGCAGGAGGCCCGGGAAGAGGAAAGCCCGGCCAAGTCTGCCAAGGTGCATTCCCTGAGGCCCTGATCCTCACCAGACAGCCGTCACTGTAGACAATAACCAAGGATAACAGATGTTTAACATGCAATAAATTACTCCAAAAGTACCGCATTGACCTTTCCAGGCGGGTAAAGTATAAATTTTATTTCTCAGGCAGATAAAAAACGAACGGGAATAAGTGATTGTCCGCATGTCTTTTCACTGTCCATTAATGATTTCCATACAATGCTTCATTACGCTGAGATCGCAACAGGATATCTCAACAAATCGTGCCCGGGTGGTGGAACTGGTAGACACAAGGGACTTAAAATCCCTTGGTGCTTAGCACCGTGAGAGTTCGATTCTCTCCCCGGGCACCACAGTCAACTGCCAGAAACGGGCTTACAACCCTGCTCACAGCATGAAATCGTAATATGCCTTTTCAGATATACGGTTCCATTCTGAAAGCTGCTTCTTAAATGCCATGAAATCCGCGTTCACCTTTTTGGAAAGGGGGTCTTTTTCGGCAAGCTCGGCAATGGTCTCGGCAGACAATTTCTTAAGATTCTCCATTACATCATCCGGAAACCTCAGGATCTCAATCTTGCCGGATTTACGGAGTTCTGCCAGGCCCTTTGCGTTTTCGGTCTCGAATTCCGAGAGCATCTGTACGTTCAATTCAGCTGCTGCAGTATCCAGGGCAGCCTTCAGGTCTGAAGGAAGGGCATCATAGGCCTTTTTGTTCATGATGAATTCCAGGGTACTGCCTGGCTCATGCCAGCCTGGATAGTAATAATATTTGGCCACCTTATAAAATCCCATACGTATGTCATGACATGGTCCTACCCATTCGGTGGCATCTATCACACCCCTTTCCAGCGAAGTATATATTTCACCACCAGGTAGCAGGACCACCGCACCCCCTGCCTTGGCGAGGACCTTTCCGCCAATACCCGGCATCCTCATTTTCACGCCCTTGAAATCCGCCATGGAATTTATCTTCTTGTTGAACCACCCCCCCATCTGAACACCTGTATTACCGGCAGGCCTCGGAACCAGGTTGAAATTTGAGTACACCTCTTCCCACAGCTTCAGGCCATTCCCGAAATAAAACCAGTCATTCATTCCCTGGGCATCCATGCCAAACGGGATAGAGGTAAACCATTGTGCTGCATTACATTTTCCAGCCCAGTAATAAGCTGCACTGTGCCCACACTGCACTGAACCGGAAGAAACAGCATCAAACACGCCCAGTGGTGGCACCAGCTCTCCACCAGCATAGACCTGGATGGTTAAGCGTCCACCTGTCAGTTCCCCTACCCTTTTTGCAAATCTCTCAGCTCCGGTCTGCAGTATGGGAAATGCCGGGGGCCATGCTGTAACCATCCGCCACCTGTACTTTTTCCCGGATGCAACCGCACTGGAAGAAGTTCCAACTACAGATGCGGCCACTGCAGCACCTGCAACCGCTCCCTTTTTCAATAAATCTCGCCTGTTCATAGTAAAACCCTCCTTGTACTGGACTTTTCAGAAAGCTTTCATGCAAACAAATTCATAAGAGTCTGCACCTTTCTTGCAGACCATGTTCTATGGATGAAATCGGAAATTTAACCTTGCCGGGACTGTAATATTCCAGCGTATCTAAATCTTATACGTCTGCGCACATCAAATGGCAACAGTCAACATCTTGTAACTGATCATGGAGTTATGACGAGCCTTGCTGTATGCATTCCCCCCATTCTGTGCTGCTCTAATATGCCTGTGTTGCATGTTTCCCTGCAGAAAGAACAATGAAAATTAGGTTGCATGCTCCCTGTTTTAACCTAAAATAGTCATCGATATTTCAGCATCCCCTGATATTATCCGGGATTATGAACATGTACATCTGCTGACAGGCTCGCCTTAAATCCTGTAACATGTAGCACTTCACTGCATTGTACTGTCAGCCTGTTCGCACAGCTTGATTAAAAAACAGCAATTCCCGAATAGGTCTAAAATGTAGCAATAGCGTCATCGGTTAAAATTGGTTTCGTAAACTTTTTGAAAAATAATGGCTAAAATCCAAATTTTT
>JALWYO010000030.1 GCA_026992735.1 Deltaproteobacteria bacterium
AATGCAAACCTTCCTTGATTCATTGTCATTGGCAAAAGAGAAAATGCTAGATTGCACCAGACAGACAAATTTGCCCCAATGTAACCAAGTGTCAGATTAAGTCTAGTTCAGTACACTTAATACCTTGCATAATTTTCTCCTTACGTTGATCTTTCGTGCATTAATGACTCACAGGGCCTCTTCACAATATTCTTGACGAGGTTCAAGTTGAGAGCCCGGAGCATCTATTCTCAATGTCTCGTGGTATCCGTAGCTGCACGCGCTTTCTCAAGCCATTTTTCCCTTGCATCTTCGGGCATGAAAGTTACGAATTCACCGATTGCCCTCTGTACTCCCATAAAATCAATCAGAAAGTTATATACCGCATTGGCTGCATCAAGGTCTGCGCTCAGTGACTGGTTCTGGGCATCCAACAGGTCTATGATGCTCTTAATGCCGTGCACGTACGAATCCGTCACAAGATCCAGGTTGCGTTTTGCAGCCTCGGCAGCCTGTCGGGAGAGAGTAATTGAAGGATACGAGGCCCTGGTACGATTTATGGCCTTCAGTACCTGCTGGACAATAACCTCTGCCTGGGCACTCTGGTTAATATTCAGCCTGGCGACTTCCTCCTGCAACCTTGCGGCCTCTGCGACCTTTTTGCCGCCTTCAAACAGGGGAATCCGGGCATAGACCCCGACGTTCCAATCCGTATCATCAAGATCACTCAACCGGGAATCCCTTTGTCCGGCTCCATCCTGGGCAAGATAATGGTCCACCTTCCATTCTACTATAAAATCGGGCAGCCATATCTGGCGTTTTGCCGAAACCCTTAGACGTTCCTTGGCCTTGATTGCCGCAGCATACTCCTTGAGCTCCGGCCTGAGCTCTATCGCTTCCCTGGCTGCAAAATCCCTGAACTTGCGCAGGAGCCAGGGGTTTTCCATCAACTGGAAGAAAAACCTGTCTCCCATTATGAAAAGAGGATCCTTGAGGGTGGCCTCCTCCGGTATAAACTTCTCCTGGAGTGGACGGTGCAGAATACGATTCAGGGCCTCCATAGCATCCATGGTATCCGATTCCCTGTAAAGGAGCTGGCTCCTGTCATTGGCAAACTTGGTCTCCCAGCGGTAAACCTCGTCAGGGCCTGCCGCACCGGTTGAAACCTTCACCCTGGCCCGTGCCAGGTTGGCCTCTGTCAACTTGAGATTTTCCCTGTAGATGCGTTCCACGGTGCGGGCCCGCAATACATTTAGATAGGCCACGGATGCATCGTAGGTGACATCCAGTTTTACCCTGTCCAGGTTCATCTTCCTGGCCTCCTGCAGATGTTCCTCTGCAGTGTATCTGGCCCATTTTTTATCGGAGTATAGAAGTACGCTTCCGCCAACACTGCCTGTCCAGGCACGCTCAGGACTGGCTCCTCCGCTGGCCTTCGCCCTGTCTTCATCAATAGCCCTTGCGCCTGTTTCAAGGTCTACACGGGGCAGAAGGGCAGACATAGCCTCCTTTACGGAATGTTCACCTGCTTTTACAGTAGTCGCAGCGGACTGCAACTGGAGATTTGCCTCTACAGCCTCATCCACGGCCTGTTTTATATTGATATGGCGCTTGACATTCTCCTGGCGCTCATTAATAAGCCTGGCCTTGGTAAGTATAAGCAGGCTGGGATAGACCCCTATTGCCCTTGCAGTGGCCATGTTTATGGTAATGTGCCTTGAACGCACGAATTTCACAACCACGGCTTCGGGCCTGATACCGTCCGTAATATCCAGAAAGGCTATGGCGGTACGCCTGGCAAGGATATCCTCCCTTCCCTCGTTTTCCAGCCCTGCAAACATACCGTCCTCCACCTGTTCGGCAGTCCAGATGGAAAACCCCGGTATTTTTCTCTTGACCAGATCCTGTGCAAACTGCCTGAACTGCTGCCGGTCAAAATGCCACAGCGGCCCTACCATGACCGCATCGGTTCCTTCCGGAAGCGCTGCAAGGACTTCCCCGGCTGAACTGCCTGCAGGAACTATATCCAGTTTCAAGCCGTTTTTCTTGCCAAAATCCCTTGCCAGGCTGTCAAGATTTGGGAAGGAGTTCACCACACGCCTGTCAAGGACAACCGCAAGGTGACTGAAATGAGCCAACTTTTTAAATGTCTTGATATCCTCGTCCAGGTAATACATGGAATCAATGTACACAAGGTTCTTTATGCCGCTTGCATTCCCGTGTTTCTTCCTTCCATGCAAGGCAAACCTGGCTATGTATGGAGCTATCACCGGCTTGGGGATGTTCCTGCGCTCCAGAACCTCTGTGGAACCGATCACACCCAGCACAATGACAATATCCACATCCGGCGAGGCAAAAAGCCTGTTCAGGGCATTCCGAACCCCCTGCCTGGAATCATTGCCTGAAATTATCCACCTGTCAGCAAACCGTACACGGGCATCAGATTCGGCTACCATGCGTATGTTTTTCATGAAAAGCTCTGCCAGAGCCTTGTCAGCCGGGGTGGAGCCATCAGTTACAATGCCTATCCGCCATACCCTGGGTTGCTGAACTGGAATGCCGGCCATATTATCCATTGCCCATGCAGGCGCAGCAGTAATGCCGACCAGCACCAGCAGTAATGAAAGGAAAAAACGGGCACTATTATTCATATTCAGGACTCCTGATCAATTAATCTTGAAAAAAGTAGCATACAGAACTGGCACGAACACAAGCGTGAGAACCGTGGCAAAGCCCAGTCCAAACACGATGGTTACCGCCATGGATACAAAGAATGCATCCTGGAACAGGGGAATCATTCCCATCATTGTGGTAAGTGCCGCCATCATCACGGGCTGCATCCTGGATACGCCTGATTCAAGTATTGCCTGAAGTCCTGGCATACCTTCCCTGATATTTATATCTATCTGGTCTATAAGCACCAGGGCATTCTTGATGAGCATGCCTGACAGGCTCATGAGGCCCAGCAGGGCCATGAAACCGAATGGCTGCTTCAGAAGCAGGAGCCCTGCGGTAACGCCGATGAGCGCAAGAGGAACTGTAAGCCAGATAATAAGCGGCTGCCTGAAGGCATTAAACATGAAGATAACGATAAGGACCATCATGCCGAAATAGATCGGAATATTGGCGGCAAGCTGCTTCTGGGAATCTGCTGAATCCTCCAGCTCTCCACCCCAGGCAATAAAGTATCCAGACTTGTTCTTAAGAGGAATGATGTCGTCGTACTTTATGGGAATCGTATTGGCTGTCCATTTCTCCCCTTCCTCCAGGGGAGTCCCGCGGTACGCGGCAAGGTCAACACCGAGAGCCTGTTCTATCCTGGGCTTAACCCTGGCCATGAGCTCTGCAGGCAGTTCATTGCCCCGTGGATCAGCATGTATCTTTATCATCTGGCGCCTGTGCCACCTGGAAACCCTTGCGTTTTCCCAGCCGGTCTTCATTCCATTCAATACCTGCATAATAGGTACGTATTGACCTGCCATGGGGCTGAATAGCTGGATTTCCAGGAGATCGTCGATAGTGTCACGCTCCATATCCGGCACCCTTGCTATGATGGGAATCAGGTTGATGCCTTCACGGTAAACACCTACTGTCTTACCCGAATAATTTGCCTCAATAGCCGTTGCCACCATCGGCCTTGTTATGCCCAGGGACATGGCTCGATCCTCGGAAAGCACAGGCTCAGGCACCTTTACCTTTTCACCCCATTCACTCCGGACAGCCTTGGCATTTTCCTCACGGAATATCTGCATTGCCTTTTCTGCCATGGCCCGTAGCTCATCCGGATCATCCCCGTTTATGCGAAGCTGTATCTTGCCGCCGTTTGCCGGCCCAAGATTGAACTTCTTGACATTGATGCAGCCATCCGGGAACATTGCCTCCAGGTCGTTCTGCAGCTTGTCCTGCATGGCGTTGATAGCCCGGTAATCATCCACGGTAACAAGGATGCTGGAGTACTGGTTTGCCGCCTCAACCGGCACCCCGTAGGTGAGCAGAAAGCGGGGATGACCGCCGCCGATCGCAGAGGCAACCTGGGTCACTCCCTTCTGCTTTTTAAGATATTCTTCGATTTTCTTAACATTTTTAGCTGTTTCTTCTATATGAATCCCTTCTCGGAAAAAGCACTCCACCATGAACTGAGGCCGGGTGGATGCCGGGAAAAAGAGCTGTTTGACAAAACCGAAGCCGTACAGTGAAGCAACGAAAAGACCGACAACAATGCCGATGGTCACCCACCTGTGCCTGATGGCAACAGCAAGGAGCTTCCTGTAAATCCCGTAAAACTTTCCTCCATAGGCATCCTGTCCCTCTCCCTTGCCAAGGGCCGCGTCTTTTCGGGACATTATGAACTTGCTTGTTACAAGCGGCGTGGTTGTTACCGCGGTAACCCAGGAAAGTGACAGGGAGATCAAAATAACGTAGTAAAGTGACTGGCAATATTCACCAGTGGAGTTAGACATACCGCCAATGGATGCAAATGCCATAACGGCAACGGCAGTTGCTGCAAGCAGCGGCAATGCATTCTGGCCTACGACATCTTTCGCAGCCTGTAGGCCATCCATGCCCTGCTGCATCTTCACCTTCATGCCGTCCACCACCACTATCGCGTTATCAACCAGCATTCCCAGGGCGATAATAAGGGCCCCTAACGAAATTCGTTCAAGGGTTATGTGATAGTAGCCCATGACAACGAACGTGGCGGCAATGGTCAGTATCAGTATAAAACCGATGATAATACCTGCCCTTAACCCCATAAAAATGGCGAGAACCACAATAACTATGGCAACGGATTCCAGGAGATTGATGACAAAGCCGTTTACAGCCTTGGTGACAGACTTTGACTGCATGGCAATCTCCTCGAGTTCCATGCCCACGGGGATCTGGCCCTGAAGCTCGTCAAGGCGCTTGAGGACGGCATTACCCATTGTAACGGCATTACCGCCAAGCACCGTGGAAATGGCTATTCCAATACCCTCTTTGCCATCAACCCTGAGTATCTTGGAAGGAGGATCAACGTAACCCCGTTTTATGATAGCAACATCCCTGAGATAGATGAGACGGCCACCTTTTGACGCGATAAACAGGTTGCCGAAGTCTTTTTCAGACTTGAATTCCCCTGTTGGATTTATAGCAAGGTACTGGGGACCGAACTTGAGCCTGCCCGAATCAACCGGCAGGTTTTTTGCCTTAAGGGCGTTGAATATTTCCTGCTGCGTTATGCCCATGGCAGCCATTTTCACCCGTGACATCTCGATGTAAATGGCTTCTGGCCTCACCGCAAAGAGTTCTATCTTCTTGACATCCTGAACCACAAGGAGTTCACGCTGGAGCAGCTCTGCAACCTCCTTGAGCTCCGCCATGGTGTAACCATCTCCCACCAGGACAAAATACACCCCATAGACATCGCCGAAATCGTCGTTTACCGTAATTGGGCCGGCTCCCGGGGGGAGATCCTTTTCATGGTCCCCCATGCGGCGGCGCAGTTCATCCCACACCTGGGGCAGTTCATTTTTCCGGTACTGGTCCTTGATATAAACATGCACCAGCGACATGCCCCTGGATGAGTAGGATTCAACCCTCTTGAGCTGCCCCATCTCCTGGACCGCCTTTTCAATGACCTCTGTCACCTCTTCCTGCACCTCAGATGGAGAGGCACCGGGATAGGGCGTAAGAATCACTGCCTCCTTGATAGCAAACTCAGGGTCCTCAAGCCTTGGAAGCCCCTCATAGGCAAAGTATCCAAGCACCAACATCACAAAGGTCATGGTCCATGTGATGACACTTTTCTTCATGGAAAATTCAGCGATGTTCATGCCTTATTTTCCCTCTCTCTGTTTTTCCCATGGCCTGACCTTCATCCCATTGGAAAGCTGGGTCACTCCAGCAATCACTATCTGTTCCCCAACCTTCAGGCCGTCAAAGACCTGTACACTGGAAGAACCTTCCAGCCTGCCAATTCGAACCTTGCGCTTATGTACAGACCCTGACTGTGAATCATAGACATACACGTATGAATTGTTATCCGGATCATTCAATACTGCTATTGCAGGTATCAGTATCCAGGAAGACTTGTCGCGGTCTGGAGCGCTTACGGCACTTACAGAAACAGTCATTCCCGGTAAAATATTGGCCTCGGAGGGTTGATCCATGACAAAGACTACCTGGTAAGTCTGCGTGGCCGGGTCAGCCTCTGTGGAATATTCCTTCAGCTTCAGGGGGAATTCCATGCCAGGTATGGAATCAAACCTGGCAACAACCTTTCCCGTCCTGTTGCTCTTGATAGCTGCCATTACAAGCTCCGGCACATCCACCAGGATCTCTATGCGGGATATATCCTGCAGGTTCACGATAGGCTCTTTTGCCTGGACCTTCTGAAAATTCTCAACGTATCTTTTCGCTATAACGCCATCAAATGGTGCGCGGAGCGTTGTGTCCTTAAGTGCGTTCCAGGCATCTTCCAGCTTCGCCTTTGCCACATCCCTGGCAGCACGGTAACGGTCAAAGTCGGCCTTGGACACCTGCTTCTTGGCATAAAGCTCCTTGTAACGCCTGAACTGCTGCTCTGCTTCGCGGTAGCTGGCCTTTGCCTCTTCAACTGCAATCCTGAAATCCCGCTTATCGATCTGGGCTACAAGTTCATCTTTCTTTACTGCCTGGCCCTCTTCCACCGGAAGCGATACGAGCGGCCCTGAAACCTTGAAAGAAAGCACGGCACGTCGCACGGCTCTGACAGTGCCTGGGAATCCATACTTAAGCACCCCACTTGAATCCTTTACAGTCATCAGCTTGACAGGCCTGACTATTTCCTTTTTTTCCTTGACCTCCTCCTTTCCACAGCCCGCAGTAAAAAGCATGAACAAGGCCACAACTGTTATAACTACTCTCTGCATAATAAAAAGCATGGAAATTCCCCTTTGA
The DNA here is from genome assembly GCA_026992735.1 of Deltaproteobacteria bacterium. GTDB lineage: Bacteria > Desulfobacterota > Dissulfuribacteria > Dissulfuribacterales > QOAL01 > QOAL01. Next base: position 6,898 of record JALWYO010000030.1, read on the forward strand.
TCTGCTTTTTTCATGGCAACTCCTGAAAAAAACACGTAATTTACTAAGAAATATCATCGTATTTATCTGCTTAAACAAGCGCAAACCACCCCACCTTTTCTAAAAAACTGTCAACAAAACCCCATTTCGTGGATAATAATAGTGATAAATAGAAAAATTACTATAACAGCTGATTACTGTAAACCCGAATTTCACAAACCACGGCCCTGTTTTGCCTGGACCGTATCATAAAGATGGATGGTTACGAGCTTGCCAGAGGCTTATGGAACCGCTGAAGGGACGCCTTTGGATTTGCCTTTGGCCAGGCCGGCACCAGGTGCAAGATATTCCAGTTCCTCGAAACGGTCATAAACCAGCTCCTGATTCCCAGGTACGCCTCCTGGAATATCAGGTTTGCCAGCAATGAGATGGTGATTGCCTTCAGGCCTGATTCTGCATATTCCGGCCAGATCAATGCCAATAACTGGTACAGGATTATGCAGAGAAAGGATGTCTTTATCGGGCAATTCGATCCAAACAGCGATCCCTCAGATTTTGCAGGGGTGACAATGTATGGATTTCCTGGCCGGATGAAGCCATGACGCTTTATGCAGGAAACGGTGCTGCCTGACGGCGTTATCTTTAAGACTTCTTTCTGCGTTCGAAGACCACGACGCTTCTTGGTTTTGAAATGTAACTGTCCTCTGCGTAGGGGCGTTGTGCTTCAGGCCTTATGATATCATGGGGCGTTTGCCTGTATGTATCCACTGACAAAAACCATTCACCCCCGGCACGGGAAGGCAGCTCCATTTCCATTTCTTTTGTATCTTCCATGTTTATCATGACATGGATGTCTTCTTCCCTGTCTTCACGGCCAGCAAGGGTAAATGCCAGGTGCCGTGCAGCAGGATCGTCCCATGGGGGGGCAAAGAGGCGTGTGCCATGCCATGTTATGTCCGGGAGTTCCATGCCGGATCTCTTCTTGCCAGTGAGGAAGTGTGTCCTCATGAGGGCAGGATGCCTTTTCCTGAAGGCTATAATTTCTCTTGTGAACCTGAGCATCTCGGCATTTCTGTTCAACAGCTCCCAGTTCAGCCAGCTCAACTCATTGTCCTGGCACCAGCAGTTGTTGTTGCCCTTCTGGGTGCGGAGCACCTCATCCCCGAACAGCAGCATGGGCACTCCCTGGGAAAGAAACAGCAGTGTCATGAAGTTCTTGGCCTGCCTGACCCTCAGGGCCTGAATTGCCTTGTCCCTGGTGGGGCCTTCAGCTCCATAGTTGCAGCTGTAGTTTTCATTGCATCCGTCCCGGTTTTCCTCACCGTTGGCCTCGTTGTGTTTTTTCGAATAGCTTACCAGGTCATTCAAGGTGAAGCCGTCATGGCATGTTACGAAGTTTATGCTGTTGAAAGGATGTCTCCCGCCTGGTCCGTAGAGGTCACTGCTGCCTGTCAGCCTGGTGGCTGTTTCTCCAACCATGCCATAGTCGCCGCGGACGAATTGTCTGATGGCGTCCCGGTAGCGCCCATTCCATTCCTGCCACCTGTATCCCGGGAACCCGCCTACCTGGTACAGGCCCCCGGCATCCCATGCCTCGGCAATCAGCCCTGCGCTGGAGATGGTTTGACAAAATTCCAGGCTCCAGATCACCGGGGCATGATACATTGGATTTCCGTCTTCCCCCCTGGCCATGACACTTGCCAGGTCGAACCTGAAGCCATCTATCTTGAAATTGTTTATCCAGTAGTCCAGGCATTCAACTATAAAAAAGGTAACCTGCGGATGGTTGCAGTTGACCGTGTTGCCACAGCCGGTAAAATCCCTGTATTTCCGCTTGTCTGTTGGGTCGAGGTGGTAGAATTCCCTGTTAGACAAGCCCTTGAAGTTTATGACAGGGCCGTCCTCTCCTCCTTCTGCCGTATGGTTGAATACCACGTCCATTATGATGCCTATGCCAGCCCTGTGGAGTTCCTTTATCATGTCACGGAACTCGTTTATGCAGCCAGTGCTGTATGGATTGACAAAATAGGCCGGATGTATGGAAAAAAAGCTGTGAGTGCTGTATCCCCAGTAGTTTTTCAGCCCAAGCTCCCTTACTCCTGGAGGAACATCCTGTTCATCAAAGGCCATGATGGGCAGTAATTCCACGTGGGTTATGCCCAGCTTTTTCAGATAGGGTATCTTTTCGATTATACCTTTAAAGGTACCGGGGTTGGAAACCCTGGAGGATGGATGCCTGGTAAAACCCTTTACGTGCATCTCGTAGATTATGGATTCGTTGGGTCTGATATCAGGGGACTTTACCCCTTCCCAATCATATTCGTCCAGAGGAGCAGGGATGACAGCCCTGATGGGCGGGGCCTTGGCATCTGTTTTTGCCTGTTCCCTCTGCCAGAAGCGTTCGAATACAATGCGGGCGCATGGATCCAGCAGCTCCCTGTGCCTGTTGAATCTGAAGCCTGATACCGAGGTATCATCAGGGCCGTCAGCCTTCCATGTATAGGCCATGCCAGGCTTGGCGCCCTGGACAAATACATTCCAGAAGAAAAAGTCACGGTTATACTCCGGATCCAGGGAGATTCTGGCCATGGGGACCAAGGCGTCTATGGATTCATAGAGAAGGAGCTCAACCTCGGTTGCATGCCTGGAAAACAGGCTGAAGTTTACCCCGTCGGTTTCGTATGTGGCCCCCAGGGGAAACCGGCGTCCGGGCCTGGTATTTAATGATGTCATGAGTCTTCCATTAAAGCTATGCTAAAAGGGCACGTCGTCTTCTTCCAGGCTGTTTTCAGATGGCTGCATGGGAGTGCTACTGTCCCGAGAGGCTCCAGAGGGCTGTGTACCCGGGCTGTCAGCGAGAGTTTCTGCCGCAGACCTGGATTCCAGCATCTGTATATCCTTGGCCATGATCTCGGTGGTCCATCTCTTGTTGCCGTCCCTGTCTTCCCAGGACCTGGTCCTGAGCCTGCCTTCCACATAGACAAGCCTGCCTTTTCCAAGATACTCGTGGCATATTTCAGCAAGCCTTCTCCATGCTACGATGCGGTGCCATTCGGTCTCGGTCTCCCACTGGTCTCCCCTTTTGATGGGAGAATCGGTTGCAAGGCTGAAATTTGCCACAGGCGTTCCATCCTGTGTGTACCTGATCTCAGGATCAGAGCCCAGCCTGCCTATCAACATGACCTTGTTCAATCCCCTTGCCATAGTCTGACTCCTTTAGCCGGATGCAAAATCAACAGATTTACATGCCCGTTGCTATCTCTAAGCCTCAATGCAGCCTGTGTGCAATGCGATTTATGCGCATGAAAACACGGCGTTCCATATAAATCATATTACAAACTTGAATTGCCCTTTCCCAAGCAGGTCGTGCAGATGCACGATGCCTTCGAGCCTGCCGCGGAGGTCTACCACCGGCAGCACAGTGATCAGGTGATTTTCCATGATGGCCAGTGCATCCGCTGCCATGGCATCCGGCATAACGCTCTTTGGGTTCCTGGTCATTATCTCATCCACCATGCGGTCTCTGAGGTCTGGATATTTCAGCATGGCCCTGCGGAGATCCCCGTCGGTTACTATGCCCACGAGTATATCCTGCTGGTCCAGGCAGAGCGCTGCACCAAGGGCTTTCCTGTCTATCTCCTCCATCACCTGTTCCATGGAGCTTCCTGTTCTGACCACAGGCATCTGGTCGCCGGTAATCATCACCTGTTTTACAGATACCTTCAGCCGCTCTCCAAGGGTGCCCATGGGATGATTGCGCCTGAAGTCTTTTTCACTGAAGTGACGGAGCTGCAGCAGCACCACTGCCATGGCATCACCAGCCGCCATGGCCGCTGTCGTACTGGCAGTGGGGGCAAGGCCCAGCGCGCATGACTCTTTCTCAACTCCTGTGTCCAAAACGAAGGTACTGGACCGCGCAAGGGTGGAATCCCTGTTGCCGGTAAATGCAATGATAGGGATCTGCCTTTCCTGGAAAGCAGGGAGCAGAGCGTTCAGTTCCTGGGTTTCACCGCTGTTGGATATGGCAATGATTACATCTCCTGGCATGACCATGCCCAGATCGCCGTGCATGGCCTCTACAGGGTGCAGGAATATGGCAGGCGTGCCAGTGCTGGCCATGGTGGCGGCAATTTTTCTGCCTACCAGCCCGGACTTTCCTATGCCTGTAACTATTACCCTGCCCCTGGATTTCAGGATGAGACGTACTGCTCCCTCGAATGCGCTGTTGAGATTGTCATGAAGGCGCTGCAGGCCTTGTATTTCAATGGCAATGGCCCTGCGCCCTTCTTCCACGACTGACTGGATTTCTTTGTCATTCAAGGCTGAATTTTCCTACATGTTCATTTATATCTGTTGGATACTGTCCATCAAAACAGGCCATGCAAAATCTGTCGGAATCTGCTCCCGATGCCTTTACCATGGCATCTATACTTAGATAATGAAGGGCATCCAGGCCCAGGAATTCCCTGATTTCTTCCACGCTTTTTTTAGAGGCAATGAGTTCACCCTTTGTGGAGAAATCAATGCCGTAAAAGCATGGAAATTTCGTGGGTGGGCAGCTCACAAGCATGGAAATTTCCTTTGCCCCTGCATCTCTTATGGCCTTGACTCTGGTTCTGCTGGTGGTACCCCGGATGATGGAATCTTCCATGATGACCACTTTTTTGCCCCTGATGGTGTCTTTCACCGGGTTGAGTTTTATGCGCACGCCGAAGTCCCTCATGGACTGGCTTGGCTGTATGAATGTCCTGCCTACATAGTGGTTCCTGATGACAGCAAGCTCCAGAGGCATGCGTGCCGCCTGGGCATAACCTACTGCTGCATAGTTGCCGGAGTCAGGGAAAGGCATTACGAAGTCCGCATCTACTGTAATTTCTCTTGTGAGCGCAGCGCCCAGGGCCTTTCTGAAGGCATAGACATTCCGGCCAAAGATATTGCTGTCAGGCCGGGCAAAATAGATATATTCAAAGATGCAGTTGGCGCGTCTGGGTGCCTGTACTGCCGTGAAGGATCGTAGGCCGTTTTCATCTATGACAACGACCTCTCCCCGCTCTACATCCCTTACGAATTTTGCCTGGATGAGGTCGAGGGCGCAGGTTTCAGATGCAAGCACATAGGCTCCATTATCCATCTTGCCTATGCACAGGGGCCTGAAACCAAGAGGGTCCCGAAAGCCGATAAGGGCGGTATCCGTGAGCAGCACTACCGAGTAGGCTCCCTTGATCAGGCCCATTGTATCACAGATGGCGTCTTCTATCCCCTTTCTCCAAGACTTGGCCAGCAGATGTATGATGATCTCGCTGTCCATGGTGGTCTGGAAGATAGAGCCTTGATTCTCGAGTTCCACCCTGATCTGGTGGGCATTGACCAGGTTGCCGTTATGGGCTACTGCCAGGGTGCAACCTGCGTGGTTTACACAGAAGGGCTGGGCATTCTGGAGAACCGATGAACCAGTGGTGGAATAGCGGACATGCCCCACTGCAAGATGACCTTTCAGTGCCTTGAGCCTGGATTCCTGGAAGACCTCGCTAACCAGGCCCATTGCCTTGTATTCGTAGATATTTCTGGTGTCAGATGCCACAATGCCAGCGCTTTCCTGGCCCCGGTGCTGAAGGGCATAAAGGCCGAAATAAGTCAGGTTGGCAGCATCCTCGTGGCCGTATACGCCAAAGACACCGCATTCTTCCCTGGGAGCGCCAGCATAGCGTCTATGTTGCCAGAAATTGTTGCAGTCTATGGATTTGATTTCTTTATTGAACTGGTTCATTGTACTTTGGATAGTATTCCTGCAGGGGCTTTACTGTAAGTTCCTGACTCTTCAGGGCCATGATGGCCTGTGCTGCAGCCTTTGCCCCTGCCACTGTAGTAAAATATGGAATTTCAAGCTCCAGGGCAGTGCGTCTCAGGTGAAAGGCATCGGACAAGGTGCGTTTCTTGCCGCTGGGGGTGTTTATTACCAGGTCTATCTCTTTGTTTTTCATAAGATCTACGATGTTTGGCCGGCCTTCTGAAAATTTCAGTACGGTTTGACATGCAACGCCGTTTTCCCTGAGAAATTCTGCCGTGCCACTGGTGGCCAGTATCTCGAACCCTTCTTTTTCAAGCGCCTGTGCTGTGCCGAGAATGGCCTCCTTGTCATCTTTGCGTATGCTGAGAAAGGCCTTGCCCTTCACTGGAAGGCTCAGGCCTGCGGCAAACTGGCTCTTGGCAAATGCCATTCCAACGCTTGTATCTATGCCCATGACCTCGCCGGTAGATTTCATTTCCGGCCCCAGGATTATATCCACGCCGGGAAACTTTCTGAACGGGAATACCGATTCCTTGATGGATACATGCCTGGGCTTCGGCTCTTCTGTAAAGCCCAGGTCCTTGAGCTTGCGCCCAACCATAACCTTGGTGGCGAGTTTTGCCAGGGGTATGCCTGTGGCCTTGCTGACAAAAGGCACGGTCCTGGACGCCCTTGGATTGACCTCCAGGACATATAGATCTTTGCCCTTGACCGCATACTGCACGTTCATAAGGCCGATTACGTTCAATTCCCCGGCCATGGCCTTTGTGGCAGCCTTTATCTGCTCTATCATATCCGGATCAAGACGGTGTGGCGGCAGGACACAGGCAGAATCACCGGAATGGATGCCGGCCTCCTCCACATGTTCCATGATGCCCCCGATGACAGTCATCTCTCCGTCGGAAATAGCGTCCACGTCTATCTCTATGGCATCCTGGAGGAACTTATCGATGAGAACAGGATGGCCTTCAGAAACATCTACAGCCTCCTGCATGAATTCCCTGAGGCCGTCTGGATCATATACTATCCTCATGGCCCTGCCTCCCAGTACATAGGATGGCCTGACCACCACCGGGTAGCCGATTTCTTCTGCAACCGAGAGGGCCTCCTCAAGATCAAAGGCTGTTCCATTGGCAGGCTGTACCAGCCCCAGCTTGTGCAGCATCTTCTGGAAACTCTTCCTGTCCTCGGCCATATCGATGCTTTCCGGGCTTGTGCCGAGTATGCGCGCCCCTGCCTTTTCCAGCGGGACTGCCAGGTTGAGCGGGGTCTGGCCGCCGAACTGCACTATAAGGCCATACGGCTTTTCCGTGTCCACGATGTGCAGTACATCCTCCAGGGTGAGGGGTTCAAAGTAGAGCTTGTCAGAGGTGTCATAGTCCGTGGATACGGTCTCCGGGTTGGAATTCACCATGATGCTCTCTATGCCCTCTTCCTTCAAGGCAAAAGAGGCATGCACGCAACAGTAATCAAATTCTATTCCCTGGCCTATCCTGTTGGGGCCGCCGCCCAGGATCATCACCTTTTTGTTCTCCGTGGGCCTGGCCTCATCCTCCTGCTCATACGTGGAATAGTAATAAGGTGTGTATGCCTCGAATTCGGCAGCACAGGTGTCAACCAGCTTGTAAACGGGGCGTATCCCCTGCTCAAGGCGAAGCTGCCGGATCTGTTCCTCTGTGTTGCCGGTAAGATGAGCTATCTGGAAGTCAGAGAACCCCTCTCTTTTCATCTCCCTGATTGATTGAAGGGTTTCAGTGCGGGCTTTACGGATGCTGTTGCCAGTCCTTCTTATCCTGTCCATCTGATATATGAACCAGGGATCAATGCCGGTCAGGGTGCAAACATCCTTTATGGACATGCCCATGTCAAGAGCCAGGGGGATATAGAATATCCGCTGGGAGTTGGGTGTTCTGAGTTTGTTTTCCACCTCTTCCGAGTCAGGCATGATGCCTGTCTTATCCCAGGAGGCCTTGCCATCAAAGCCCAGGCCAAACCTGCCTGTTTCCAGGGACCTAAGCCCTTTTTGCAGGGCTTCCCTGAAAGTCCTGCCAATGGCCATTGTTTCGCCAACGCTTTTCATGGAGGTAGTGAGATAATCCTTGGCGTCCTGAAACTTTTCAAAGGTCCAGCGGGGGATCTTTACCACGCAGTAGTCAATGGTGGGCTCAAACGATGCCATTGTCTCCCGGGTGATGTCGTTTGGTATCTCATCCAGGGTGTAGCCCACTGCCAGCTTGGCGGCGATTTTCGCTATGGGAAACCCTGTAGCCTTGGATGCCAGGGCTGAAGAACGTGAGACTCGGGGGTTCATTTCTATGACCACCACATCACCATTGTCCGGGTTCACTGCAAATTGTATGTTGGAACCACCTGTCTCAACTCCTATTTCACGGATGATGGCCAGGGAGGCATCCCTGAGGTACTGGTATTCCCGGTCTGTGAGGGTTTGAGCAGGCGCCACGGTGATGCTGTCGCCGGTATGGACGCCCATGGCATCTACGTTTTCGATGCTGCATATGATTACTACGTTGTCCTTGACATCCCTCATGACCTCAAGCTCGAATTCCTTCCAGCCGATCACGGATTCTTCCAGCATTACCTCATGGATCATGCTGAGATCCAGGCCCTGTTTGCAAATGGTCTTGAGCTCGTCCATGTGGTAGGCTATGCCGCCGCCAGTGCCTCCCAGGGTGAAAGACGGGCGTACGATGATCGGAAACCCCATGTCAGCTGCAGCAGCAACGGCCTCCTCCATGGACCTTACAATGGCGCTTTCTGGTATCCTCAGGCCGATGTTTTCCATGGCCTTCCTGAACAGCTCTCTGTCCTCGGCCTTGTGGATAACCTCGCGGGATGCGCCTATCATCTCCACACCAAGCTCCTCCAGGATGCCTGAGTCCGCCACTGCCACTGCGGTATTGAGGCCCGTTTGGCCTCCAAGCGTGGGCAGCATGGCATCTGGACGCTCTTTCTCTAAGATTTTTATGACTACTTCCGGAGTAATAGGCTCGATATACGTCCTGTCTGCCACTTCCGGATCAGTCATGATGGTGGCGGGATTGGAATTCACCAGCACCACCTCGAAACCCTCTTCCTTGAGGGCCTTGCAGGCCTGGGTGCCAGAGTAATCAAATTCGCATGCCTGCCCTATAACAATTGGGCCGGAGCCGATTATAAGTATCTTTTTCAGGTCAGTTCTTTTTGGCATATATTTTTAGAGGTTTTGGAATATTCTCCAGGTTTATGCAGCCATCATTGAGACAAAACGGTCAAACAGGTACTCGGAATCGTGCGGTCCCGGGGCGTTTTCAGGATGATACTGCACTGAAAATGCAGGCAGCTCCCTGTGACGGATTCCCTCTACTGTCTGGTCGTTCAGATTGATGTGCGTGACCTCGACAGATGCAGGCAGGGAAGATTCATCTACGGCAAAGCCGTGATTCTGAGCTGTTATCTCTATCTTTCCTGTTTCAAGGTCCTTCACCGGCTGGTTGCCCCCCCTGTGGCCGAATTTGAGTTTATAAGTGCTGCCGCCCAGGGCCAGGGAAAGAATCTGGTGCCCAAGACAAATGCCGAAAACGGGTTTCTTGCCTATTACTGCCCTGGCAGTGCTTATGACATTGCTGACTGCTGCAGGATCACCTGGGCCATTGGAGAAAAAGATGCCGTCAGGCCTGCATGCGAGGATCTGCTCGGCCTCTGCAGTTGCCGGGAATACTACGCACTGGCAGCCCCTTTGGCTAAGCAGCCTGAGCTGGTTGAACTTCAGGCCGCAGTCTATTATCGCCACCCTGAAACGGGCCTTTCCCCATGATGCGAGCCCGGACAGGCGTTCTGGCGAGAGATTATCCATCTCGAGGATCTTACCCTGTTCCCAAACGTATGGGCTGGAGCAGGAAACGCTGCTGGCCAGGTCCCTGTTTACCAGGCTGGGAGCTGATTTGGCCTTTTCCACCAGGCTTTCATGGTCCAGGTCCCTGGTGGACATTACCGCCCTCATGGCGCCTGCAAGGCGTATGTGCCTGGTAATGGCCCTGGTGTCAACCTGCTCTATGCCCAGTATTCCGTGTTTCCTGAGGTAGCCTGCGAGATCTCCCGTGGCCCGCCAGTTGCTGTAGTCTGCCTCGTATTCTCTGACAACAAAGCCGCTCATGTGTATGTCAAGAGATTCCTCGTCCTCGGGGTTAACTCCATAGTTGCCTATGAGCGGATATGTCATGGTGACTATCTGGCCCTTGTAGGAGGGATCTGTCAGGATTTCCTGGTAGCCGGTCATGCTCGTATTGAAAACGAGCTCGCCCTGGGTCTCCCCATGGCCGGTAAAAGATCGGCCCTCGAATATACGGCCGTCTTCAAGGGCAATTAATGCCTTCATCAAGTTCCTCTCAATGCCTGCTGTGGCATGCAGGTATGTCTTCTGGAATTAAATGTTCCACGTGAAAATACAGACCCGGCATAATCTGCCGCTCGGGCAGTATGTGGGCCGGATGACCTGTGTGTATGAAGATAAGCCCGCCTTTTTGCAGGCAGGCGCACTATAAACTTGCCTAAAAGTTGCGTCAATAGAAGCTGACGGCAAGGGACTCTTATTTTCTGCTGATGTCTAACCTGGTGGCCATGTCATCTGCCTGCCACCTATGACATGAAGATGGATATGATACACCTCCTGACCTCCGTGACGGTTGCAGTTTATAACAGTCCTGTAGCCATTCTCAGCCATATTTTCCATCTCCGCCACCTTTCTGGCCGCCAGGAAAAGCCTGCCCAGGAGCTCTGCATGTTCCTCTTCTATTTCGTTCAGTGTGGCAATATGCTCCTTGGGGATAACAAGTACATGAACCGGGCCCTGTGGGTTTATGTCCCTGAACGCCAGGACATGTTCATCTTCGTAGACCACGTTGGGCTTGATTTCTCCCGAAACCATCTTGCAGAAAAGACAGTCAGACATGCCAATGCCTCCTTTGTCATGTTGTTAGATGCCGGGCTTCATTATTGCATTTGCGTCATCCATAATGAACGGAAAGCTTCATTTGATTTTGATAATAATATGTGCATCTGCTGCCAGGCAAGGTATTCTTGACCTTGAGAACCTGTTTCGCGGTTATCACGATTACTTTTTGGAGAATTTCCACAAGCCGTTCCGGCAGTGGCAACGGGAGATTGATCTGTCATGAAACTAAAGGGTGTAAAGATATCCAGGGCCCTGGCCCTTATGTTTCCAATGGGCTTTGCGTCAGGATTGCCCCTGGCGCTTTCCTCAGGCACGCTCCAGGCATGGCTGACCGTGGCCGGTGTGGATATAAAGACCATAGGCCTGTTTTCAATTGTAGGCATACCATACACCCTGAAGTTTCTATGGTCGCCTGTAATGGACAGGTTCAATATCCCTTTCCTCGGCAGGAGACGCGGCTGGATATTCCTGTGCCAGATCTGCCTGATGGGCATCACATGCTTCATGGCCATGATGAACCCGTCCAGCCATGCCGCACTGTTGGGATTTGGCGCAATCCTTCTGGCATTTTTTTCAGCCTCTCAAGACATTGTTGTTGATGCCTACAGAACGGATATTCTCAAGGAGCGGGAGAGAGGGCTGGGAGTTGGCTTGACAGTCACAGGCTACCGGATAGCCATGCTGGTTTCGGGAGCCTTGGCCCTGATCCTTGCCGATCATATTGGCTGGCGGCCAACCTACCTGGTTATGGCTGTAATTATGGCGGCGGCAAGCCTGTTTACCCTTATTGCGCCAGAGCCAGAGATACCGGGAAGGCCCCCGAGGCGGATATCAGAAGCAGTGATAGATCCAATGCGTGACCTGTTCTCCAGGGATGCCGCCCTGATGTTTCTGGTCCTTATAGTTTTATACAAGATAGGGGATGCCTTTGCCGGTACGCTTACAACAGCCTTTCTCATAAGAGGTGCGGGATTTTCCCCCACAGATGTTGGCACAATAAACAAGGGGTTGGGCCTTATTGCCACCATCGCAGGTGTAATGGCAGGCGGAGGGCTGATGACCAGGATGGGGCTTTACGGCTCCCTGATGCTGTTTGGTATCCTCCAAGCCGTTTCAAATCTTGGCTATATGGCACTGGCCATGGTCGGTAAGAGCTATCCCATGATGATTGGAGCAGTCGGCCTTGAAAACATCTGCGGCGGAATGGGCACAGCGGCATTCGTGGCGTTTCTCATGGCCATGTGCAATAAGCGGTTCAGTGCCACGCAGTATGCTATTCTTTCCGCCCTTGCCGCTGTTGGCAGGGTATTCGTGGGCCCGCCTTCAGGTGTCCTGGTGGCAAGTGTAGGCTGGGTAGAATTCTTTTTTATCACGTTTCTGGCCGCTCTTCCGGGTATCTTCATGTTGTTTTGGTTAAAAAGACAGATAGAGGCGCTGGATACACCGCAACCTGGAGAAAAAGCCTGAATCCTGCTTGTAACCTAAATCCTGCAATTGCCGAGTTTGCCGAAGATGCAAGGCAGAAGGGACGCAGACGTATTTTGATACTTCAAGTCCCCGACAACGTGGCAGATTCGGTAAACTCGGCAATCCCGAAGGGTGGTGAATGCGAGGGAAAAAATATCTGATGGTGAATTCACCTAAAAAGCGAAACTTGCCCCTCAAGTATTCAACAAGCACTTTGCTGATATAATTAATAAATTTCATTTTCCTCGCATTTGACATGCAGGATTTAGGTGTAACGGTATTCTAACCGGCAGTACATAACGCATAAAAGACGAACTTCAATGGATGTCTTCCCGTAAAGATTTATAGCCGAGCCTGCCTCAGGCAGTCAGGGTCACGGGATTATGCCCCTTGAAAATCCGGGTATTGTGTGCTTTAAATATTGAGCGGGGGCTTATAATCTTTATTGTCTGGTGGTTGACCTTTAACAGGGTGGGTCAGTCTGCCAGCTACGTGTCTGTATGAAGATCCATCTTTTTCTGGTTTAGTCTGCCAGGGGGTGTATTTTCATGGAGAGGGGAGGCTGATAATGGAAGTTAAAAAACATTGGGCAAGTCTTGCTTTTTCTCTGTTCCTCGTGGTTTTTACATCATGCACTGCCTGGGCCATGGATCTGCAGGAATCATCCCGGACATGGAGTGCATCCCTGGAGCTTGGCTCCACGTTTCAGGGATCCGGCGCTGTCAGGATGGTAGGTGCATGGTGGCTTCCTAAGGAGCTGGCCATTGGCAAATATGGCACGGGCTCTGCCAGACTGGAACTGGATCTTGGTGTATTGGACAGCAGGGACACCACCGTGGATGCCGGTCTCCAGCCGGTCTTCAGATACACCTTAAGAAAATTCCAGGTCATGCCATACATTGATGCCGGGGCAGGCATTCATTTCCTCAGCCGTGCCAATATCCGGGGCAGGAAGATGGGGGCCGCTTTCCAGTTTTCCCTGCTGACCGGAGCCGGGCTTAATTTCAATGACAAGGTTGAACTGGGCTACCGGTTTCTGCATATATCTAACGCCGATATCCATCATCATAATAATGGCAGGGATGAACACCTGCTTGTTCTGACCATGCCTTTTTAACGTAATTTATCACTTGGCAAGATCATGGTATAATTACCAGATTTCATTGGACATTTCTCTCGGGGCAGGCCCGTTTGCAATGCCATGCCGGCCAGCAGCAGTTTACTTCGATTTCGTATCCAGCCATGCCGCCTTTAAGGAAATAGATGCAGTTTCCGGATATTTCCTTTATTAATAAGGGCCATGAGTGGCGTAAGAAAATTTATCACAGCTGTTACGTTTCCGGTGGTCCTGCCCCTGTCCTTCATGCTGTGCAGCCCGTTTGCCATTGTTGCATCCATGATAACCAGGTCTGGCACTCCCTCTCACAGGGTTGCCCGTTTCTGGGCGTCTATCGTGCTCTGGGCGGCTGGTGTGCGCGTGAGGACAAAGATCCTTCACGATGTCCCATCTTCAGGGCCGGTAATATTTGCCTGTAACCATGCAAGCCTCATTGATATACCCGTGCTTTACAAGGCATTGCCATTGGAGTTCAGATTCATTGTCAAGAAGGAGCTTTTCAAGATTCCCCTGCTTGGCCTTGCCATGAAGGAAGCGGGTTATATCCCGATAGACAGGGCTGCACGGGGCAAGGCTGCTTTCAAGTCCCTCAAGGAAGCGGCCAACAGGATAAGAAACGGGGCATCTATTGTCATCTTTCCAGAGGGTACCCGTACCCTTGACGGGAAACTTCAGGAATTCAAGGAAGGTGGCTTTATGCTGGCAATGATGTCTGGCTGCCCTGTAGTGCCTGTGGCCATAAAAGGTACTTTTAACATAATAAGCAAGGGCAGCATGCTGGCAAGTCCCGGCGATGTAGAGGTCCTGCTGGGCGAACCAATCGAGATTTCGGGAACCGGCAGGAAACCGGATAGGAAAGAAGTCGCCAAGCTTGCACATGACCGGATTCAGCAGATGCTGGAAGGCAACTGAGGAGGATTTACATGGCTACATCTGAATTTTTAGTAAAAAAGGTTTTCAAGTTAGAGAAAGACGATCTGCTTATCTTTTGTTATCTGGATCAGGATAAGCCGCTGTTTTCTGATTCCCAGGTCCCAGGTTTTCTTACCGAATTAGATGTCCCAAAGGAAAAGGGCGGAAGAGTGACTGTGGCTGCAGGGACCAACAGGAACAGGCGTTTTCTGGCCAGGACGGTCAGATTGGATGATGAGCACGCAAGTCCACAGGAAAAGTTAAAGCAGGTGTTGTCTTCTGAAATCTCGGGTGCAGAAGATGAAGGTATCAAGCGGATTGCCGTCTTTCTGTCTGCTTCAAATCAGGAATACCTGTCAGTATGCCAGGAAGCTGCCATGCTGGGAGGTTACAGGTTTGATAAGTACCTTGAGAAGAAATCAGAGCCATGTCCTGTATGCTGTTTCATGGACGAGGCCCTGGATAGCAATGAAAAGAATGCCATAAAAGCCAGAAACGAGCTTTATTCATGGGTCAATTTTGCAAGGGATATCTGCAATGAGCCTCCTAACACAGTGGAGCCTGAGAGCCTTGCCGCCATTTTCAAGTCCCAGGGCAGAAAGGCCGGTCTCAAGGTGACGGTGTGGGATGAAAAGAGGCTTCTCAAGGAAAAGTGCGGCGGCATAATCGCAGTTGGCCAGGGCGCATCTTCCAGGCCGAGGCTTGTTATAGGCCAGTATAACCCTAAGAATGCAGAAGGCCATCTGTGCCTGGTAGGCAAGGGTGTCACCATGGATACGGGAGGCTATTGTCTGAAGCCTGCCAATTCCCAGACTGGCATGAAATATGACATGAGTGGCGCTGCATTGACCTTTGCTGCTGCATGTGCCATGTCGCGGCTGAAATTGCCTATAAAAATCACTGTGATCACTCCACTCGTGGAGAATGATATATCTTCAACAGCCTTTCACACCAATGATGTTATTACCATGAGAAATGGCAAGACCGTTCAGGTGGACAATACCGATGCAGAGGGCAGATTGATACTGGCTGATGCCCTTTGTCTGGCATCTGAGATGAAACCGGATTGGATTGTGGATGCGGCAACCCTCACAGGTGCATGTGTTGTTGCCCTTGGTGAGGATATTGCCGGGGTATTCGGCACGAATTCCGATTTCAACAGGAGTATTGTGGATGCTGGCATGGATACAGGAGAATTTCTGTGGGAGATGCCACTGCACATGCCCTATATGGAGCAGCTCAAGGCAACCATTGCAGACATGAAAAACATCGGAAGCAGATGGGGAGGGGCCATCACTGCTGCCCTGTTCCTCAGAAAATTCGTTCCAGATGATGTAACATGGGCGCATATTGACGTGGCAGGGCCATGCGTCAAGGAAGACCCTTTGGGCTTTCTGGGCAAGGGCGCCAAGGGGTTTGGGGTCAGAACCTTGGTAGGTCTGGCCCAAAAGCTTAATGGGCTGTAATGCAATAACATTTGAGGCACTGAACCGCCCGGGCTGCGGCCGGACGCCGGTTATATCCGATCACAACTTTCGGAGTTGTTTTTTATATCAATAGAATCAATGGATTACGTTAAGTTTTCGTAACTTCTCAAAAAGTCCGAGAGATGGAGACGTAATTCACATTTAGATTATATAACCACGAAGGGCACGAAGGGCACGAAGAATTTATATTAGTATCACTTCGTGTCCTTCGTGTTAAACAAGTTTTTGGACACAGATGAACACAGAAACACACAGATTTTCTTTGTCTCCCGAATTCGTATAATAAGTGCACAGCCTCCCTATAGTGTTTGCGAGAGAGGATGCACGTTCATGCTGATAAAGCTAAAGCTTAGACGTATACTCCTTCGCAATCAGTCACTACACTTTTTACGGAGGTTAGCCATGGGCTATAAACACCTGAGCCTTACCGAAAGACATTATATACAACTTGGTAGAAAAAAGGGAAATCTTTATCACAAATTGCATCAGATCTGAATCGTTCCCTCAGTACCATTTCTCGTGAGGTCAAACGTAACACTGGCTTGCGGGATATCGCCACCAACAGGCAGACCGCATGGCCCGGATATGTCATGAACTTAAACCTAAACATGTCAAATTAACCTCTGAAATCAGGGCATTAATCGACTCATGTCTGAGATGTTTCTGGAGTCCTGAACAAATAGCAGATCGAAAGAGGTATGGTTCTACCCATAACAGGACAGGAATACCTAACCACAGGGACAATCAGTGAA
>JALWYO010000031.1 GCA_026992735.1 Deltaproteobacteria bacterium
CCATAGAAGACATTGATCACACAAAAACCAAAGCCAAGAGTCCTCAGACCAATGGGATTTGCGAAAGATTCCATAAGACAATCCTGAATGAGTTTTACAGGATAGCTTTTCGCAAGAAGGTCTACACTAGCCTAGAGGAGTTGCAAAAGGACTTGGATGAATGGATCAGATGGTATAATGAAGAAAGGACGCACTCAGGAAAGTACTGTTTTGGAAAAACACCAATGCAAACCTTCCTTGATTCATTGTCATTGGCAAAAGAGAAAATGCTAGATTGCACCAGACAGACAAATTTGCCCCAATGTAACCAAGTGTCAGATTAAGTCTAGTTCAGTACAGTTACTGCGATACTGGACCGCTTATTACATCAAATGACTCAATAAATGGCTCAATTTTAAAAGACCATTGACATAGACCTGCAGGTCCCGGAAAGACCTGCAGGCTTTATAAGATTACAGGTATCAGGAAGACAGGAGCTTTTTCTTGAATTCCTTAAGTTTTTTCAGAAACTCTTCGAACATTTTTTCAGCCTGGTTCTTGCCTTTTATTTCCTTTTTAATGGCGTCTATCCTCTGCTGCAGGTCCTTGTAGACCTTGGAATCATCCTTCCCGTAGCCGAGGACCTTGGCAATTTGTAGCTGTTTCTTGGCTTCATCCAGGTATTTCAGAGCCTGCTCCTTGTTTGCCTTGGCCGTCTTGGAGGCCTCTTCCACAAGATCCGAAGCCCTTACCAGGGGCAGAGGCACTATGATCTTTTTTACCACCATGGAATTTAGAGCAATGGTCAAAACGCTCTTTGCCTCGTCGTTCTTGCCGTCGATTATATATTTTGAGGCAAGCTTCATGGCATCCGGATACGTGGCCAGGGGCAGGTTTTCTATGATAATGTCTATCTCGCTCTGAAGCGTGTCCAGGAGCAATCGTGCTCCTTGGATATTGCCTTGCTTAAGCATCTTTCTTACTTCTGTAATCTGGGCCTCGATCTCCTTTGGGGACAGCTTCGTGTCGACCACTATGGTATAGCTGTTGATAGGGACCATGGAGACATCCTCGTTGGCAGCAAGGACCACCTCCAGTTCCCCGATAACCTTTTTTAAGAGCTCCAGGGCCTCTTTGGGCTTTTTTTGAGACAAAAGGTCAATTACTTTGTATGTCTCTGCGACTGCCTTGACCGCCTTCTGGTTCAGTTCCTTCTTGAGATCTTCTGCCTTTTTCTTTTCCTTTGTCAGTGCTCCGCTCTTAACCTGTGCCGAAGTCTTAAGCCCTGTCTGGTCAGAGCTGGCTGTCTGTTTCTGTGCAGCAAGACAACTAGACCACGGCCCTGAGAGCAGTAGACAGGCCCCTAGAACAACTGCCGGAATTCCTTGATTCAGCCGATTTTTTAGAAACATGTTTTCCTCCTTAGATTGTGATAATTTTGTAAAAACAAGATACTTCTTCAAGACAAAATTGCAAAAAGAAGCCATATTAAAAGATTGGAATTCTTCAGTAGATGTCAATGCCCTGGATCATTTTTCCTATGATTCTGAGGCAGCCATTCATCCACAGAAGGGGACAGCGAAAAATCTGCCTGGGATTGCAGCTCTTGAACCCGGATTATGCAGCTCGCAAGTTTGCCGATCTTTAGGCAGTTCTTGGCCCAGGTTTGCAGGGCAGCCTTAATGGAGAAAAAAAACTGTAAGGCACTCAAGCTCTTTGGTATTCAGGAAAGATCTGATTTTCTTCAATCCAATTTTAAGGTAATGTTATCTCCATGAACGAGACAGAAAATACGCTCTATTTTTGTAAAGAAAAGCCCTTTTACCTTGAAACAGGCATAGAGGTGCAGCTTGCGGAAACTGCCTATACATTCGGCCTGCCCCTGCTGCTGAAAGGTCCTACCGGCTGTGGAAAGACGAGGTTCATGGAATACATGGCCTGGAAGCTGAAGAGGCCTTTGGTGACTGTCTCCTGCCATGACGATCTGTCCACAAGTGATCTTGTCGGACGGTTTCTCATCAAGGGCGGGGAGACCTTGTGGATGGACGGGCCGCTTACCATGGCCGTGCGCCAGGGTGCCATTTGCTACCTGGACGAGATCGTCGAGGCAAGGAAGGACACCACGGTGGTAATCCATCCCCTGGCTGATGACAGGAGATGCCTTCCAGTGGAGAAGAAGGGAGAGCTGATTCAGGCGCCTGCGGAATTTATGCTGGCTGTTTCGTATAACCCCGGATATCAAAGTGTTCTCAAGGATCTCAAGCCAAGCACGAGGCAGCGTTTCGTGGCAATTGATTTCAGCTATCCCGATGCCGAGACAGAGACAGAGATCGTTGCCCACGAGGCGGCCATAGACAGGGAGCTTGCCTCCAGCCTGGTGCGCCTTGGGCATCTCACCAGGAATCTGAAGGACCAGGGCCTGCAGGAAGGTGCCAGCACGAGGCTGCTGATCCATGCGGGAAAGCTCATAGGTGCAGGCATTGACATAGAGCAGGCCTGCGATGCCGCCGTGTGCCAGCCCCTGACAGATGATTCCGAGCTGCTTTCCGGGCTCAAGGAGATGATCAGGGCAGTATTCTGATGCCTGGCAAGGCCCATTGCAGGTTGGAAAAGCCGTAATTTTTGTACTCATAGAAAAATGTCTTCACGGTTATGGATAAAAGCAAGTCCGAAGCCCTCTACAATGCCCTGATAGAGATCTTTTTCACTGACACCATCGGCTCGTGCCACGTGGAAACAGCAGTGGAATACCTGGAACGGCTTCCAAACAGGCAGATCGGGCCTGTCCTCAACCTGGTGCGCCTCATATCCGGCTCGGTATCAGACCTCCTGGCCTTCTGCTTCATGGAAAATGCCGGGGAGGCGCTCAGGTATATCTCCTGCAAGCAGATGGAACATTGGGTTACGGATGCCCTTGCCATCTATGAGGCAAAGGGATTGCAGCAGGCCAAGGATTTCCTTTCAAACCCGGCAGAGACAACACTTCGCTATTCGTCCAGGCAGGTGGCCATGATGGTTGATGCCGCATCGGACATGAAGCTCCTGTCTGCCGGGCTGAGCGGCCGTGACATGCGATTCGAGGCCGCCCAGGTGCCTCACACGGATACGGAAACGGTTTTCATCCCGGATTCCTTCACCCTTTTCCCTGATATCCGTGAAAACCAGCTCTTTTACAGGGTTGCAATAGCCCACAAGTGCGCCCAAGTGCGTTACAATTCCTTCCTGGCGCCTCTCCCTGCTGTTATTGAGACGTTTCCCTGGCTTTTTGAAGGGGTGGCGCCCGGGGCATCACCGCCAGGCATTGTCATGTTTATCAAGGCATTGGAGGCCAGGTATCCTGCAAGAGACGTGGCAAGGATGTACTGCCTGCTGGATACCGTCAGGATAGAGACCAGGCTGCTGTCAGACTATAAGGGGCTTTCCAGGAGTTTTTCAGTCTTCAAATCTGCTTTGAGGGGGCTGGCAGGGGAAGACATGATGCGCCAGCCTGAAACAGGTGATCCCTTTCTCGTGCGCCTGGCAGGCTGGATACTCAATGATTACAGGATGGAGTCTTTCCCCAGGGGGTTTGGCATGGAGGAAATGCTCGTTCGCTTGAGAAACAGGGATGCCTCGGCCCTGGATTCTGCCATGGCCCTTGAAAGATACCTTCGGAATCATCATGGCCAGGAATATGAAAATTCTGCCATGTCCTCCATTCTTCCCTACATCGGAACCATGTTTCCTGACAGGCTGCATACCGTCATGCTGGAAAGGAGGAGCCTGCTGGAAAGGTCCTTTGTCGAGATGCTCGGGGCAATCCTGGCGGACCACGGCAGGTTTACTGGCAGTAGGGACGATGAAGAGGAGAAGGACATGGAAAGGGCTGATTCCGTGCCGAGATCTTCCATGGAAGAAGACTCGGCCCTTGCCATGTTGACCAGGGCATCCGAACATGGCGAGGAGGTCAGTCCCGAGTTCGTGGAAAACCTCGTTTTGCATGCGAGCCAGGAGGTAGGCGAAGAAGTGAAGGAGATAACCCGTGAGATCTGCCAGGATCTGGGTGGCATCCCTGCCTCTTACGTATCCTCTGCTCTGGACCTCGCCACCGGGGCCTATGACAGCAGGCTGGAGCAAGGGCCTGCGGTGGATGAAACCAGGGTATTCTCCTTTTTCACATACCCGGAGTGGGATTTCCGGAGGGGCGCTTACCGGAAGGACTGGTGCACGGTCAAGGAAATGCTGTGTCCCAGGGCCAAGGGCAATTTCGTCAGCCTGGTGCTCCAAAGATACAGGGGGCAGATTGCCTCCCTGAGACGCCAGTTTGAGTTGATGCGGCAGGACTACAGGTTTGTCAGGAGGCAGAGCGACGGGGAGGAGATAGACATTGACGCCTTCGTAGAGGCCCATGCCGATATCATGGCCGGGCTCAGCCCCTCTGAAGCCCTCTATACCAGGCTCGTGAAGGACCGCAGGGACATAGCAGTCCTGTTCCTCGTTGACATGAGCGCATCCACGGAGGGCTGGATAAACCAGGCCATCAAGGAGTCCCTGGTGCTGCTGTCAAAATCCCTGGAAACGCTGGGCGACAGATATGCCATCTACGGGTTTTCAGGCATGCAGAGGACCGGCTGCCAATCGTTTGTGATAAAGGAATTCGGCATGGAATACGATACCTCTGTTGAAGAACGTATAACAGGCATCAGCGCCAGGGACTACACAAGGATGGGGCCGGCAATCCGCCACGCAACCACCCGGCTGGACCAGGAAGAGGCCAGGCTAAAGATACTACTGACCCTCAGTGACGGAAAACCGGAGGACTATGATGAATACAAGGGGCCATACGCCATAGAGGACACCAGGATGGCCCTTTTCGAGGCCAGGCAGAGAGGGGTAAGGCCGTTCTGCATAACCGTTGACAGGCAGGCCAGGGAGTACCTGCCCAGGATGTACGGTGCCGCCAACTATGTGCTCGTTCCTGACGTGAGGTTACTGCACAAGCGGGTGCCCGAGATCTACAGGGTGCTTACTACATGATGCTTGGCAGGCTACCTCCTTGCACCTTGATAAGCTCGGCAATTGCAATATTAAGATATCATGAAGAAATCACAACACAAACAGAGATAGATGTGTTGGAGGCATGGGACAGGACCCCAGCTTGTCGCCCGGGAGGTTGCCCGCCTTTAGCAGCACGTCCTGCCAGGAATACTCAGGATAAAGTATTACAGACATAGTGGTAACTGCTGCCCTGTCGCCTGCAGAACTGCCCGATTCCAAAAAGGACTGGACCTCCCGGAGCATTTCAGTGCATTCCTGGCCCTTTGCAATCTCTGTTATTTCCTTGCCGGATAGCCCATTCATCCTGTTAAGAAATGCTGCAAAAACCGGTCTGATCTTTCCTGTGATATCATCTTGGCAATGTTCTGCCAGAACTGAACGGGGAACAGAAAATTCCGCTGCTGTAACAGGAGAATTTCCACCCGTTAATGTTTCATAGGCAGTATCCAACAGGTCTTTTGTTGATACACTTTCTCCCATGGGGCAACAGGCATCCACCAGGGCACTGCCCGTGAAAAATATCCTTGTCCAGGCCTTCAGCCGCTCTTCGGCCTTGTTGAGCGGCTCGATGAAACCACCAGCTCCGGCAGTAGCACTTTCTTCCTGCTCAGTGCCGTCCACAAGCCCGGATATTATAGATTCTTTACTTCCTATTTTTGAAAGCTCCCTGTCAAGATCATCCATCTTTTGGTCGGTATCCAGGGAGAGACGCAGAAAGACTCTTGATGCCATTATAATGTCATCATGGGTTCCCCCCTTTATTGCATTGATTATTCCATGAATATCCTCATTTTCAGAACCGGAAAGGGCTGAGTAGAGCGTATCAAAACCTGTATCCCTGCCCAGCCCCATCTGCTTACCCCAGGCCTCCAGCGCTTTAAGGCCTTTCTGAAAATCCTCCAGCTTTTCACCCAGGGGAGAAATGACAAGAGGCCTGATTTTCATGGAGTTAATCTCTGTATCGCGCGCTACATTAATATTTTCCTCAGAGGGCACCATTACCAAGACCTTCTCCAGGAAAAGAGATGCCACGGATGCCACCCTGTATTTCATGTAACAGGTGGGATATAAAAGGGTTGTTGTTGAAGACATATTTTATTGTTTCTCCTCTGTTTGAAGTATCAACTTTCCTGCAGCACATCTTTTGCAATTAACAAGTGATGCACTACGTGGACGAGTTAAACTATCTGAAAAAGTTGACTAATCACATTTATATATTAAATTCTATAAACAGGCATACAAGGGCAGACAGCCTTGGATCAGCAGGACACCAATACATCATACTCTACCACGAAGTTCAAAAAAGCAGAATAGATGAAAAAATACATAAATGCCACTGGAACCTGGGGAGATTCTTTCCTGGGTTATGTCCCTAAATTTTTCAGGCTGATTATAAATTTGCTTCGCGATCCAAGAGTTTCTGCCACAGACAAGGCGATTCTCGGTGCAACAGTGGCCTATCTGTTGAATCCTGTGGATCTTGTTCCTGACTGGATACCTTTCCTGGGCATGGTGGATGATGTCTATCTTATTGCACTCGCTCTTCTCAGGATGCTTCTAAGGACTGATACGCAGGTCATGAGCCAGTACTGGGATGGGCCTGAAGAACTTGTTCCTCTGCTTAAACAGACGGCTGAATGGGCCGTGGCCTTTCTGCCAGCCAGGATCAGAAAGGCGCTTCTGGCCAGGATAGAACAAGAAGAAAAAACTTCATGAAAATTCGGGTATAAAGAATGAGTGGCATAAAAAATCTCGAAGTTGATCTGCCCTGCGGTGTTTTCTATAATCTGTCCAATCTTGTCCTGGATCTGGAGGGAACCCTCACTGTGGATGGTGATTTTATTGACGGTATTCTCCCCAGGCTGCAGCAGCTTTCCAATCTTTTAAATGTTCACATCCTGACATCTGATACCAACCAGACTGCAGACCACATTGCAGATGCCCTTACAGTCTCATCAGCCATAAAGCTGCACAAGCTGGAGAGTGGCAGGGGAGATATACAGAAACTCCGCTTTGTCGAAGAGATTGGCAGAGAAACTACTGCCGCCATTGGCAACGGGTGCAATGATGCTCTCATGCTCAGGGAGGCAGCACTTGGCATATGCGTTATAGGCCCTGAAGGAGCATCTGTGGAGGCCATGATGTCCAGCAAGGCCCTGTTTTTGGACATAAGGGATGCCCTGGATATCTTCCTCAAGAAAAACAGGATGATAGCCACTCTCAGGAAATAGTGGAGCTATAGACAGTTGCCACCCCATAAATCTGCCGGGAGAGAAATAAAGCTTACCAGCCTTGCCACTGCTTCGGGCTGAGCTGCCAAGATAGGTCCGGAGGACCTGCAAAAGATACTGGGTGCCCTGCCCCTTTCCAGCCATGCCAATCTTCTGCTGGGGATGGAGTCAGCAGCTGATGCCTGTATAATAAGGATCTCTGATGAACTTGCCATTGTCCAGAGCCTGGATTTTTTCACGCCTGTAGTAGATGATCCATATGAATTTGGGCAAATAGCTGCCGCCAATTCCCTGAGTGATATCTACGCGGTAGGGGCAAAGCCGCTTTGCGCAATGAATATTGTCTGTTTCCCTGTCAAAAAACGCCCGGTAAAGATACTCGAAAAAATCTTGCAGGGCGGGATCGATAAAATACATGAAGCCGGTGCCCTTCTTGCAGGCGGCCACAGCGTGGAAGACAGGGAGCCCAAGTACGGGCTGTCAGTGACAGGCCTGGTGCATCCAGAGAGATTCATCTCAAACAGCGGGGCAATGCCAGGCGATGTTCTGGTTCTCACCAAGCCTGTCGGAACCGGTGTGCTGGCCACGGCACACAAGGCCGGGATGTTGAAGGATGACCTGCTGCAACGCATGATAAGCGTCATGAAAAGGCTTAACAAATATGCCAGCGAGGCCATGCAGAAGGCAGGAGCGCATGCTGCAACGGATATTACCGGCTTTGGCCTGGCTGGTCATGCGCTGGAGATGGCGGTGGCAAGCGGATGCCGCATGGAAATACACGCTTCCAGGGTGCCGTTGTTCAGGGAGGCCCTGGATTTCATGAAGATGGGCATGATACCTGAAGGAGATTATGCCAATCGCAGGTTCTGCACGAAGCTGGTGCATGTGTCAGGGCAGGTGCCCCAGGAACTTGCGGAACTCATGTTCGATGCACAGACATCAGGAGGACTCTTGATATCTATTGGGCCGGAAGGCCTCGAGAGTCTTATGGCCAGCCTCGATGCAGCAAATGAGGAATTTGGCGTGGTCGGACGGGTGGTGGCAGGTACCCCTGGAATAGAAATACTGCCGTAGGTTTTTAATAATCCCGGCAATAATCCGGGATAATGAAAGCGTAACTGATCACAGGTTCCAATGGTCTTGCTGTATATATTCCCATTCTGTATTCGCGGGATTCGGCTCCCTCAAATAAATAACACGCGCGATAGAGTCTTTATTTGCCCTATCCCAGATTAAGATCCTAGATTAAGCCTCCTGGCAACATTCGGGAACCTGGACAAGTCGGTGTGCGGCAGAAACAGTGCCCCAGTCAGCTGGTTCATGAAATCACCCCTGACGTTCATCTCGAGATAGGTTATGCGTTCGCAGATTTTACCAAGTTCTTTTTTGGAATCCCTGTGGAGCAGTACATGTATTGCTCCTTCTCCGGCTGCATTTCCAATGCCCTTATATCTCTCAATGGGAATATCTGGGAGCATGCCAATGGTAATGGCGTTTTCCGGGTTTATATAGTTGCCAAAGGCGCCTGCCACGAAGAAGTTTTCTATGTCCCCGAAGGTAAGGCCCACGCTCTGTATGACCACGTTGAGTATGGTGTACATGGCCCCCTTTGACCTAATGAGATTTTTGATATCGCTCTGGGTAATATAAACTGGTTTACCGGTCGCGGTTTCGTCCCCACTTGCAATTATCCAGGCCCATTCTTCATGTATCTGCCTGATGCGGGCTGGATCCCTGTCTTTCATCAGCTTGCCGGTCTGGTCCACAATGCCGGCCCTGAACATCTCTGCCAGGAGATCTATTATGGCGGATCCGCAGATGCCCTTTGGCTTGCTGCCTCCTATTGTGGTGTATTTTACAGAGAGGTCCTGAGGAGAGATATTGATGCGGTCAATGGCACCTTCCTGGGCCCTCATGCCGCATGACAGGATGCCACCTTCAAGGGCCGGTCCGGCAGCACCCGCGCAGGCCACCAGCCAGTCCTTGTTTCCCAGGACCACCTCTGCGTTAGTGCCAACATCCACCAGCATGGATATTTCTTCCTTCTGATACATTCCGGATGCCAGGATGCCGGCCAGCAGGTCTCCGCCAAAATAGCTTCCCACATTGGGAAGCACATAGACATAGCCCTGGTCGTTTATATCAATGCCAACATGTGCTGGACGAATAAGGTCAAAGGTGTTTACTGCCGGGATATAAGGTTCCTTGCAGATATGTGCCGGGTCCAGGGCCAGCAGAAAATGACACATGGTGGTATTGCCGGCCACTGTGCAGTAATATATGGATTCAGGTTTTATGGAGTTTTCCTGGCACATCCGGGCTATGGCCTGGTTGATCAGCTTGATAATTTCATCCTGCAGCGTTGAAAGACCGCCTCTGCCTGCAAAGAGTATCCTGTCCAGGATGTCTTCCCCGTGGCGCCTCTGGGGGTTTTCCATGGATATGGTCTGGATGATCTCGCCTGTCTCCATGTTCACCAGATAGAACACCACAGATGTGCTTCCAAGGTCTATGGCAAGGCCGAAAAGATTGGCATGGCTGCCAGATGGCCTTACGTCTGCCAGTTCCCATCCGCATTCCCCCAGTACAGCTATTGCCTCTATATTGAAACCGGATTGCTCCAGCACGGCCGGAATCTTCCTGGCTGTATTTAAGGGTATGAATACCGGCCCTGAACACAGAAGTTGCAGGCTGTCCCTTGTCCGTTTTTCATGACTCCGGTTATCTCCAAGGCCGGGTTCGGGCAGGTTTAACCCGTGTTTTACAACGATTGGTTCAGTTGTTATGCGGGCCATGTTCTATACTGTGGTGCTCTGCAGTTTCAGTAGTTATGTCGATAATTAGGCCTTCTGCGCCCTGTTCGGCAGCAGTGCGCCTCTTTTGTTCCCTGAGCATCTCCTCCTGTGCCTGTTTCATGGCCTTGGTGAATCGCCATGCCATATACGCTGCCATGGTTCCAAATACTATCAGGGCTGCTATGAGAATGGGGAGGGTCAGGAAGAAGGCTCCAAGGCCCAGGAGTGCCAGCAGCAGTACGATAAAAGGTGACATTTCAGTATAATAGACAGTTTGTTTTCTGTTCATTGTGCAAATCTCCGTTTTTCAAGACCAGGAGAAAGACAGGGGGAATCCTGCTCTCTGTGATCCATGACAATAATCTCGCCAGGAAGCTTGATGCTGCATATACAAGGCTGAGTTGTATATGGCCAATTATCAGGCAACGCAGTAAATGCAGCGCCACGTCATCGGTTATTAATTTTAACCTATTCCTCGCATTCGACATGCAGGATTTGGGTTTCACGTGGAACGGCGGGCATACTGCGCTGTCGGCCGCCGTGTTTCTGCATGCAGAGATGTTAGGGATCTCTATTGCTGTCCCTTTTCCACCATGGATTTTATCTTGAGCCGCAAGCCCTGGAGCCTTATAAAACCTTCGGCATCCTTCTGGCTGTATACCTTGTCTTCTTCAAACGTGGCGAAATCAGGCCTGTAAAGGGAGTTGGGAGATTTTCTCCCCACTACAATACAGTTGCCCTTGTATATCTTGAGCCTTACCGTGCCATTCACAGTCTTCTGGGATTCGTCTATCATGGTCTGCAGCATCTCCCGTTCAGGGGCAAACCAGAAGCCGTAATACACAAGCTCTGAATATCTGGGTATCAATCCGTCCCGTATGTGCATTACCTCGCGGTCCAGGGTGACTGACTCCATGGCCATGTGTGCAGTCCTGAGTATGGTGCCGCCGGGGGTTTCGTAAACGCCGCGCGATTTCATGCCTACAAACCGGTTCTCTACCAGGTCCACGCGCCCCACCGCGTTTTCCGCACCTATTTCATTGAGGGCAGAGAGCATCTCAGCAGGCGAGAGTGCCCTGCCGTCCAGCGCCACTGCATCACCGTGATCAAATGTAATCTCTATGTACGTAGGCTTGTCAGGGGCAGTCTCCGGGTTCTTGGTCCAGGTAAACATATCATCTGGAGGCTCTGCCCACGGGTCTTCAAGTATTCCGCCTTCGTAACTGATGTGCAGCATGTTGGCATCCATGCTATAGGGCTTCTTTTTGGTTACCGGCACGGGTATGCTATGTTCGTTGGCAAAGTCAATGAGCCTGTTTCTGGAATTCAGGTCCCAGATACGCCAGGGAGCCACGATCTGTATGTCAGGATTCAATGCCATGTAAGTAAGCTCAAAGCGTACCTGGTCATTTCCTTTGCCTGTAGCCCCATGGCTTACGGCATCCGCCCCCTCTATTTCAGCTATCCTTATCTGCTCCTTTGCTATGAGTGGCCTGGCGATAGAGGTGCCCAGCAGATACACGCCTTCGTAAATGGCATTTGCCCTGAGCATGGGGAATATGTAGTCCCTGGCAAATTCATCCCTCAGATCCTGAATATAGACATTAGATGCGCCAGTATCAATAGCCTTTTGCCTGACCGCTTCCCAGTCTTCCTCCTGCCCAATATCGGCAGCATAGGCCACTACCGGACAGTTGTAGTTGACCTGGAGCCATTTCAATATGACGGATGTATCCAGGCCGCCTGAATACGCCAATATTATCTTGTTGATTTCTGACATCGCATTATTACCTGTTGCAAGTTGTGTTTTAATACAGCATGTAACCGCCGGCCATCAATGTGCCAGCAGTAATTGAATAAGATTTATGTCTGGGTTTATATTGTCTCATTGCGCTTCTGGCCAAAGGCCCATTGCCCATTCAAGCACGGCCTTGTGCAGGTGCATCTTGTTTTCGGCCTGATCCCATACGATTGATTGACTGCCTTCCAGTACCTCGTCGGTAATCTCCTCATCTCTGTGGGCAGGCAGGCAGTGGAGGACTATGGCATCTTTCCGTGCGAGCTCCAGCAGGGCGCTGTCGACCTGGTAGGGCATGAATATCTTTTTTCTGGCTTCTGCCTCTTCCTCCTGCCCCATGCTGGCCCATACGTCCGTGTTTATTACGTCGGCATCCCTGGCTGCTTCTGCGGGATCAGCTACTATCTCAATAGGCATGGAGGCCTCTGCCTTTGCCGCTTCCAGTATGTTATAGTCAGGCCGGTAGCCATCAGGGCACGCCAGTACCAGGGTAAAACCAAGCCTGGCTGCCGCCTGAATCCAGGACTGGGCCATGTTGTTGCCGTCTCCTATCCAGGCAATCTTCAACTCTGACAGGTTTTTGCCTTTATGCTCTATCACGGTCATTATATCAGAGAGAATCTGGCATGGATGGTGCTGGTCTGTAAGGCCGTTTATAACCGGGATGTCAGACCACTTGGCCAGTTCCTCTACTATTTCCTGGCCAAAGGTCCTGACTACCAGGCAGTCCAGGTAGCGGGCAAGCACCCTGGCTGTGTCCTTCAAGGGCTCGCCTCTCTTGAGCTGAAGGTCCCGGGATGGCATGAATGACACGCTGCCGCCCATCTGAAACATGGCGGCCTCAAAAGATATTCTGGTCCTGGTAGATGGCTTCTCGAACAACATGCCAAGCACCTTGGCCACTGCCGGGGCATGCGGGATTCCCTGTTTCCTGCGTTTTTTCAGCTCTATGGCCCTGTTAATAATGGCCAGAAGTTGCTCCCTGTCCAGGTCAGCCACTGTCAGATAATGTCTCGGCCTGAGGTTCATCTGTCTGCTCCCGTTGTATTTTTATGCATCATGATCCACTTTCTGCCCTGTAGCGTTCCAGTGCCTGTATGAAAGTGTCTATCTCTTTCTTTTCTATTACAAATGGCGGAAGAAGGCGCAATATGCGGCCATTGGCTACCAGGGTCAGAAAGCCCTCCTGTATCAGCCAGTTTGCCAGGTTCGGCTGTGGAACAGAAAATTCCACGGCCTGGATCAGCCCTCTTCCCCTTGTTTCCCTGATTGCCGGCCATCCCCGGCAGACTTCTGCAAGCCTGTCATGCAGGTATTTACCCGTATCCTTGACCTTCTCCAGGATATCGGTATGCAGGAGTTGATCCAGGACAGCACCTGCCGCAGCACATGCCACTGGATTTGCACCAAAGGTAGAGGCATGACTGCCAGGCCCAAGGTGTTCCATGACAGATTCCCTGGCCAGCATGGCTCCTATGGGCAGCCCGTTGGCCAGCCCCTTGGCAAGACAGATGACATCCGGTTTTACAGGGGTCTGTTCATAGGCAAACAAGGTCCCGGTTCTACCCATGCCCACCTGTATTTCGTCAAATATCAGGAGAGCACCTGTCCTGTCGGCCAGGTCCCGGGCGGCATTGAGATAGGCGTCATCCAGGGGCCTTACTCCGCCTTCTCCCTGTATGGGTTCCAGCATGATGGCTGCTGTCCTTTTCCCTGTGGCAAGCTTCAGTGACCTGATATCATTACGCGGTACATGGGTAAAGCCTGCAGGAAGAGGCTCAAAACCCCTCTGGTAAACAGGCTGGCCCGTGGCAGTAATGGCTGCCAGTGTCCTGCCATGAAACGAGTCCTGCAGGGTTATCACTTCATAGCAGTCAGGCCCCCTTGTGTCATGGCCGTATTTCCTGGCCAGCTTTATGGCTGCCTCCACTGATTCCGCGCCGGAATTACAGAAGAATACCCTGTCAGCACAGGAATTTTCCACCAGCATGGAAGCTACCTTGAGCTGGGGTTCAGTCCAGTAAAGGTTGGAGACATGGAAGAGTTTTCCCGCCTGTTCCCTGACCGCATCTACTACAGCAGGATTGCAGTGGCCCAGGCTGCATACTGCTATGCCAGAGGTAAAATCCAAGTATTCCCTGCCGTCTTTGTCCCATAGCCTTGTGCCGTATCCCCTGACTATTTCAAGGTTAAAACGGGCATATGTCCTGGCTATGTATTTGAAAGGTTTTCTTGTGTTCGTATCCATCTATGTTAACCTTTACAGACATGCTGGTCTGTAGGACCCGGCATTATCAGATCGTTTCCTTTAACCCGGAGAAAACGTTACATATAACACTTTTTTTCAACAATACAAAGAAGGAGAGTGGATTTTATGAAGTTTATAGCTGTTTTTGCGGCGATTTTTTTCACAATGCTGTCTGTTGCCCTGGCAGACGATGTAACAGACAGCCTGGATAAGGTCAGGAAGTTCTATGAGCAGGGGAATTACTCGCAGGCGGTATCAGAACTGCAATTTACCATGGGGCTGATCCAGGACAGGCAGCTTGACAAGTACAAAACCATATTGCCTGACCCTCCGGAAGGCTGGACAGGTCAGAAGATCCAGGTCAGCAGAAACACTGCCCTTGGATTCTCAGGCGGTATCTCTGTATCCAGGGTCTATAACAGCAAGAATGGCCAGAAAGTTACAGTTGAGGCAGTTATGGATTCGCCACTGGTATCAGGGCTTATCATGCTGCTGTCTAATCCAATGCTGATGGGGAACAACAGGTTGGTCATGGTGAAGGGCCAGAAAGCAATGGAAGAGTGGGACCAGGAAAGCGGAAAGGGGAAGTTGCAGATAATTATCCAGAACAGAATGCTTGTAACTGTTTCAGGGGAGCATCTCGACTCAAGGGACACGCTGCGCAGCTTTGCCGAAAAGATAGACTTCGGCAAGATAAAGAAGATGCTGCAGGAGGGCTGACATGTATAGGGTAAATATACATGAAAGAATGGGCCCAAAGGCAATCGGCACGGTCTGTCTGTGGCTGTTTGCAATATTGCTAATGGCCCAGCCCGTGCTGGCTGGACTCGTAATAAAAAGGATGAGCAGGGAGACCCTTCCTAATGGACAAATAGAGCAGGAGGAACTGACTTCCTGGCTGCAGGATAACAGGGTGAAGACCCTCTCTAAGGACGGCGATATAGTCATATTAGACCTTGCGAAAGGGAATATCATTATGATCGATCCTGCAAGAAAAGAATACTCTGTGACGCCCCTCAAAAAGATGATTAGTTCTGTTGAACAGGGGATAAAACAGCTTCGGGAGCAGTTCAATGCGCTGTCTCCAGAGCAGAGGGCCATGGTAGAGAAGATGATGGGTATCCCCAAGGCAGGAGCTGGCAGCAGTCTTAAGCTGAAGGATACAGGCAAGACCGGGACAATAGCAGGATATCCTGCTCATAACTATGT
Organism: Deltaproteobacteria bacterium; assembly: GCA_026992735.1. Classification (GTDB taxonomy): domain Bacteria; phylum Desulfobacterota; class Dissulfuribacteria; order Dissulfuribacterales; family QOAL01; genus QOAL01. The sequence goes on from JALWYO010000031.1 coordinate 15,298, forward strand.
GATACTCAAGGATGGGAAACCTGTTGCAGATTACTGGGTATCCGGCAGGTTGAGAGATGCAATTTTGAAGGAGATAGACAAGTCTAAGATGGATGCATTTGAACAGGCCATGAACAGGATTGCATCTCAGGCCATGCCCTTCGGCAGTCCGGAAACACAAGAGATGTTGAAGATAGAGAAAGAGATCCAGAAACATGGAGAAATACTGAAGAAAGTTCAGAAACTGGATACAGGTGGTGACAGATTGTCCATCGTAATTTCTGTGAAGGCTGCCAGCATTCCGGCATCAGAATTCCAGGTGCCTGCTGATTATAAAAAGATCCGCAATCCTGCTGCAGATATGAGCGGCGTTTTCTCTGGCGGTCATGGGGCAAGATAATCTTGGAATCCAGGGTTATCTCGCGATTGCTGAAATGAATAATAGTATCCTTCACAATCTTGTTGGCAACAGTATGCGCTACGCTGTTGTCTTGTCGCTCATCTTGTTCATTATGCTGGCGGTTGCCGGATGTGGTTCACAGAGAGAAGACGCACAGACAGGCTCAGGCAACCAGAGCAGCGCAGATGTGGTTTACCGGCTCAAGTGGCTGTTCAATGCCAGCACTGTAGGTGACCTGTGGTCCCGTGATAAGGGAATATTTGCCAGAAATGGCCTGCATGTAACTGTAAAGGAGGGCGGAGCAGAACATGATGCCATAGAGGAAATAGAGCTTGGGCGCGCACAGTTCGGGGTTGCATCTGCAGACCAGGTTATCAGGGCGGTATCCAGAGGGGCAGACTGCCTGGTTATCGCACAGATATTCCAGGCAAACCCGCTTCAATGGATATACAATAGCTCCAGGGTGGATTTTGATCCTGCCAGGCCGGCAGAGTCTCTGAAGCGTCTTACCATCGGCATTACATACGGAGGTAATGACGAGGCCATATTCATGGCCCTTGCAGGCAGGCTTGGCCTTGATCCTTCACGCCTGCATACCTACGCTATTACCTATGACTATACTCCTTTCTGGAAGGGCGAAGTTGATCTCTGGCCATGTTACCGCAATACACAGGGCATAACCCTCCAGGACAAGATGTCCAGGATGGGCGACAGGGCTGGTTTTCTTGACCCATGCCGTTATGGTGTTCGTTTCGTGGCCAATTCCCTTGTAACTTCCAGGAAGTACGCCAGAAGCCATAGATGGATTGTCAGGCTGTTTAGGAAGGCTGTCATTGACGGATGGAGGCAGGCCCTGATGCCCAAAAACCTGGACCAGGCTGCTGCCATTCTGGCGAGGTATGAAAAGGGTCTGAATACTTCGATATTAAAACGGCAGATTCAGGCCACGGCACGTCTGGTTCAGGGCAATGAGGGCCATGCTCCGGGCTATATAGATATAAATGCATGGCATCAGACAGAGGAGATAATGTTCAATCAGGGGCTCATCAAGAAGAGGGTGGATGTTGATGGCTTGATGAAGCTTGAATGAATGATCGGGCAATCTCTTCATTTTTGCGGGATTGTCCAGATATGAGCAACCATGTTTTTTGGTTGCATCCCCCTTATCAAACCAGAATTTTTATTGCTTGACAAATTATTTTTCAGTATTTTGTATTTTATTTCAAAGATATAGCCTCCAAATTGGCATCGTGGGTGCATAATATATTTGTAGAGCTTAAAGTGTCTTGTCTTTGACTTTTCAGGTAGGCCAATCACCAGATTTATGCACCAGGCAGTCCGAAGAGGTGTATTTTGTCCAGCTTGATGGCAAATATTGACAGTCTGTCTAATTTTGTCACTAATGGCAGTGGGTTCAATTCAGACTTTTTTACCGCTATTTCTAGGCCGTTCTCCTGTGGGGATATATACAGCAAAGCTCATTGAAACCTGTGATCAGTTACAAAATTTTTTATGGAAAGGCATGCAGAAAACGGAAATGGAAAGGCCATGTTCATGCTGAACAGTCAGGATGGAAATAAGAATGCATCCCTCCCTGATATTTGCCAAGACGTGAGAAATGCAATTTACAGGGAAGAGCTGAAACAGGCATATACCCGCGCCATATATATAGCCGTACTGCTTCCCATCCTTGCCAGCATCTGTTTTTTTGCAGGTGATTGGCATGTCAAAATGTTTACAGTGATTGCGGGTTATATTGTGGCTGCCCTGGCGCATTTTCTGTTTGTCCGTATTTATCCCTGTTGTTGTACTATCGCGCGCAAATTGGTCATCATAGCCCTGGATATGATGGTCACTACAGTAATTGTCTTTTATCTCCAGGAGATGGGCTTTCCGTTTTCCCTCTTGTACCTCTGGGTTATTGTGGGCAATGGCATGCGTTTCGGAGTGTCTTTCACGTTTGCAGCCATGGCAATGGCACTTGTCTGTCTCCTGGTGCTGTTTGTGGCCAGTCCTTACTGGCAAGCTCATGTTCCAGAGATGATTTATCTGTCATCTGCCTCCATACTGCTCCCCCTGTTCATGCTGAAGCTAATAGGCCGTCTTCATGACAGGAACAAGAAACTGCAGAACCTGCTTGGAATAATTCATTACCAGTCCCAGCACGACAGCCTGACAGGCCTGGCAAACAGGGAGTATTTTAATCAGAAACTTCTGGAATATATTGAGCAGAGCAACCCGTTTTCCATGTTTTTCATAGATCTTGATGGTTTCAAGCGTGTAAATGATTTCTATGGCCATGCAGCAGGCGATGCCGTGCTCCGGGCAGTGGCGGATCGCTTGAGGGAAGCAGCCCGCAACAATGCCTTTGTTGCACGCCTTGGAGGGGATGAGTTTGTTTTCATTTTTACAGGGTCTCGACTTGAAGCCCGTAAATCAGCCAACGAGCTGCTTTGCAGGATAATGGAGCCTTACGGCCATGAAAAACAGGTTGATTTTATCACTGCGAGTATTGGCATCAGCCATTTCCCCTCTGATACCCGAAATCCATCTCTTCTCAAGAAATATGCAGATCAGGCCATGTACGAGGTAAAAAGACGGGGCAAAAAGGGCGTGCTGGAATACAGGGAGATACCATCACCTGCCTCGTCATCGTCAAATGGGCAAATGAGGCCCTTCTTTCTGCCTTGATTCGTAGATGTAAAGCCTTTCGGATCGTTGGATTGTTTTCTGTCTCAATTCCTCAAGGGATGAATTGATAGTGAATCCATGTGCATCCTAAAACGCATGAGGGATATGGTCAAATAATGCATGGCCTGTGCCTTTACCCTTGAAGGTTATGGCCAGGACATCAAACCTCACATTTGCAGAAACCTTTTTCTTTTGCTGAAGATACGCCTCTGCCACTCTCCTGATGGTCTGTTGTTTTGAGTGGGTAACGGCCTCTTGCGGCAGGCCGTACCGGAGGCTCCGTCTGGCCTTGACCTCTACGAACACGATCACTCCGTCCTTTTCTAATATGAGATCTATCTCTCCAGGGCCTGCCCTGAAGTTTTTCTCCATGACCAGGTAGTCACGCTCAAGGAAATAGGCAGCGGCCAATTCTTCAGCTATGGTTCCAAGTTTTTCAGGCATTGCCTGTAGCAAGCTTGCAATGGCAGTAAAGATTGAGTGGAAAAAATCTCTTGCAGTACAGGGAAACAGGGCAAGGCATTCGTCATTATCTGCAACAGACGCCCTTGAAGGAACGTCGATGGATGGCACATGGGCCAAAATGTTTTAATGCATTGCGGTGTTCCTGAGTGGCATAGCCCTTGTGTTTCTCGAAGTTGTACTGGGGAAATTCTGCGGAAAAATTTTCCATGAGCCGGTCTCTGTAAACCTTAGCCACTATGGATGCCGCAGCAATGGAGCAGGATATGGAATCTCCGTGTATAACTGTTTTTTGAGGAATTGTGTGCGGAATAGGCTGATTGCCATCTACCAGGATTGCCCTGGGACGCACAGACAGGGCATCTACTGCAAATTTCATTGCCTTGAGGCTTGCCTTCAGGATATTTGTAGAATCTATCTCGCGGGAGCCAACTTCTGCCACAGCCACAGCCACAGCTCTTTTCCTGATGAGAATGTCCAGGCGACTGCGTTCCCGTGGAGAAAGGGTTTTGGAATCAGCAACTCCCTCTTTTTCAAGATTATGGGGCAGGATTACCGCTGCAGCCACTACCGGCCCTGCCAGGCAACCGCGCCCCACCTCATCAACTCCTGCAACCGGCCACAGCCCCTGGTCTGCAAGAAGGCTTTCATGCAGCCACATGCTCGCCCCTGGGCTTGTGCCGGGAAATAGGAGGGACATGAAATCAATAAAGGGCCCTTTTGTTTCTTATCTTGTGCCTCATGGCCTTTCCTCTCAATCCTCTCAGGTAGTAGAGTTTAGACCTGTTGTGCCTTCCTTGCTGGACTATCTCTATCTTGTCTATCCTGGGGGAATTTACCGGGAAAATACGTTCCACTCCGACACCGTAAGATATCTTTCTCACTGTAAATGTCTCGGATATGCCGCTGCCCTTACGGCTGATAACCACACCCTCGAAGACCTGTATCCTCTCTTTCTCGGCGGATTCCCTGATCTTCACATGCACCTTGACAGTATCTCCAGGCCTGAAAGGAGGTATATCCGCCCTCAACTCTTCAAAGGCCAGTTTCCTTATTATGTCCATCACTTTGCCTCCTGAAACGTGATATTCTATCTAATGTAATTGCAACGGCACTCCTAACTGAAAGATGATTGTAACCTGTGCCTGCTGAAATAGGACAGATTACACCATCGCATTGATCTATGCATTCCTTATGTAGTCCAGAAGCAGTACCAAAGAGCAATAATATACTGTTGAACTCGTTTTTGCACATCCTTTTTTCAAAAATTTCCCAGGTGATGCAGCCGTCCAGGTCCCTGGCGGATGTTGCCAGGACTGCAGGCCTGTTCCCGGTAACCATGGACGCTGATGAAACCGCAGAGGCGATATCCGGTACTATTTCCACCAGGCCGAATGCCTGTTTTCTGTCAGGGTTAAAACGTCCGCCAGCTCCTTTCCTCCAGTGCCTGAGAATCCGATTTGCCAGCTCATGCTGTTCCATGCTTGGCGTGATTATGTAAAATCCCGCGGCCCCGTAGGTAGTGGCAGCCCTGGCAATATCGTGGATATCCAGGTTCGTTATGGCAGAGCAGATCATGTCTCCACGGCGGTCTATGACTGGAAAATGCACAAGGCCGATAAAGATATTCATATGTTGCCGCCCTGTTTATCCGTCTTCATTCATGAGACCCTGGAGGAATTCCAGGTCATCCTGATTCAGGTCAGCCTTTTCCAGCAGGTCCGGCCGCCTCTCCAGAGTGAGTCTCAGGCATTGCTGCCGTCTCCATCTGGCAATTTCCCTGTGGTTGCCTGAAAGAAGCACCTCTGGCACCGGCATTCCCATAAATGTTCTGGGCCTGGTATAATGGGGATGCTCCAGGAGCCCGTTGGCAAAGGAGTCAGAACCGGCTGAATCATCGCAGCCGAGCACCCCTGGGACAAGGCGGCTCACTGCGTCCACCACTACCAGGGCGGCAGGCTCTCCACCCGAAAGCACGTAATCCCCGATGGACAGCTCCTCGTCCACCATCTTTTCTATTACACGTTCATCCACCCCTTCGTACCGTCCGCATACCAGTATGAGATGCTGGAACATGGAAAGTTCCCTGGCCATTTCGTGGGATAGCGTCTTTCCCCTTGGGCTGAGCAGAATCACCACGGATTGGCTGTCTTCATTTCTTAGGGCGCTTATGGCCCTCGCAAGGGGTTCCGGGGTCATGACCATCCCTGCGCCACCGCCATAAGGCCTGTCATCAGTTGTATTGTGGCGGTCATGCGTGAAGTCGCGCAGGTTTACAGGCCTTATCCTTATAAGTCCTGCGTCAATGGCCTTGCCAACTACACCATGTTTCAGGGGAGAAGAAAAATAGTCCGGGAATATGCTTATTATGTCAATGGTCAACACGGCATGGGATCTTTCAAGTCAGGAAAGGACATATGTATGCAAGCAACTGGTGCACTGCATGGCGATAGGCGGATAAAATCAAGACATGGTAGCAGGTTCACCTTGCACAGCGCACCTTTTTAGGGCCAATCCTGGTTCCGGTAGCCTCTTCAAGCCCTGGGGGAAGGTCCACTACGCATTTACCTCTGTCAATGTCCACACGCTTTATTACCTCATCCACCATTGGCACCAGGATTTCAATATCACGGTTTCTCACGATCAGGACATCTGCCGCTCCGGTCTCCATTACAGAAGACACCTTTCCAAGCCATCTGCCGTTGACAGTAACTACATCCAGTCCCTTCAGCTGAAACCAGTAATACTCATCGTTACCTGCAGGCAGCCGGGTTATATCCTGAAATATTGTCATGCCTGACAGTATTTCAGCCTTGTCCCTGCTGTCCACATGCCTCAGGGACAAAACCGCTTGTTTTGCCTTTTTTTCTCTGAATGCATTGATGAAAAATTCTTCATATCGGCCACTCCTGGTGGCGAGAAAAAGGGATCCGGAAGCTGTTATGCTGTCAAGGCTTGAAAAGGCCTTTGCCAGGATTTCGCCATTAAGGCCCACCGGCCTTGCTATTTTGCCCACTTTTATGAAGCCGTTCATTGCAAAGATACGACAACCTGCCTGGAAGTATGCAGCAACAGGCCCGGCAGGCAGATACCCTTTTAACCATGTCATGCGTGACCAACAACAAAAAGCCTGTCACTTGCCACAAGGCAAGGAAACAGGCTTGTCCGGACAACGGGCTGATGGCCGGGTAGAGACTATTACAGACTATTCCAGTATTTCCAGCACGGAACGCTTTTTCAATTTGGTGGACGCCGCGCTCAATATAGTCCTCATGGCCCGGGCTGTTCTGCCCTGTCTTCCAATGATCTTGCCAAGGTCCTCCTTGGCGACCTTTAGCTCTATGACCGAGGTCTGCTGCCCCTCGACCTCGTTTACTTCAACTTGATCGGGGAAATCTACAAGTGCCTTAGCAATGTGTTCTACCAGTTCCTTCATCTGATTTACCTCCGCATCAAAAGCACCTTCTGGTCCTCGGCAGCAGGATCATATCCGGCTGGCAGCTACCGTGTTCTTGCTTGTATCACGAAACTCCCTGCCCGCCAATGTCTATGGCAGTGGAATTTAAGATTAGGCTGCCAGTCAACACAGATATCTGTGGCACAGTGAAAATTATGAACAATTATGTATTAACAGCTGCCTTTGCAATCAGGGAGCGCACCGTGTCAGATGGCTTGGCACCCCTATCGAGCCATTTTTTGACCTTTTCGCCATCTAGCTTAATTTCTGCAGGATCTTTAAGCGGATCATAAGTCCCGAGTATTTCCAGTACAGTGCCATCCCGCCTGACTTCCGAGTTTGCTGCAACAATTCTGTAAAACGGTCTTTTTTTCCTGCCGCCCCTTGTCAAACGTAACTTTATTGCCATCTAATCCTCCGATTTTATTTGTTCAATTCCTGTATCATGCCTGACACAGGAATTTTTATTTCATATATTATGGTATATAGGATATGCCCAAGTGTTACCCGATTGCCTTAAAAAGGCAATAGTCCCTTGGGTAATTTTTTGAAATTGGACTTGCCCAGCTTTTTTAGCATTTTGTTCATCTCTGCGTAATTTTTTAGCAGCTGGTTCACATCCTGGACAGTTGTCCCGCTTCCCCTGGCAATTCTGCGCCTCCTGCTGGCATTTATAATGGAATATTTCCTTCGTTCCTGGGGAGTCATGGAATTTATTATGGCCTCTATTTTAACCAGGTCTTTTTCATCAGGCATCATCCCCTTTTTGAACTGCTTCATCTTATTCATGCCCGGTATCATGGACATGATCTGCTGGATGCTGCCAAGCTTTCTGACCTGGCGAAGCTGATCCCTGAAGTCTTCCAGGGTGCAGCTGTTCTTCTTGAGCTTCTCCTGAAGTTCCATTGCCTTGTCCTGGTCGAAGCTCTCCTGGGCCTTTTCGATCAGTGTCAGCATGTCGCCCATGCCAAGGATTCTGTCAGCAATCCTCTTGGGAT
>JALWYO010000032.1 GCA_026992735.1 Deltaproteobacteria bacterium
ATATATAAATTATTTCAATATATTATTTTGAAAATTTTCTGGAAAATTTACTCCGAAAGTTGAGTGACAAATGTTAACAAAATTACTTTTCACCCCTCCAAAAACCTTTCAATCTAAAAATTGAGCCTTACTGTGTTTACAATAAAATCATGATGATTCCTAATATTAACTTCGCCAATATAACTGCCAAATCAAGCTTGTGTCAATGTAAAAGGCCCTGTTTGTACAAAATTTGCAGGAAAATGACAATAAGATGATGTATTACGACGAGACCTGATATTCTCATAGCAAACAAGATCCTTGATGGTAAATCCTGGCCAAGCTTATATACGGATACAGAAGTGGAGAATATATGTTTCGCAAGAAGGAGGATTCCCTGACGGGTTGGAAACACTTGGTCATAATAGACATTGATAAATGGTCTTTTTTTGTGTAATAAGTCAACGCAAGTGTTCAAACTTTTTACAGTCCGCCCTGGCGGAATTGCATGGCAAGCCATGAAATGCGCTAAAGCACCAGGCATTTTCATGGCCAAAAATTATCATGGGAGGAGATTTTTCATGAAGGGATTAAAGAAACTTGTGCTTGCTGCTCTGTGTCTGTGCATGGGTATGGTATTTGGTCAAGGTCAGGCAATGGCTGGCAAAACGGTAAAGATAGGTTCTTTTCTTGCCGTTACAGGCCCGGCATCATTCCTTGGCGACCCGGAACTCAAGACACTGCAGATGTATATTGACGAGATCAATGCCAAGGGTGGTATCGATGGCATGAAGATAGAATTCGTCCATTATGATACCAAGGCAAAGGCCAAGGATGCCAAGAACTTCGTCAACAGGCTTATCAAGAAAGACAAGGTGAACCTTATCATTGGCGGAACGACATCAGGCAACACGCTTGCAGTCATAGACATCGTTCAGAAGGCAAAGGTGCCCCTTATCTCCCTGGCAGGCTCTGTCAGGATCATCGAGCCGGTCAAAAAGTGGGTTTTCAAGACCCCGCACACGGACCGCATGGCAGCAGAAAAGATTTTCATGGATATGAAAAAGAGGGGAATCACAAAAGTTGCCCTTATTACAGGCAACGGCGGCTTTGACAAATCAGGCCGTGCCCAGTGCCTTGCACTTGCTCCAAAGTACGGCATAAAAATAGTGGCAGACGAGCAGTACGGAAACTCCGATACCGACATGACCACTCAGCTGACCAAGATCAGGGCCACAAAAGCAGAAGCCATCCTGAATTTCGGATTTGGAAAGGCCCCTGCTATAGTAGTCAAGAATGCCAAGCAGCTCGGCATCAAGCTCCCCATTTATGAATCCCATGGTGTTGCTTCCAAAAAGTTCATAGAGCTTGCCGGTGACGCTGCAAATGGTGTCCGCCTGCCTGCCGCAGCCCTCCTGGTTGCTGACCAGCTGCCTGCCAATGATCCACAGAAAAAGGTTCTCCTTGCCTACAAGAAGAAATACGAGGCAAAGTACGGCCCTGTTTCAACTTTCGGCGGCCATGCCTACGATGCGCTGTTCATAGCTGTTGGCGCAATAGAAAGGGCAAAGTCAAACAATCCTGCCAAGATCAGGGATGAAATAGAAAAGACCCACGGCTTTGTTGGCACCGGCGGCGTGTTCAATATGAGCCCCAAGGATCACCTGGGCCTGGGCCTGGATGCATTCAAGATGATAGAGATCGAGAACGGAAACTGGAAACTTCTCTATTAAAAGACAGCCCTGAAAAACACATGAACTCATACGCCCCCGATTCAGAACACTGGTCGGGGGTAATTTTTGCACGCATGGGAACAGGCAGGTCATGGACCAGCTCTTACAATTTCTGATAAGCGGCCTCACCGTAGGCTCTATCTATGCACTGGTGGCCCTGGGTTTTTCCATAATCTATAACGCCTCCGATGTGGTCAACTTTGCCCAGGGCGAATTTGTCATGATTGGCGCTATGAGCGCCATATTTCTCCTCAAGGGTGGCCTTCCCTATCCACTGGCAGCATTGTGTGGCATATCCATCACTGTCTTGGTGGGGCTTGCCCTGGACAAGCTTGCCATAGAACCTGCCAAGAATGCCACTGTAGTCACCACCATCATCATAACCATTGGCGCATCCATCTTTCTCCGCGGTGTTGCCCTTCTCATCTGGGGAAAGGAAATCTACGGCCTGCCGCCATTCACTGGTGACAAGCCTATTACCATAGGCACTGCAACTATCCTGCCTCAAAACATCTGGGTAATGGTTGGCACTGCCGCTGCGGTGCTGGCAGTCAAGTATTTTTTCGACAAGACAATCATGGGAAAGGCCATCATGGCCTGTTCATTCAACAAGAAGGCTGCATTTCTCGTGGGCATCAACGTGAAACAAATGCTGCTGATTTCCTACGGGCTCTCTGCAGCTCTTGGAGCATCGGCAGGCATCCTTATAGCCCCCATAACATTCATGTCCTATGGCTCAGGGGTAATGCTGGGGCTCAAGGGTTTCTGCGCAGCCATCCTTGGTGGCATGGGCAGCTCCATGGGAGCTGTAGTAGGAGGTCTCCTGCTTGGCCTCATCGAGACAGTTGGAGCAGGCTTCATTTCATCAGGCTACAAGGATGCCATAGCATTCTTTGTCATAATGCTTGTGCTGTTTATCAGGCCCAGCGGCATACTTGGAAAAGCGGAGTCAGACAGAGTATGAAACGCCTGGCCGGATATTACTGCTTTGCCATTGCAACCCTGATGCTGCCCCTGCTATTTCCTGACAGCTACTATGTGACAGTGGTCGGAGTTACTGTATGCACCAACATAGTACTGGCTGTAAGCCTGAACCTCCTCATGGGTTATGCCGGCCAGATCTCCCTTGGGCATGCGGCATTCTTCGGCCTGGGTGCCTATTCTTCTGCCGTGCTCACCATAAAATACGGGATGAACCCATGGCTTGCCATGACTGCCGGAGTCATTGCAGTGACAGTCCTTTCTTACGTGCTTTCCAGGCCCATACTGAGGCTCAAAGGGCATTACCTGGCAATGGCCACACTGGGCCTTGGCATCATAGTGCATATATTTTTCGTGCAGGCAGACCAGTTTACTGGAGGCCCTGACGGCATATCCGGCCTGCCTGTCCTGTCTATCCTCGGATATCCAATTGACAGCGACCTGAAATGGTACTGGACATTTGCCATATTCATGCTGGCAAGCGTGCTTTTCTCCCTGAACATAGCGCATTCCAGGTCGGGCAGGGCTCTTGCTGCAGTGCATGGAAGCGAGATCGCGGCCCAGATGCTTGGCGTGGATACCGCCAAAGTCAAATCCCATGTGTTCGTATTTTCTGCAGTGCTGGCATGCATTACAGGCAGCCTTTTTGCTCACCAGCAGGATTTTGTCAGTCCCGAATCGTTCAGCTTCTTCTTCTCCATCGAGCTGGTGACCATGGTGGTGCTGGGCGGCCTTGGCTCCACCTTTGGAGCAGTAATAGGCGCCATCCTGCTGTCACTCCTGCCGGAAGTACTTCTGGTCTTTGAAGACTTTGAGGTCATGATTTTTGGCGCCATTCTCATGGTAATAATGATCTTCCTGCCACAGGGCCTCTTTGTGGCAATGGAAGAGACGTTTTTCAGGCTGTTAAAAAGAAAAAGCCAGGGATCTGCCGATGTCACTTCTTGAAGCAAGAAATCTGGAAAAACAATTCGGAGGCCTGAAAGCCATATCCGGCCTGAGCTTTTCTGTGCCTGAAAACATCATCTTCTCTGTAATAGGTCCCAATGGTGCAGGTAAGACCACGCTTTTCAACATGCTGACAAGCATTTACAAGCCTACTTCCGGCTCAATATTCTATAAAGGCAACAACATCACAGGTATGCCGCCTCACAAGGTGGCCGGGCTTGGAATCACCCGCACCTTTCAGAACCTCCAGGTGTTCCTTAATATGACCGCGCTTGAAAATGTTAAGGTGGGCTGCCACATGCATTCCAACTCCGGGCTGATCTCGGCTGCCCTGAGGCTGCCGTCAGTCATGAAGGAAGAACACAGGGTAAGGAAAATGGCCATGGAAGTCCTTGAGTTTTGTGGCCTTGGTGACATTGCCGACATGCCGGCCAGCGCCCTGCCCTACGGGATTCTCAAGAAACTGGAGATCGCACGGGCACTTGCTGCACAGCCTGACCTGCTACTCATGGACGAGCCGGCTGCCGGACTGAATGACACGGAAACCATGGAACTATGCGACCTCATTGTCCAGATATGCCAATCAGGCATCACTATCATCCTGGTAGAACACAACATGAGCCTGGTGATGGAGATATCACATCATGTACTGGTTCTGAATTATGGAAAGCTGCTTGCCCAGGGCAGCCCTTATGAAATACAACACAACAGCAAGGTAATCTCGGCCTATCTCGGCGGAGAATAGATACCCTGTTAAGCCACGCCATGTATATGCCGATTTGAAAAACAGGGTGTTGCCACACAAAACACGAGGCCTGCAATGTCCCTGATCCATAGAGACAAGATCTGTTGTGTTTAAAACCTGCAAGGTGGAATTCCATGAAAATATTCGCATACATACTTATTACAGTATTTTTTCTGATCATTGCATGGGCAGTTGCCATATACAACCGGCTCATAAGGCTGAGGAACCTGTGCAAGGAGGCCTGGAGCGGTATAGACGTGCAGCTGAAGCGCAGGTCTAATCTCATCCCCAACCTCATAGAAATAGTAAAAGGCTACATGGAGCATGAAAGGGGTGTGTTTGAAAGGGTTACATCGGCCAGGGCCAGCGCCCTCAAGGCCTCAAACCCTGTGGAACGCGGGCAGGCAGAGGCGATGCTGACATCCAGCCTGAGAGGACTGTTCGCAATAGCGGAAAACTATCCAGAACTCAAGGCAAACCAAAACTTTCTCAGCCTGCAGCAGGAGCTCTCCGCTATAGAAGACCAGATACAGATGGCCAGGAGATACTACAACGGCACGGTCCGGAATCTGAATACTGCCATTGAGGTCTTTCCAAATTTCATTATTGCCAACATGTTCGGCTTCACAAAGGAACCTTTCTTTGAAATAGAAGACGATTCTGCAAGGGCGGTCCCAAAGGTCTCGTTCTAAACCCTTCAACAGGAAGGAGACATCATGACTTCAAACAGCCGATTCAACATGGTACACGCTGTTTTTACAATTGTATTTTTTGCCTGTTGCCTCTCTTCACTGCCTGCCATGGCATCGGAGGCTATCCTGGATTTTTCCAGCACGGTTATAGTCAACCCGGACGCCTCCATAACTGTTACTGAAAACATCAGGGCTGAATGTGAAAGAGGGAACATCAGGCACGGCATATACCGCGAGATACCGGTGAAATACTCTGCCGGAAATGCCCTCAGCATAAATTCCAGGCTCAGGGTCCTGGAAGTGAAGATCGACGGACAAAGGGCCCCCTTTCATACAAAAAAAAGAAACGCTTATATCAAGATATACATGGGCAGTAAAAACCGTATTCTTCCTGTTGGCATCCACACGTTTGAGCTGACTTACAAGATGCACAGAATGATCGGTTTTTTTGATGATTATGATGAATTGTACTGGAATGTCACAGGAGACAGGTGGCAGTTCCCCATAGAGGCGGCAAGGGTCACCGTAGTCCTGCCAGGGAAAACCAGGTTCCTGCAGTATGCCTCGTACACTGGGAGGCACGGCTCCAGAGAAAACAATGCCCGCCTGGTGGAAACAGGCAGCAAATCCATAACATTTGCGACCACCGCTCCATTGATGCCTGGCCAGGGCTTCACCGTGGCAGTGGCATGGCCTCCTGGCCTGGTAAAAAGGCCTGGTTTTCTTGAAAAACTGTTCATCATCCTGGCAGACAACATTGCCACGCTTGCAGGCCTGATAGGCGTAGGCCTGCTCCTGATATATTATTTCTCTGCCTGGAAGAAGGTGGGTAAGGACCCGGAGCCTGGCCAAATAATTCCCATGTTTGAGCCACCAAGGCTATTTGGCCCGGCTGCAGCAAGGTTTATCAGAAAGATGGGTTTTGACAATAAGGTATTTTCTTCCGCTGTCCTGAACCTGGCAGTGAAGGGTTACCTGAACATAAAAGAGGAAGACGGGACATTCTTTCTCGAAAAAAAGAAAGGACCCGGCAAAAAAGGCGAACTCTCTGAGGGAGAAAAGGCCTTGTTTGCAAAGCTCTTTCATGCATCTGACGAAATCGAGCTTTCCCAGGCAGAAAGATTCAGGGTGCAATCCTCTCTGAAGGCACTGAAAGACAATCTCAAGGCCCATTTTGAGAGGATATATTTCAGGCTCAACAGCAAACACCTGATTCCAGGGATTGTCATATCCGTATTGACAATCGTTGTGATAGCACTGGGCAGCGATGACATCTTTGCAGCGCTCTTCATGAGCCTGTGGCTCTCCGGCTGGTCAGGATTTACCGCATTGCTAGACTACATGGCATACAATGCAATAAAGGCAGCGTATAGCTCCAGGTCCTCAAAGGCATTCAAGGACGTGGCAAAGACGGCCCTGTTTGCCCTGCCCTTCACGATCTTCTGGTTCGTCGGCTGCTTCATGTACGCCACGGTTGTCGGTATCCAGGGCCTCATGGTATTTATCATACTCGTTGCAGTAAACCTGGTCTTCTACCAGCTCATGAAGGCCCCTACCATGCAGGGCAGGAAGATACTGGACCACATCGAGGGGTTCAGGATATTTCTGCAGACAGCAGAAAAAGACAGGCTCAACGAGCTTACCTCTCCTGATAACAGGTCTCGCTTATTCGAGAAATACCTGCCCTGGGCAGTGGCGCTTGACGTTGAAAACCAGTGGGCGGAAAGATTTACCAGGTACCTGGAAGAGGCAGGAACACCTGTCGCTTCAGGGCAATATTCACCTTCGTGGTACATAGGCAGCTACCATACACCTGTAGCACTGTCCCATTCAATTGGCACAAGCCTCGCATCTGCTGTGGAAAGTGCCTCCATAAGCCCTGGCAGCAGCTCCGGCAGTGGCGGCGGAGGGTTCTCAGGCGGTGGAG